>NZ_CP032828.1:300000-600000 GCF_003660165.1 Sphingomonas paeninsulae
TCATTGTTGCGTTATCGGGATAGTCATGAAGCAGCGCTGGGATGGCATTGACGAGTTTGTGGCTGTCGCGATGTCGGGTAGTTTTGCCGGAGGTGCCAAGCACCTGAGCGCTTCGACGTCGCAAATCAGTCGCGCGGTCGCACGGCTCGAAAGCCACCTGAACACACCGCTTTTCTATCGGACCACACGGAGTGTCAGCCTTACCGACACTGGACGCGTTCTATTCGAGCGGTGCCGCGAAGTCGTGGATCAACGAAACGAAGTGCTGGATTCCGTGATTGGCGGTGTCGTTCCGCAGGGAGAGTTGCGCGTCACCTGCTCCACAGCGATCGGCGCGCGGTTCGTTGCCCCGATCATTGCGCAGATGTCGCTGGAATATCCGAAACTCAGTATAAACTTGGAATTGAGCAACCGCATCATCGACTTAGTCGGAGAAGGCTATGACCTTGCGATCCGAACCGGGAACCTCTCAGACTCGAGGTTGATTGCAACTCGCATCGCTTCGCGCCGTTTGTACCTCTGCGCCGCCCCGCAGTATCTTTCCCGCGTACGAGCACCAGCATCAGTTGCAGACCTTGCTGGGCATAATTGCCTCATTGGAAATGCTGCTACATGGTACTTCGATGCAGGCGGCGTAGAGCAGACCTTCCGGCCGAAAGGGCGTTGGAATAGCAATAGCGGCGAGGCCGTCCTTCAGGCCGCCCTGGCCGGGCTTGGGATCTGCCAGCTTCCCGAATTCTATGTACTTCCCTTTATTGCCGATGGACGCCTTGAGGTATTGCTCGATAAGTTTTGGCCCGACGACGAGCCAATTTGGGCCGTCTATCCGCAAAGGAAGCATCTTCTCCCGAAAGTTCGTGAAATGATCAAAAGATTACAGCGGGAATTGGGACCTGCGATTGGCATCTGACTTTGACATAACGCCCTCAACTGCGTCCCAAACGAGTTGGCTAATCTTCCTTTGTATTGGAAGACATCAATGGCGCGAGAACACTGAAGAAACACGGGTTAAATTAGAGTCCGAATGTTGACGCGGGGCATTAGCAAAGGTCGTAACCACATGTATGGCAAGCAACATCGATCGACATATGCGAGTTGGTACAGCTTCTGGTTAGCCACAGACGACTGTTTCGAGCCTGTGCTCGCCAAGCCGCTTTCGCAAGCGGCTGGGCACGATGTCCTAACCTTCGCACCGCATGCGCCTTACGGCAGCCGAAACAGAATCTCTGTGTTTCGTGGCAGTTCCCACTTTCAAGATGGTAGCAACTTCATGACAAATATATAGAAATTCTTCCAAGATAGATGTATTAATATCTTCTTATTTTCCGCTCACGCGAGATCATACCCGTTATTTAACATACCTTTCCGCCTTGCTGTATCGAGAACGGCATAACGTCCGGTCACTTTTAGTTTTTTGTATAATCGCTTCCTGTGTACCTTCACCGTTCCCTCAGCCAGGGAAAGGGTTCGCGCCATTTCTTTATTGGACATGCCGACCGCAAGAAGTTGCAGAACCTCTTGCTCGCGAGGGCTCAGGCCTCCGGGTTCGACTGCCGGCATGCTCTCGGGATCTGGCTTCGTAAAGCGACTGCGAACGACACCTACGAAGCTCACCAGATCAAGGGGAAGTCTATCTTTGGCTTGCGCGAGCAGAGGTACGACGATGGCCTCGCCATGCACGAATGCCTGCACCATAGACTGCGGCGCCGCGAGCGCCAACGCGTCGATCAGGCAAGTCGTGGCTTCATCGTTGCGCCCAGCCAACCGGCGCGCATGGGCTTGCAGGATCAAGCCATAGAGAGCCATCTGACGATTGCCAGTCGCCAGTAGCCTTTCGATATACCGGTCTAGCAGGCCGTTGGCCTCCTCGATCAGTCCCTCGGCGATCAGGATCTCCGCCCGCGCCATTTGAACAGTGTCCATGATACGCCAATCCGGAAGAGGGTCATCTCCACCTTCGGCTATTGCAAGCAATGACCCCGCTTCGAGCGGACGCCCGCTTCGTACCAGCGCATGTGCTTCAATTGCACAGATGAAGCGCGTCGATCTAGCCCGGTCACCACGGGGAAAGTCACCAGCTGAAACGCGCGGGAGTAAAGTTGCATTTTGCGAGCTGCTATCCATGGTAAGTAGTGTGGCTGTCCGACAGGCGGAGGCCACGATTTCGAACCAGCCTTCGTTGTGTGCACCCTCGAAGCTCGCAATTATTAGCGCCCTTGCCTCCTCGAGATCGCCCTGTTCATAGCGGATTTCGGCCATGACAGTATCGACCAAAGCAACGAGGTCTGCCTGGCGGCCGAAATGAGCGTCAACCAAACCTCGCACATGGCATGCGGTTTCATACGCCTTTGCAATCTGCCCCATGGCGAGCAGGGCACGGCAAATGAACAACTGAATGTAGATCGATGCATAATGTCCGCCCAAGCGTTCGCTAGCGTAAACGGATTTCAGGCCTAATCGAATACAGTTTTCAAAATCCCCTTTATGGTAGGCACCGTAACAGGCCAGTGCGCTTGTGACGGTACGAGCATAATTGGCGCGGCTATCCCCCCGACAATTTCGGCGTGCAATTGATTCAGCGCACAAACATCGATCACGCGGTCTTCATAGAAGGCGATCAGATAATCAAGGATACGGCCCGACAAAACGATCTCTTGACCTACAACATCGTCTGTCACAATTGCCGAGACACGATCGAAAATCATGCGTCCCCGCGCGACTTTGCCGGTTTGCACGCAGATATAGGCTGTTATGAAATCCGCCTCTGGCACTTCGCCTGGATGGGAAGCTGTCCATTCGGGCAGCGGCGAATAAGCGTCAAGCCCCTGATGCACGCAGCGAAACCAGCCGCTGTGTGCGGATAAGAGTTCGCTCATCCACGCCCGATCCTCTGATAGGCAGGCGTGGGCCACAGCTTCGGTGAAATGGCCGCCGGATGCAAAACATCGCGAGGCTCGGATGTGTTGGACAGATATTTCCTGTGGCATCCTCCGATGGAGCACTTCCACTAGAAAGGTACGGAAGATCTGGTGGAACGAAAACCAATGCAGATCTCTGTCGATCACGTTGATGAACAAGTTGCGGGCCCGTATCGCGCCAATGATCTCCCACCCGTCCGCTCTACCGGTCAGCGCATTAATCAGTTCGGCGTCAAAGCGTTCCAATATACAGATCGACAGCAGCACGTCACGCAGATCATCGGTCAATGCGCTGAATACCTGCTCCATTAAATAGTCAGTAAATTCAGCCACGTCAGAACCGGCTCTAGAAGATAGGGCGCAACCTGCTTGCGTCCCGTTCTGCTCCAGCCAGAGCCGGCTCATCTGCAAGGCCGCCGGCCAGCCTTCGCATCGTGAGGAAATCTTTTCCGCAACCAGAGTGTCCAACCCGAAGTAGGACAACGATTCTGCCGCGCTGAATCTCAGATGCTCTACCGTAAGTTCACGAATTTGCCCTCGGCCACGTAATATGCCCAGCGACAGAGACGGACATATGCGAGCAGCTATGATGAAATGTATATTTTTCGGCGCATAGGTCAGCATGAAACTAACGATGTCTCCGGCGGGATATCCATCGATTTTTTCATATTCGTCGAGGAAAATGTAAATGGGCTCGCCAACTTCCGCAAAATGGTTGATCAGGGCTGAGCGGACTACATCTTCGCGAGATTGCCGCAATTTCGATCGCGCAGCAGACTGAAAGTCCTTTAGCATCAGTCCGGCGGCGGCCAGCGAAGCGATGAGATAGGCAAGGAAATTTTTTCCGTCGCGATTCTGCTCATCGATCGACAGCCACGCAGCATATATTTTGTTCTTGCGTAATTCATTGAAAAATAGAGAAATAGCAGTCGTTTTGCCATAGCCGACAGGAGCATGTGCAAGCGTCAACAACGGGATTGGTTCTGCATTCAGAAATGCCATCACCTTCGGGCGATCGAGGATCGTGCTGGATGCCGACGGAGGTAGCAGTTTGGTGACGAGCAGCGGCTCGAACCAAGACTGGTCCCTTCCCGTCTCGAATTGCGCGCCAGCCCCGCTACCCACCTCGTCTCCGTCAATTCCACGGTCTGGTGCAATTTGTAAGCTTTGGTTTCCAATCATCGCACGTAGCCTCCCTCTTCCGGGTCGCTCATGTCCCATGCACATCATGTCAGCCGACCCAGGACTTGCCAAGCACACGATCCGAGTATGATGGCCGAGGATCACCGCCCCCTTCTCCGATGCCTCGCGCCGAACTTACAGCGTTGTTGTTCCCTCCATCCACGGCTTGGGGAACGGGTTCTTTATTAGTTCTATTTGGTAACCGTCCGGGTCAGTGATGAACGCAATCTCAATTCCGCTGTTCATCATTTCTCCTGGCTCGCGCACGACAGCACCGCCAACCTGTCGAATCCGTGCGCAGGTTGCCTCAAGATCATCCACACCAATGCCAATATGCCCATAGCCACTGCCATGCGTGTATTTTTCAGAATCGTCCCAGTTCCAGGTCAATTCCAAAACGGTTCCGATATTGTCGTCTATATAGCCTAGATAGATAAGCGAAAATCGCGCTTCTTGGAAATCCAACCTACGATTTACAGTCATGCCAAGACCGTCGCAATAAAAGACCAGCGAACGGTCGAGATCCTCCACACGACACATTGTGTGGAGGAAACGATTGGAAGACAATTGCGCGCTCATTCCAATCAATCAAATGTCGCCACGATCTCTACCTCAAGCAGCAAATCGGGATGGACCAGCCGCGAAATTTCAATCCACGTCGAAGCTGGCGGTGCACAATCCGCATAATAGCCGGCACGCACAGAAGCAGTCCCGACCATGGCGTCCATATCACGCGTATACATGGTTTCCTTCACGACGTTGTTGAAGGTCAAATTGTAAGCGGCGAGTGTTCGTCCAAGATCTTTGTACACATTGTCCATCTGGGCCGCCATGTCGCCTACAGCGACCGGGTTTGCATTCTCGTCCCAGCTTACGCAGCCGGATACGAAAAGCAGGTTTCCCGCACGCACGGCTTGGCTGAACGAGAAATCTTTTTCGACAGCTCGAAAGTTGAGGACGTTTTTTTGAAGAGCCATGATCTTTATACTCCGTTGAAGATTAGTTAAAAATTCAGAAAATTAGCGGGCTAGGACGATTTCGATTTCAACGAGCAAGTCCGCTCGCGCAAAGGCCGAAACACCGATCCAGGTTGATGCGGGGGCCACGCATCCTTCATAAAAAGCTGCCCGGACCGCGTTGACCGCAACAAAGGCATCCATGTCACGCGTGAAGATTGTTTCCTTTACGACTGCTGCTGCATCCAGCCCGAAATGGCTGGCAGTCCGCTCCAAATCGGAATAAATATTGCCGACTTGGGCTTTGTAATCGTCGACTCCCAAGGTTTTGAAACTGTCGTCCCAGCTCACGGTGCCGGATACGAAAATTAGGTCTCCGGTATCGATGGCCTGCGAAAAGGACGTTTCACCGCGCAACTGGAAGATGGTGTTATTACGAGCCATTGTTGATCACCTGATGAAATCTGCTGCTGGATTGGAGCGCGGAAAAGAACGCAGCATTTGAAGATACCGGCCAAGCGATGTGTCGCCGCGAGTCATCACGCCCGGAGCATAGTGAATAGTATTGAGAATATCCCGATCTTCCTCGGCGGTTCGGCGGATCAAGTCCGTCGCGATGTCTAGCCGCTCCTGAGTAAGCGACTTGCCTTCTGGGGTATCGCCGGCGTTTTCGACGAATATCGAAACATAAGCACGGTGAAAGCCCGGTCGGGGACAGCTGTAACCCAGCGCCGCCGCCATCCACCAACCTTCGTAAGTGCCTTGTTGCCAGAAAAAACTGCTTCCCCGGATGCCTACGATCCAGTCGATCGCGACACCGCCCTGATGATCTGCCGAAATGGCATAATCGAACCCATTCTCAAGCCAACGCACATCTTTGTGAGGATCGTCATGCTTGAACTGGATGCCGTGCACGGCCTTGATGTGCTGCATGTCGGGCGTGTTGCAGGAGAAGACCCACCCGTCGCAGCTATATTCATCCGTTATGAAATTGCGTTGTACCAGACCATCGATTTTTTTATCAAGCTCGGGGAGCTCCCACTTAGGCTGAACTCCGTTATACGCCCAAACGATTCCAAATTTCTCTATCGTCGGGAAATTGTAGATACGCGCAGCACTCGGCGCCGGATCACCGATCCCAGTCATCACGCACTGCCCGCCGCCGTCATATTGCCACCGATGGAAAGCGCATTCGACATTTTCGCCAATCACGCGCCCCTGCGACAAGTCTGCGCCCATATGAGGGCAATAGGCACTCTGCACCCTAACCACGCCACTATCCCCGCGGACCGCGATCACCCGGCCACCGAGAAACTCGCAACCCATCAACTGACCGGGACCGACCTCCTCAGACAAACATATTGGATACCAGCTCTCATAAAATAAGCCCTCCTCGCCATCACGTGGCATAGGCCTTACGCTACGGCGCGGTACTTCTAGATCGCCTTTAACTGGAACGCGGGCGGCACTCATCGCCGCAAACCTTCGATCACAGTAAAAGGCCGCTCAAAGAGCAGAAAATTGTCAACCATCGGATCTTTCCGCCTCCTAATTCACACGCTTTTCGTTCGCGCTCTGTCAGGCTCATTCTAGGCAGAACGCAGTGCGATGAAATTCCTCGAAAGGCGGTAACGCGACGAGATCGCCGTCTGCCCCCTAGCCTAAAGAGGGTAATGGTTATCGAGAATCTCTTTGGGACGACTGCCAATGTCGCTCTCTAGATGTCTGTCCAATACCCGGATTCAGAGCGTTGCGTGGATCAAGCTCCTGATAGAATTCACGTAAAGCCGGCTTGGCGCGGTATACATGGCCAACATTGTGTTCGGCAGGGTATTCACCTCCGCGCTGATCAAGCGATGCACATATCTGGGCTTTTACCCAAGCGCAGTCGTGACCCTTTCGCACGATATAGTCCTGGTGAAGGACCTGGCAGAAGAAATGCCCATAATAGAGCTTGTGCAGCAAGGCGCCATCAACGTCCGGCGGAAGGGTTTCGAACCAACTTGTCGTATTACGGGGAAGAGCCACATCGATGGCGACGATATCTTCGACCGTCTCATGGTGAATGGCGCGAAAACGAATGGCGGCACCCGCCGCTACAAAACGATGGAGTTGCGCCTTGCGACGCTCAATGGGCGTGCATTCAAAATAATCACCACCCCGAGCGCCAAAATAATTCTGCAAAACCCGGCGTGTCTCCTCTATTCCTGCCCCCGCTTGATCAAGGAGCAGCGTATGTTCGTAACGCTTACCGAAAGAGAAGACTCGCTGTGGGAGATGCGCAGGTAAGTGCCGCACGAGTGCTTGCAAAATTCGATCTGACGGATTGGCAGCACGCAGTTTCATCCGACCTAGAGCAGAGTCGATACGGCTTTTAAGTGCGAATAACGCCGGCAGAAAACGAGTGCCTAGCCATTCGATGACGAGAAAGCTGTCCTTGCCATAGCGCACGGCGATATCGAACATATCGCGATGGAGATATTCCGCCGAAACCGGTAATATCGCGCATTCGGCCAGCATCTTTCGGCGTAAGTCTGTCAAAACCGCCGGATCGTCGGTTCCTATATAGAATAATTTGCGCTCGTCCTGGGCCGGGAAGGTATCGAGCCGCACCGCAAACACGATCAGTCGCCCGGCGCTCCCGGATACTTCGAATAAGCGACGAGGGTCAGCATTGAAGCGTGCCGGTATGTTCGCATCGATATCGCGCACATAATGCTCATAGTCTGGATCGGACGCGGCTCGTTCGTCCGCCAGCAAGTCTAAATTGCCATATTCACGCCGATCAAGGCGCCATAATATCTCTTCTGGGTCATCCCCGAGAGCAATGCCTAGATGATTGATGAGCCGAAGCCGACCGTCAGGGTCCAGCCGCGCATATAGCGCCAATTCTGTATAGGCTGGACCACGATGGACCAGCGCACCGCCGGAATTATTGCAAACGCCCCCAATAACCGAAGCACCGAGGCATGAGGAGCCGATGACGGAATGAGGTTCCCGGTGGAACGGTTTGAGAACCTGTTCGAGCCGGTCAAGGGTGGCGCCCGGCAAGCAAACCACTTGCCGACCATCTCTGATTGGATGGATCCCGTTTATTCGAAGGGTATTGATGATAACGATAGGGCGATCATAATTATCTCCGTCGGGTGTCGACCCTCCGGTAAGCCCGGTATTGGCTGACTGTATGATCATGATGAAGTCTGCAGCGGCGCAATGCTGTGCGACCTGCCATTGTTCTACCAGACTACCTGGGCGAATTACCGCCAGTACCGGACCACCGCCAGATCGAAATCCTGTACGATAGCGACGAGTCCGAGCATCGCCGATCAAGACATGCCTACGTCCGACAATTCTTCGGATGACATGGATGACCCCATCGTGGACCGTTGATCTGGTCGATGGGATTACGTCAAAATCGATAGGAGTCATGGTCATTGTTCAACCGAATTCCGGTTCTGGCATTCCCTGCTGGATTGCCATGTCTCGGCTATTGGACAGCTTTTGCCGTTTCGACCGTATCGAATGCCTGCTTATCGATACGACGGCGGATCGCTGCGGACGCGCTATCCCCGACGGTTATATTACGAAGCTTCGCACTGCTCCGCTCCATCGATCGTTGCGCCGCTTCGAGCACAGGACGATCCTCGTCATTAAATGCCCTCTCGCCCACTTCGGCAATGGCATGAGTTAGGGCATCGTCATCAAGGTTGAAATCACGCGCAAATAGCCAAAAATAATGGGTGCTATTCTCTGTTTCCGGCGTCAGAAGATGGGCAAATGGCAGGCTCCAGCCCTCAGATCGGGGAGACCCTATTGCTGTAACCGTAAGGTCTAGATAGCAACTTCCACCTCCGCGCCAGTCCATTGAGGAATATTGGTCGATCCGTTCCGACTTGGTCCAAGCCGCATGCCAGACCACAGGGGGCGGCACATCTGGGATATTGTAATAGATGGTTACCCGGTCTGGGGTACGCTCAACGCGGGTGACTGACACTTTGCTCGCACCGGGCACTCCGACACTACCGGGATGTAGATACTCTGCGTGCGACAGGTCGAACAGATTATCCACCATTAGTCGATAATCGGCCGCTACCCAAGTATAGCCCATCCCGGTTGTAAAGCGCTCGGGAGCCTCGAAAACCGGATAATCGGGAATGATGGCAGAGTCTGCAATATCCGGATCTCCCAGCCATATCCAAATCAACCCATAGCGTTGCACGATGGGAAAGGTTTGCACGCGCAATCCGTCCGGTCGACCATCGGCAATATGGGGATTGACCCGGCAAACACCCTTTCGATCGAATTCAAGGCCATGATAAATGCAGCGCAGCCGGTCCCCAACCACGCTGCCCATATGCAACGGAACCGCCCGGTGGGGGCAAATGTCGATCAAAGCCGCCGGTTCCCCGTCGTCTCCTCGAAAGAAGACGACGGGGATATTCAGGAGAGTCCTGGCCAGCGGGATGGCGACCACTTCGACAGCAGTCGCTCCCACATACCAGGCGTTCAAGACTAGACTCATCGACTGCCCCTCTTTTAGCTAATCAATAATTGAAACCGAGTGTCACACCGTAGGTCGCAGGTTTGGCAGCCTGACGAAACCGCGTGTCGATAAACTGGAACACACCATTCCAATAATATTCATTCGTGATGTTTTTGCCCCAGACCGTTAGCTTCCAGCGATCGTCTTTGCTCTCGATACCTGCACGCAGATCGACAAGCGCATAGCCTCGGATACGGAAGTCGTCATAGACGCCGATCGTAGAATATGACGCACTGCGCTGCGTCACGCTGGCTCCGACAAAAGCCTGTTTGATGCCGCCGATTGCCCAAACATATTGGGCATCGCCCACCGACTGCCATTTTGGCGAATAGGGGAACTGGGCACCGGCGAAATTCACAACGTCGCGATTAATATCGACACCGGAAAACCGCTGGACTCTTGTATTCAGATAGGTAACGGATCCGCTAAGTGTCAGGCCCTGCATAGGCCTCGCAATGATCTCTCCCTCCAGGCCCCACACACGCGACTTGGGAATGCTCACCAACGTTTCGAGTAGCCCGAAAAAGGGATCGAGAATACGTCCACGAAGCTGCTTGTCCTTGTAGTTATAGTAGAATGCGCTTGCATTAACCTGCAGTGCGCGATCCAGCAAAGGTGCCTTTACGCCCACTTCATAAGCGAGCAGAGATTCCTGCGGAACGGGCCGAAACTGTATCACGCTTGTCGACGATACGGCAGGAATGCTGCCTGCCTTGTAACCCTTGCTAACGCTGGTGTAGAGTAAAACTCCGCTTTCGAATTTTTGGTTTAAGCCTAAACGCCATGACAGGCTGTTCTGGTTCAGTTGTTCCACGACGTTTGTTGGCAAGAAATTGTCGTCCAGGACGATGCACCCACCCTTTACCGCGGGCCTCGCTAGCTGGCCCGTGAAGAGCTGCTGGAGGAAATTGACGTCTGCGGCCAGCGCACCATCGATATCCCGTGTACAGCCGTCAAAAGCACGCCGCGACCAAGTATATCGCGCACCAGCTATTACGGACAGGTTAGGGCTCAGTTTAACGTCTGCGTTGCCAAACAGAGCGTAGGTGTTGAGGCGGGTATCTGTTGGCGTCTCCGTGCTTGTAAATGCCGGGATACCGGGAATTACAAGCGCCGAAGACAGGAAACGGGTCGCATAGTAGAATTCGTCGAAGATCTTTGCGTGCGCATAATAACCGCCGCCGACCCAATTAACCGGCCCGGTCTTGCCGGACAATCGCAACTCCTCGTTGAAGGACTCGATCTTGCCACTTGTCCGTGTATCCAGGTTCTGGATGTCAGTTGCGTCTGAGTCGGAGTATTTAAGTGTTTTCAGATTCTGATAGCCGGTGAGTGACGTAAGTGTGATCTCCGGTGAAATCTCATAATCGGCCCGAACGACTGTTTGAAAAAAGCGGTCGTGCATCCGCATCGGCCATTCAGGACTCCAATCGGCAGCTCGCGCATTTTTGGGGGCTGTCGGGTATCCGTTAAGATAGCAGTTGCTAGGAAGCGAGCAAGTGACCGCCTGTAGCTGGTTGGCCGCAAAATCGGAGTTGTCACGCCATCCGTTGAAATTAAATGACATCTTTAGTCGGTCCGTTGGCGTCCAATCCAACAATAGACGTGCGGAAAGCTGGCGGGTCGCACCAAGAGAGGCGTCGCGGGTGTAGCTTTTTTGCCACTCACCTCCCTCAATTGCGCGAAACGACAAGCGCGCTCTCAACGTGTCGCTTATCGGACCGCTCACGTAACCGGCTAGATCTAGCGGTGACAAATGTCCGTAACTGGCCGTGCCGCCTGCTGCGAATTCACCCGTCGGCCTTGCGAGGATGTAGTTGATTGCCCCTCCCGTTGAGTTTTCGCCATAGAGAGTCCCCTGAGGTCCCTTAAGCACTTCGACGCGCTCCACATCCAGAACGCTGACCTGGGTCATGATGGGAAAGGCAAGAGGTGCCTCATCGACATACACAGTCACGGCAGGAGCAACGGCCAACGACGATTCGTAAAAACCGACCCCTCGTAAGGTATAAACCGGCGGACCGCTGATGGTGGGCGTGAACGTAAAGCCCGACACCACCTTGACAAGATCCGACGTATCCGAAATTCCGCGATCCTTCAGTGCTTCGGACCCGATAGCGGTGATTGAAAGGCCGATGTCGTTGATTGACTGCCTTCGCTTCTGTGCGGTGACAACTATGTCATTAGACAATACTTCCCCCGCGCTTGGTTTAGCGGTTTCAGCGTTAACGTCTTGAGCATGTGCAGCGGTAGCCCATGGCAGGGCGACACTACTCATTGCAAACGCCACAACAGTTCGCATTTTCATTCGATTATCGGCCATCGATTTAACCCCCACTTGGTTATCCTGAACTGTTGGAGATATGCGCGCTGGCAGAGTCCCGCGAAATTCGGCAAAACAGGGTAAGGCAGAACCATAAAGAGGGTATTAAACGAAAAGGAGTACGGGGAGTCCCCTGCTGTCGCTGGCGGTGAAGTGCTCTCCCACAAATGGCGTTTGAATATTCCCTACTTCTTTTACGTTCGGACTGTCCGAGGCGATCTGGCGTGCCGTGTTCGAAGCGCTGGCCGCAGAAGGTGGCCCACCAAACGCGACCCTAATCGACCGCACGCGCGTCAACGCGCAGCGGGCGAAAAGGGGAGCGTTGTTCCAGGCTATCGGCAGCAACTGGCGCGGTCGCAATACCAAGTCCACGCCATCACGGATCGACTTGGTCGTCCTCTCGCCTCCCTGTTGACGCGCGGGCAGCCGCAGACTGCCGCATAGCCGAGCCTCTGCTAACCACCTTGCCCAGACGGTGCATCGTGCATGCCGACCATGCCTACAACACCAATAGCATCCGCGATCTAATCGAAGAAGAGGGTACCGTTCCCAACAACCCGCCGAAAAACGATCAACGTTGAATATGCTGCTTCAGCAAAGCCCCTACAAGGGTCGCAGCGCCATCGAGCGAATGTTCTGCCGCGTGAAGGACTGCTGACGTCTTGCCACTCGACTAAGATTAGTTTGCCGCCCGCTTCCTCGGAAACATCTAACTCACAGCCGCCATCATGTTATGGTTACGAGATCGGCAGCAGCTAACAAAAACTGGCGACGAAGCGATACAACACCTTGAACCCTGGGCTCGAAGGAAAATGCCGGCAATTCAGCAGATCGCAATGCTAACTTTATCTGC
This sequence comes from Sphingomonas paeninsulae, assembly GCF_003660165.1. Lineage (NCBI taxonomy): Bacteria > Pseudomonadati > Pseudomonadota > Alphaproteobacteria > Sphingomonadales > Sphingomonadaceae > Sphingomonas > Sphingomonas paeninsulae. The sequence continues at coordinate 312,776 of NZ_CP032828.1, forward strand.
TGTCGATGCAGCCCGCGTGAGATTCAGAGTCGGTTGAGTCCAGCGACAGAAAGCACCGTGCTTAACGTGATCGCATAGATCCTCTTCTTATAGGGAGATTCCTGCAAATATGATGCTCCAACTTCATCATTCTAAGGTAAGTTGGCAGTTTTTATCACGTTTATGGGTGTTAATATTATTCCGAAAGGAGAGCGGCACATGGTTCGAAGCTCTTACGGTTCAGATTTTCCAGAGCGGCAGCATGTCATCAACGATCCCGAAACTGGGGTTCGCGGAATTATCGCGATTCACTCCACGGTACTGGGACCAGCGGCCGGAGGCTGTCGGTTTTGGCATTATGAAAACGACGTGGACATGGTGCAGGATGCCGTTCGACTTGCGCGCGGGATGAGCTACAAAAACGCCATGGCAGATTTGCCGTTTGGTGGTGGCAAGGCAGTACTACAGCGCCCGAAAGGCGATTTTGATCGGGCCACAATTTTCCGGATTTTTGCCGAAGCCGTCGAGGACCTTGGCGGTGCTTACGTCACTGCGGAAGACGTCGGGACAACGATCGACGACATGAAAGCCATCCGCCGTCACACCCGATACGTGGCCGGCCTGGCCCCCCAACCCGGCAAGGCAGGCGGTGACCCCTCACCCTGGACTGCGCTTGGCGTCTTTGAATCGATGAAGGTTGCAGCACGGTTCGCACTTGATGCCGATCTCAGCGATCTCACAATCGCCGTGCAGGGCACGGGTAACGTCGGTGGAGGGTTATGTTCGCTGTTGGCGCAAGCTGGCGCAAAGTTGATCATCGCCGATGTCACGCCGGGTCGGCGCGATGTGCTTGCTGCCACTCATGGTGCAACTATCGTCGATGTGAGCGAAATTGCCGGTGTCCAGGCCGATGTCTTTGCTCCGTGTGCGCTTGGTGGCGCGCTCAATGAGCGCACGATTCCCATGCTCAAAGCGAGGGTGATCTGCGGCGGCGCCAATAACCAACTTGCGACGCCCGCAGATGGTGAAGCTCTGCTTGCCCGGGGGATCACTTACGCCCCTGACTACGTCGTAAATGCCGGTGGCATCATCAATGTTGCAGCCGAGTATCTCGGCGAAACCACCGATCAAGTGAGGGAGCGTGTCCATCGCATTGGGTCAAGGCTCCGTACCGTCCTTGACCAGGCGTCCCGCGAGCATCTCCCGGTGAACGTTGTGGCAGACCGGCTGGCGCAGCAGATTATCACAGAAGGAGCAAAGGTAGCAGCTTGAGGTGGCGGCCTTTTTCAACATCTGGGCATCAGCCGACGCCCAGATCCTGCCACGTTTGCTCGAATATTTCGCTCAGCGCGATCTGCTCACGTCGCAGGTTTCAGCACGCATCAATGGTGACGAGATGACCGTCCTGATCGTGACCGACGCATTGTCACGATTTCAAGCCGAGGTCATTTCAGAGAAGATGCAACAGAATGTCTTGGTCAGCCGCGTTACGTTGACGCTGGCTGACTAAGGTCGTTGGGGCCTCCAACCAATTCTAGTCCCCGAACAGCAAAACAGGTGTTTCGACGAATTTGCGGACAGCCTGGACGAAGCTTGCGGCATCCCAGCCATCGACGACACGGTGGTCGCAACTGATCGAAAGGTTCATCAGCTTGGCAATGGCGATTTCGCCGTCGCGCATGACGGGGCGCTCAACGATCTTGTTGGGGCCCACGATAGCGACTTCGGGCCGGTTGATGACCGGAGTGGTTACGATGCCGCCAAGTGGGCCGAGCGAAGTCACGGTCAGCGTCGAGCCGGAAAGTTCCTCCGACTTTGCCTTGCCCAAACGCGCGGCTTCGGCCAGCCGAACAATCTCTGCTGCCAGTTGCCAGACGTTCATGCTCTCTGCATTTCCGATAACCGGAACCATTAGTCCCGCATCGGTCTGCGTCGCCATGCCGAGATGGACAGCGCCGTAGCGCGTCACGACACCCGCCTCGTCATCATAACGTGCGTTGATCATCGGAAATTCGGGGATCGCCTTGCAGATCGCAACGATCAGCAGGGGCAGCATCGTCAATTTTGGCCGGTTCCCGCGATTGGCATTCAGATCACCGCGCATTGCTTCCAGTGCGGTCACATCGAATTCGTCGACATAGGTGAAGTGAGGGATATGGCGTTTTGACGCGGCCATGTTCTCCGCAATGCGGCGGCGCATACCGATGATCTTGATCGGCTGATCGGCACGTGGCGCGGCGTTACCGGCGCGATAGCCCTGAGTATAACTCAGATAAGCGTCGAGATCGCTGTGCCTGATCCGACCGCCTTCACGAGCCTTTACCTGAGCCAGATCGACGCCAAGGTCTTTTGCCCGCGCGCGAACGGCAGGCGAGGCCAGCACCGCATCATGTTCGGTGGCACGGGGAGCAACCGGAACCTCGATGGGGGCCGCCTCCGTTGCGACGGCAACGGCTGCGGGTTGGACTACGGCTTCGGCTTTTGGCACCTCAACGACAGCGACCGGTTGCGAGGTCTCGGCATTGACCGGATCTTCAACCGGCGCCTCGCTGCCATCATCATCGACCTCGATCACCACCAGTGCCGAGCCGATCGGGATCAGGTCGCCCACTTCGCCCGCAACCTCGACGACCACACCCGAAACCGGTGACTCCATCTCGACCGTCGCCTTGTCCGTCATCATATCGGCAAGCCCGGCATCTTCCTCGACGCGGTCGCCGACCTTCACGTGCCATGCAACGATCTCTGCCTCGGCTATGCCTTCGCCAATATCGGGCAAACGGAATGTAAAACGCGCCATCAGTTTCCCATCACACGGTTCAGGGCGGCAACCACGCGCGCCGGCCCCGGAAAATATTCCCATTCGAAAGCGTGGGGATAGGGGGTGTCCCAACCCGTCACCCGCTCAATCGGCGCTTCCAAAGCATAAAAACAATGCTCCTGGACCAGCGCGACCAGTTCCGCGCCAAACCCGCAGGTCTTGGTCGCTTCGTGCACGATAACGCAGCGCCCTGTTTTGCGGACCGAAGCGCAAATCGCTTCAAGATCGAGCGGCATCAACGTGCGAAGGTCGATGATCTCAGCATCAACGCTCGCATCACGTGCTGCCGCCAATGCCACGTGAACCATGGTGCCATAAGCCAAAACCGTAACGGCTTCTCCGCAACGCACTGTCTTGGCCTTGCCGAGCTCGACACGATAATGCCCTTCGGGAACCTCGCTGTCCGGATGGCTATTCCAAGTGTCCACCGGTCGATCATGGTATCCGGCAAAGGGGCCATTGTAGAGACGCTTAGGCTCGAAAAAGAGCACCGGATCATCATCTTCGATTGCTGCGATCAACAGACCCTTGGCATCATAGGGATTGGATGGAATAACCGTCTTCAATCCTGCGACGTGCGTGAAAATACCTTCGGGACTTTGGCTGTGAGTCTGACCGCCGTAGATACCACCACCATAGGGTGCGCGGACGGTCATCGGTGACCACCATTCTCCCCGGTACGATAGCGCAGTCGCGCGGCCTCCGAAATCAGCTGATCGGTTGCGGGGTAGATATAATCGGCGAACTGGATCTCGACGACGGGGCGCTTGCCATAGGCTCCCATACCCACCGCAACGCCGACAATGCCGCCCTCGGCAATCGGTGCGTCAAAAACCCGCGTAAGACCGTGCTTGCGCTGAAGCCCATCTGTTGCGCGAAAAACGCCCCCGAAATAGCCGACATCCTGTCCGAAGATTACCACCGAGGGATCAGCACTCAACGCGACATCCATCGCGTCATTAATGGCCTGGATCATGTTCATCTGACGCTTCACAGCATTGCCTGTGCGCGTTGCGCGCGGAGGTTTTCAGGCATTTCCTTGTAAACATCATCAAACATCGTTGAGGGATCGGGGCGGCCGCCCCCCGTTAACGTACCGTAACTTTCGGCTTCCTTGTCGGCCTCGCGGACGGTTGCCTCGGCCGCTTTCTGCATCGCAAGGTGCTCGACTTCGGACCATTGCCCGCCATTGATAAGATGCGCTTTGAGCCGACTGATCGGATCACCCAGTGGCCATCCTGCGGCCTCATCGCGCGGCCTGTACTTGCCTGGGTCATCGGACGTCGAGTGCCCTTCTGCACGATAGGTAAAGTGTTCAATAACCGTCGGGCCGCCGCCACGTCGCGCCCGCTCGGCTGCCCAGGATGTTACTGCGAAGACCGCAAGAAAATCATTGCCATCGACGCGAAGCGCGGGAATTCCATACCCCAGTCCGCGCGCGGCAAAGGTTGTGCGCTCGCCCCCAGCCACGCCTGAAAAAGATGAGATAGCCCACTGATTATTGACAATGTTTAGAATGACAGGTGCCTGGTAAATGCTGGCAAACGTCAGTGCGTAGTGAAAATCGCCCTCGGCCGTGGCACCCTCACCAATCCAGGCCGCCGCGATGCGACGGTCGCCATCCGAAGCAGATGCCATCGCCCAGCCGACTGCCTGAACATATTGCGTTCCGAGATTTCCCGAAATTGAAAAGAAACCAGCCTCTCGGCTGGAATAAAAAACCGGCATCTGCCGCCCTTTCAGCCGATCTCCACTGTTCGAATAGACTTGGTTCATCATGTCGACGAGCGGCCAGTTGCGCGCGATAAGCAGCCCTTGCTGGCGATAGGTTGGAAAACACATATCACCGCGTTCAAGCGCCATTGCGGCGGCCACGGCGACAGCCTCCTCCCCAGTTGATTTCATGTAGAAGCTCGTTTTGCCCTGACGCTGCATGCGCACCATCCGGCTGTCGTATGCACGCGTCAGCATCATCGCCCGCAGTCCTTCAATCAATGTCTCGACAGCCAAGTCCGGGTTCCATGACCCGACTGCCCGTCCGTCATCGTCAAGAACCCGAATGAGCTTGAATGGAAAATCACGAATTTCATCGGCAGCGACATTGGTTGGCGGACGATCCACGAGTCCGGCCGCCGGAATTGGGACACTCGAAAAGTCCCACTCAAAACCAGGCCGTGAAACTGGCTCGGGAACGTGCAGCCCCGCCCGCCCCTCAGCCACGGAAAGCTGCTCTGTATTTACCGGAGGCGCAAAGCGGCTGACCCAGAATAGCCGCACCCCGCTTCAAGTCTGCACAGACATCGGAACGTGACTGCCTTGCAAACCAAAACCTGAAAACATCATGGGAAAAGGCCCCCGAAAGCCGCCCCGCTGTCGCTTTGCGTTCGCGCCAAAGCTTTTTGTCCATGCTGGCTCACTCCTTCGCCGAAGGATTATCACGAGAACACCTGATAAAAATTGCTTGTTTTGCGAGAACTAGGCATAATACAGCTTCATTTATGTTCTATAACTAGATTTGATGGAGATATAATGCTAATTGAGTTGGATCCTCTCGATCGAAAGATCCTGGCCCTCTTGCAACTGGACTCATCTAAATCGACGACACAGATCGCCGATGAGGTCGGTCTGTCACAAGCGCCCTGTTGGCGCCGTATTCAACGGCTCAAGGAAACCGGGGTCATCAAGGCGCAAGTCAGCATATTGGACCGAAAAAAACTGGGACTGAACACCCAGATTTTCGCCCAGGTTAAGTTGTCGGCACATGGGAGAGCCCATTTATCAGATTTTTCCGATGCGATCCGCCAATTCCCCGAAGTCCTTGATTGCTTCGTTATGATGGGAACGGTCGACTTCATGCTCAGGATTGTCACCAAGGACATCCAAGCCTACGAGAATTTCTTCTTTCATACGCTTTCCCAAGTGCCCGGCGTACAGGAAATCAACTCGATGGTTGCCCTTTCTGAAATAAAATCGACCACAGAATTACCGCTTTATTGATCATACGAAATATAATACATCGAATCGATGGACTCTACTCGATAGAGACTTTGCGAGGCTGTTGACCCATGCAAAACCGGACAGGCTGCAATTGAGAGGCAGACCACGGTCAGGGATGGCAGACATGGGACGCTTTGCCGACGGGCCGTTGCATGACTTACGCTGGCCAATTTCGCCGGATAGCTAATGAAGCGAGCGACGCGGCATGGTGCCTTTCATTCACCCTCAATTCCTACACTGTTTTTATCACGTCGATCGGTTCACTTCGACTGAAAGCCCGGCCGAACCGCTTCGCAGCCGTTGCCAGCTTCCATGGTGGCAATCTTGCGACCGACGCACCCGGCAACCCGTATACCTATGCACCCAAGCTCAAAGCCGAGCTGTACATCGCCGCCGCTGAGAACAACGGTAGCTACCCGCTCGGCATGGCTGAAGAATTCGAGAATGAACTCGTCGGCGCTGAGCGTCATTACACTTTGACGTTCAGGCCCGTCGCGGCGGTAAGGCGTCCAAAAAGGTCTGGGGCATCGGTCCCGCCATGGCGGGACGGCTCCGACCGCTCGGGGTAAGGACCGCCGCCGATCTGACCGCGAGGCCGCCCGCGGTGGCGCGCGATGTCGGCACTGTCGTACTCGAGCGGTTCGTGCGCGAACTCAACGGCATTGAATGCACCGACTTCACGCCCGAAGCGGCACCGCTCAAAGGAACAGCGGTGACGCGCTGTTTTGGTGAACCCGTCACCGACGGCGACATGCTGCGCGAAGCGATGGTGCGCCGTGCGGTGCGTGCAGTGGAAAAGATCAGGGCGCAGGGGCTGCTGGCGACGCGGCTGATCGCCTTTGCTCATGGCAGCAAGTTCAAGCCGAACGCTCCTTCGGCGTCGCGGTCGGCGCGGCTATCACCGGCGACCGACGATCCACGAATTGTCGCGCAGGTCGCCGGGCAGATGGCGGATGCCATGTTCGTGCGCGGGTCGGTCTATACGAAATGCGGTGTCATGCTCGAAGGGCTGCATGCGCAGCACAGCCAGATCTGTTTGCCGCTGTCAATCCGCGGGCTGGCGAATTGCTGCTTGCCCTCGATGGACTCAACCAGCGCTATGGTCGGGGTACGATGCGGCTAGCGGCTGAAGGGCAAGGGGACCGTGCTTACGACACCAAGCGGAGCCAGAAGAACCCCGCCTGGACGACCCGGCTGGCGGATATCCCAGTCGCGCGATGATCAATTTGGTTTGCGGATGCAGAAGCGACGACCTTCGCATGGGCAGTTGACGCTCGCGGGATCACATTCACGATCCGACCGTTCCCTTATCGACGAAATTACGGAGACCGACAGTGGCGGATTATGATCTCTATTATTGGCCCGTGCCGTTTCGCGGGCAGTTCATCCGGGCAATCCTGGCCTATGCCGGTAAGAGCTGGGATGAGCATGACGCGGGCGAGATCGAAAAACTCATGACGGCGGCACCCCGGGATCAGCCGGTGCCCTTCATGGGGCCGCCGGTGCTGATCGATAACCGGACTGGCCTTGCGCTTTCTGAAATGCCGGCGATTGCGGTGTATCTGGGCGAAACCCTCGGCCTCATTCCGGACGACGCCGCAAGCCGTGCGATGACCGCCAAGATCGTCAACGATGCCAATGACGTGATCGACGAGATCACGATCGACGGTGGTCGGGAAATGTGGACCGCAGAGAGTTGGGACGCATTCGTGCTACGGCTCAAACGCTGGATGGCGTTTTGGGAAACGACAGGCGTGCAACACGGCCTGAAAGACGATGATGGCTTTTTACTCGGCACCGAAAAGGCCGGTGTCGCCGACATCGTGACGAGCACCCTTTGGTCGACGATGTCTGGCCGGTTTTCGTCAATCGCCGCGATGCTCGACGAAGCCGCACCGCGAGCGGCGGCTCTGTCGAGGCGGCTGCAGGAGGTGCCGTCGCTGAAAGCGCTGAAGGAGGATTCGGACGCGCGCTATGGCGAAACCTATTGTGGTGGTGAGATCGAGATATCGTTGCGCAAGGTTACGGCGAAGGCGGGTTAATCCAACACACTCAGTCTGCTGCAATGCCTTCCACCGCTCGCAGCGGGGTCTGGTTGAACAGCACTAGCTTTCCCGCTTCGCCATAGAGCACCGCCGCGATGGGCGCACGCAATGTTGACCCGTTGAACCTAACGGTGATCGTCGCCGCGCGAATGCTGTGGCTGTGCGGATAAACCGGCCCGGAAACCCAGCGCAGATCCGCCGTTGCCCGGTGGCCAGCGGCCAGACGGACCGGCATCATCACCGGGCCGGGGTGCATGCCGACCGGCGCACGGCGTAGTGCTTGCAGGGTGCGCCCGCGCACGTCGCGGAAGCCAATCGTCGGCAAGGCAGGCAGCGTGCAGTCTGGTCCCAGATTAAGGATCGAAAGCTCGGTTCCCGCATGTGACATGCCGTTGAAATCACCATCGCGACCGCTCAGCGACAGGCGAAGCTGCGACGGGCGGCAGGCGAAAACAACAGGCTGTGCGGCGAGCAGGAGGGCTGGGATCGGCATGATATGGTCCTTGAGTTACCGTGCGAGACATGAGCCGAAGGCCGTGAACGGGCGCTGACTTTCGGGAGGCCGACTGGCATCCGGGAACGCATCGGCAGCAGGCCGGTTCACAGGTTGACGGGAGACGTGGCGGACTATCCGACGACACCTGACGGTCGCTATTTTGTCGTTCGGGGAGGGCTCTGGCGCAAAAGCTCGCCGCTTTTGAGCGAGGCGCGTCGTCTGGAACTGGTCGGCGAACTCATGACCGCGAGGCGCGCTGTCGGGGTTGCTGGCAAGGACGGCAACCCGGAAGCCGTTGCCCTCGCGCGGAAGGACGTCGATTGTGCCAAGCGCGCGCTTGGTGAGCGTGGACCCGTGCGGTGGACGGACGGCGCGCCCGATCTCAACCGCAGGATGGCAGTGAACACGATTTATGCCGACTGGTATACGGCTCTAAGTTCCGAGGATTGATGTTCGCCATCTCAGACCCAATGATTTGGCATCGGCCATACGACTGCAGGCCATCTTCCGCTGGCAAGCTTCATGCCCTCGCGCGCGTCGGCGAAGGCCATAAGGCTCGTTTGTCGTCAGATAGGCTTCGCTCCGGGCGTTCCGCACTTGGCGAACTTCCCGTTGGCCGCCTTGCAGCGAACCGGTTTTCCAGCTGCCTTTGGCGGGCATTTCGTGAATTTACCCTTGGCGTCTTTGCAAGGTGCGGCAAGGACCGGCGTCGATAACAGTGCCAGTGTGGCAGCGGCGGCAAAAAACATGCGCATGGATTCTCTCCCTCGATTGAACCGGCACGAGGATGCCGACACGCGGTAATCAGCGCAAGCGTATAACCGCTGTCAGAATGCCGTGAATGAGCGCTCCGCCAACGAGCAGGGCGAGCACAGTAAACTCAATTTCAATCAGTGTCGGTCGGCGCATGGCATCATGATAGGCACGGGGAGTGACTATCGCATGAAGTGCTACTTAAGTGCATCGAGCCAAGTTAAGTGCATCGAGCCAAGAACGACAATGGGGGAGCCTGTCGGCTTTTGTCTCGTTCAACAGTGATGAGAACAGCAACGCCAATCATTGTCGCCCTTGGTCTTATCTCCACCGTGGCAGCGGCGGCCCCGACGATCGAGCAGATGCGAAGGAACCGGCGCGTTCTCATAGTGACAGCTCTGGCAGCGAGTGATGCCCGCGTTATTGAGCAGCAGGACGTTCTGATCGGCTGGAAGCATGAGGCGGAAGATCGCGATGTCACTGTCGTAGAAGTGATTGGCGACCAGGTTCATGGCGCGAGCGGCAATGTATCAATGCTGCGGCGGACCCGGCATTTGCCGATCAACAGTTTCGCAGTCATTCTCATTGGCAAAGATGGCCATGAGGCCATTCGATCTTCTAAACCGCTCACCGGTGAGATGCTGTCCGAGCGTATCGACGTGATGCCAATGCGCCGGGCCGGCCAGCGTTGATGTCATCCGCAAATTGAGAGTTGATGATTGAACCTCGGCGACCAATCGAAACACTTTATCCGTAATGAAAGCTTGCCCTTCTGCGTGAGGACCGCAAGAATCGAAACGTGCGCACAGACATAGACCATTTGCCACCGCGCCAGCAAAACGAGCTGGAGCGGGCGAAGCGGACGCTGATGGACGAGTTCACATCAGCCATTTCACGTGCCACTCAGCCGTGGAAAAAGAACGGCAAGATCCTCAAGATCATCCTCTTCGGCAGTTATTCGCGTGACGACTGGGTCGACGAGCCCGAAAATGGCTATCAGTCTGATTTCGATCTGCTCGTCATTGTCAGCCACAAGGACCTGACCGATATCGCCGACTACTGGTATGTCGCCGAGGATAAGATCCAGCGCGACAGCGAGATCGCGCGACCAGTCAACATTATCGTGCACACACTTGAAGAGGTGAACCAGTCGCTGCGGCGGGGGGAGTATTTCTGGGTCGATATCGCCCGCGATGGTATCTTGCTTTATGAGTTGCCCGGCAGCGCGCTGACCACACCGATGCCCCATAGCGCAGCAGATGCCCTCGAGATGGCACAGAGTTATTTCGGTGACTGGCTAGCGAAGATTGATAGCGCGCTAAAACTGGCAACTTTCGCGATCACCGAAGGCGAGCGGAAAGATGCAGCCTTTCTACTGCATCAAGCCGCAGAACGCGCTTACATTGGCTTTCTTTTGGTAAAGACACATTATTTCCCACCGTCGCATAACATTAAATTCCTGCGTTCGTTGGCGGAGGACAAAGAGCCGAGGCTAATCGCCGTTTGGCCGCGAGAGATGAGGTCTGACCGGAGACGGTTCGAATTGGTGAAGCGCGCTTATGTGGAGGCAAGATATTCAGACAGCTACGAGATTAGCGCTGAAGACCTCGCGGCAATCTCCTCTTGCGTGAGAACGCTCCGTGATATCGTCGAGGAGGTTTCACTCGAAAGGCTGGCACAGCTGCGAAGCGATGCCGGGATACCGTAGCAGTCTAGTGACGTTAATTTTCTACGGTGCCGACAGTCCGAATATCTCGAAGGTGAACGAATAGCGGGCGCTTGACGGAAATGCGGCAAACGCCGTGATCCGACCTGACTCATAGCGAAAGTGCCACGTCTGTTTGATCGCCGGCGTTAGCGCGGCAAAGCCTTTCGGATCTAGCAACGCGATGTTGGCGTGATGATCGGGCTGGCGCACGGACGCATATCGTATGAGCTGCGCGTCGATGGTTCGCGCGCTGGCAGCAAATTCCTGACACGCCGAATACTCGTTCGCGTCCATCCAGTGCGCCACCTGAGTATCGAAGGGTGCGCACGTCAGATCGAGCGCGCGATCCACGGCTACTGGAACGGTAAAGGCTGAATGCTCGACGACCGTGCTCGGCGGTACGAACCCCGGCGAGCGTGAGAAAAACAGAAGGCGCCAATAAGCGGTTTCCGCAACCGCAGTCTCGACATGCTCGGACCCATAGAAAATGCCTGGCCGTTCCTTGGCGCGGCGAAACCGTGACGCCCGCGAATGCCCATAACGAAACGGCGTACTCAACAGATAATGCAAGCCCCGCGCCGCAACCGGTAGCGTCGGCTTCACATCCTCGACGAGGCTTTCGAGCAACGCCTGCTCTTCGGCGCTGGCCGCAAGCCTGTTGGTGGAAATACGATGCTGTGCCTCGACCAGGCGCCAGACCTTGCCGCGATAGGGGCGAAAGTCGGCTGGCGTCGGGTCGGTGTCAGACGCGGGCGCGATAGTCATCGACGTAATTCGTAACCTCGCCGAGACCTTTGACCGAGCGGATCAGGTCGATGGGGCGGCCCTCGAGGTCGAGATTGGCGGTGCGCAGCCAGGACATAGCGGCATCATCATCACTACCCATCAGCGCATCGAGGCTACGGAACAGCCGTACCAGATACTGGCCGAGTTCGAACGCCTTGTTCGAACGGTCGAGTTCAAAACTACCCGAGCGCAGCCGTGATACCGAGGCTGCAGACAGTCCCAGCATTGCGCCGAGTTGCTCGTTCGACAGCTTCCAGCAGCCAGCGATTTTGCTGATTGCCTGAGTCAGCACGCGATTCTCGTCGTTTTCACGTGCCAATACCGCGGTTGCCATATCCATTCTCCTGAATGATTGAGCTACATATCATTCATAGGGATTGAACGACGCGTTTGCAATATCGGTTGTTGATTTCGACTGAGAGTTGACCCGGGAGGGGCGTAAATTTCGGCTGAGAATTGACCCATGTTTTGATCGTTTCTCCGGCTCTTGGGTCGGAGGATACAGGAGTGATCGACATGGCATTATTGAGTGTGATCCGTCGTTGGCATTTCCGTGAGGGGATGCCGATCCGGGAGATCGAGCGGCGGACAGGTCTGTCGCGTAATACGATCCGCAAGTATCTGCGCAGCGATGCGGTAGAGCCCAGGTTCAAGGTTCCGAACCGGCCGAACAAGCTTGACCCGTTTGCCGAGAAGCTGTCGGGATGGCTGCGGGTCGAGGCCGGCAAGTCGCGCAAACAGAAGCGCACAGCAAAGCAGATGCACGCCGACCTTGTCGTGCTCGGTTTCGACGGGGCTTACGGGCGCGTCGCTGATTTTGTGCGGTGCTGGAAGGCTGATCGCCAGCGTGAGCAACAGGGCCAACGTCGCGCGCTACGATACGCTGCGCGACAAGGAAATCCGCCATGCGTCATGATCCTGCCAGTGCCGCCGTCGTGGTCATGCTGCGCGGCCTCAAGATGTATGGCATGGCCCAGGCCGTCGGTGACCTGATCGAACAGGGTGCGCCCGCGTTCGATGCCGCGGTCCCGATCCTGTCGCAACTGCTCAAAGCCGAGGTTGCCGAGCGCGAGGTGCGATCGATCGCCTATCAGATCAAGGCGGCCCGGTTCCCAGCCTACAAGGATCTGGCAGGCTTCGACTTTGCCTCCAGCGAGGTCAACGAGGCGATGGTTCGCCAGCTGCATCGCGGTGAGTTTATCGATAGTGCCGACAATGTCGTTCTGATCGGCGGCCCTGGCACCGGCAAGACGCACGTCGCCACTGCGCTGGGCATCCAGGCCGTCGAGCATCACCGCAAGAAGGTCCGCTTCTTTGCCACCGTCGACCTGGTCAATGCACTCGAGCAGGAAAAGGCGGCCAACCGGGCAGGCCAGCTCGCCGAGCGATTGCTGCGCCTCGACCTCCTCATCCTCGACGAGCTGGGCTACCTGCCGTTCAGTCCGTCCGGAGGGGCATTGCTGTTCCATCTGCTCAGCAAACTCTACGAGCAGACCAGCGTCATCATTACCACCAACCTCAGCTTCAGCGAGTGGGCGGGCGTGTTCGGCGATCCCAAGATGACCACCGCGCTTCTCGATCGGCTTACCCACCACTGCCATATCCTTGAATCGGGCAATGACAGCTTCAGGTTCAGGGCCCGAGCCGCCACCAAAACAGGAAAGGAAAAATCAGCCGCTTGACCCAAACCCCGCATGGCGGGACAATATCCACCGGGTCACTTCTCAACCGAAATCCCGGGTCAACTCTCAGTCGAAATCAACAAACGAATGAAAGGCCGGACCTGAAAATCATGCTACATCGCCTGGCGAAGTGATGGGCATCATGTTGGAAATGCGATTAGAACCGGCGGTGATCCTGGCCGTCGACAAGGTCGCAGTTTCCGCGGAAGCCATAGGGTGCAGTTCCTACGATGCTGATTTGCCCACTCCGGCGGTTGATCGTGATCTGCGGCTTGTTGAGACCGTTGAGCCGATATTTGGCGGTGATGATTTCCGGTCCTGCGGAAACATCGTAGAGGTCCCACCAGCCACCATCACCCCGGCTGTTTATGGGTGGGATCAGCTTCTTGGGTAGTTTGATCCGGCCTCCGTTCGCCCAAAGCTGGAGCATGATGGAGGCATCGAATTGCTGCCCGGTCATCTCGGTCCGGTTGCCATAGTCATAGCGATTGGTGCGGCTGTTCCAGGACCAGCCATAGGTTGTCGCAAACCCCGGCCGCTGGCCGTCGCCGAAGCAGACGAGGCCAAGGTCGACGTCGCGTCCGTTATACTGATAGCGATCGGGGCCTTGGGCGTAGCTCGGCGACTGGCGCTGCGGTTGGCTGCCGCCGCGATAACCGATGTCGGGAGGCCGATAGCCGTTATCGGCAGGACGATTTCCGCCGTCTCGAAACTGGCTCTGCCGGTTTTCTTGACGACCGCAATCGGCGCCGGGGGTCGCGGTGATCGCATCGTAGCGCCCGTTCATCGTCGAAATGGTCACGCACTGGCGTTTGCTGGCATTCCACCAGTAGGCATAGCTGCGATCGTCGCCCGGCTCGCTGCGCACCGAGACATAGCCGCGTCGTTGCAGTTCCCCCTCCGCCTGACCCGCGCGCGCACCGACCATGTCTTCAAGACCGGTGGACTGCGCCCACGCGACACCGGAAGAAATGACGGTGGCGGTCACGGCCCCGACAAGGAGGGCTATCGAATTGTCACGAAAGAGCATGCTCGTCTCCCTACGATCTCGAATCGCTATTTTTCGGTATCTTAAGGTTGGGGGACAACAGCGTCCATGATTGTCAGCGGCTCGCCGGCACTTGTGCCGACGCTCGACTGCGTGATGAGGATCGTGGTGCCGGGGCGCAGCGCGGCGCGAACCGCATCGTAAAAACCGCGCGGGAGCCGCAGGCGGTTGATCACCGCTTCGTCAAGTTCGGTTCCTTCTTCCGCCTCGTGTCCGGGCAGGCCGAGATAGACCCAGCGTGGAGAGCCACCATGGCCATCGACCAGTGTGACGACGTGGCTGCCGGGATCGTCGTCGTTGACTTCGGCGACGCTGCGGCCGATTTCCACGCCGCCGCGGAGCACGACCACTCGGCGATCCGACTTCGACACGATGACCGTCATCGGACCCACAGGGGAGCGCTCGGGTGTCCAGCTGAATTGCCGGCCGCCAAGCTCGGTAGGAGCAAGCGGCTGCCCCTTCCCGTCGAACGGCGACAACAAGCTGTTCTCTGAAGTCCGCACGTGATTGACGGCATTGCCATTGATCACGACCGTCGCACCGAGCGAGGTAATGGTGAAAAGCGACCTTGAGAAGCCGTAAGGAAGATGCACGCAGCCATGACTCTCGGGATAGCCCGGCAGACCGCCCGCATGCAGCGCGACGCCGTCCCAGGTCAATCGTTGCTGAAACGGCATCGGCGCGTTGTTATAGGTGCTCGATCGATGCGCCGCGTCTTTCTGCAGGATTGTAAATACGCCCGTCGGGGTTTCGTGGCCCGGCTTGCCGGAAGAGACCGTACTGACCCCAATCCGGATGCCGTTCCGATAGACCGTCGCCAATTGCCGCGAGAGATCGACATAGACGAGAACCTGACCGTTCGGCGCGACGGCTGGTGCCCAGACCCATTCGCCCGGCTTCAACCGATCGGCGATGCGGACAAACTCGGTTGGCGAACTAGCGACCGCGCCCTGAGCGCTGGCGACCGAAGCCCACGACGTGATCGCGATGGGTGCGGCGAAAGAAAATAGGACAATCTGACGCGCGAATCTCATTGTTTCTCCTCTTGATTGTCAAACCGGCAAACGGCGAGCTGCTTGCCATCGAGTGCGCGAAAGACTGCTCTGCGGCCTTTTCGCACATAACGCAGAAATGGCATCCAAGCCCCCGTGTCGGACGTCTCGACACCGATAGTGCGCCCCTCACTGGTCAATATGGCGGCTCCTTGCACCTCCGCCACTTGAGACGATCCGCCGTCCTGAAGGCGACAGTGCCCCAGCGGCCGTGGCAATGATGTCAACAAACTCAGGACCAAGGCACGCTCACTATAGGCCGCGGTGAGGCATTCCCGGTGATCTGCCTGGAAAGCACACATCCGGCTCCGTCGGAACCAGTCGGCCTGACCTTCAATCCATGGCGCTAGCGTTTCGTCGCCGCCTCTGTTTTCGAGCATCCTTGCAAGGTTTTGGTCCATGGATCGTAATTCGGGGTCGCCGCAGACCAACATATCAGTCGCATAGGTCGGTCGCGCACAATCGGCCGTCCACTGAATGGCTGGCGGAGGGACGGGAAGCGCCTGCGCCGCAGTCGCGACGACGATGTGCAAAAGCGCGATCACACGAACAAAAGTCCCACCATGATTGTGATTACGACGCTCTCGACCATACCGATCGAGGCGTCGATGAACGAGCGGATGAGTGGCTGATTCAATTCGCGGCTGAACCAGCGGACCTGAACAATGCCGTAGAACAGCAAGGCAGCCGTCACCGAAAACACCCCCGCGATCTGGAGGCCAGGAAAATGATGGGTCGCTGCACTGGTGCCGGCGCTGAACAGCAATGTGAATGGCGAAATTGCGTAGCATTGCGCGTAAAAGGCAGGCTTGAGCGTATCGCGGTCCAGCCCGGCACCGCTGCGCCGCACCTTGCGAGCTGCCAGGACCAGCGCAAACGTACCGAACAGCAGCAGCCGCAACAGCAGCAGGCTCGTATTGTCGTTCACTAGCGCAGCAAGGCCATGCCGGCTCTTGAGGATCGCGCTTCCGCCGTCGATCGCAATACCGATCGCCTGTACGAGCGCGACGGTCAGGATCAGCATGATCGGAGGACTGACAGTCCCACGGTATTGCTGATCGGCGTCGAGCAGCAATTGCTCCTCTGCATATCGCATTGTTGCCAGCGGATACCGCAGGATGCGCCACAGCGTTATCGGAAAGAAGATGAGCCAGCTCATCAGCTCATACAGGAGTTCGTCGAGCGAACTCAGCAATTGAACGAAGTTCATGAGCAGCCGACCTAAACGGCGCAAGCTTTGTCGGAAACGGGAGTCATCATCGGCCTATAGCCCGGTAACGCTAGAAAGCGACGCGTTGTAGCTCTCCGGACTGTCGATGGTGCGCAACCACTTTACCGATGCGATGTGCCAATGCGGGTCAGCCCGCTTCAGCAGGGCGAACATGCCTGGAAGGTGCTTGGCGCCGTAGGTGAGGTAGATTTGCTTTCGCGGTTCGGCCAACAGGTGCTGCGCCAGTACGCGATTGCGATAGTCGAGGATCAGCGGGTCGAGATCGTCCCGTTTCGATGAATCGGCCGCCCTTGCCATCAGCTTGGTCATCACTCCGCGGCAAATGACACCGGCCATGCGGATATCTCCGACCGGCACCACGCCGGTCGGAGACAGTGCCAGTTAGCCGTTGGTGGCCGACGCTGTGTGATCACCTGCACAAGCGGGCATGGCGACGCACGCTGCCATGCGGCGTTCGGCTCCGCGTTGGCTGCGCATTGTCCACCATGATCGTTGCGCCGTGCTGTCTTTTGCCGACACCGGAATCAAACCTTTGCCCGATGGCATGAACGGCTCGGTCGGCGCGTTTTCAGTTGGTTGGGTGACTTGGGCAACGGGTGTGGGAAGCCATCCCCGCGCTTGAGCAGGAACAGCGGTCGTTGCGGCAAAAAGCGCCGCGATCGTTACGAATTTGAACATGATCTATCCTTGGATGAAGCGGTATCGCGGCGATCCGGGATGATCGTGACAGTTACTTGTCAGGTCGATCACCCGGCCGATCACCGGCGAAAAGTCGTTCAGCCAAGCAGCGAAGGAGGATCGGGGTCAGGCGCTATATCGCGGCCCGTTAGAACCGGTGTTGCCGGCCATGTGGCGGCAAGGAACAGCGGTATGGCTGATCGCATTATGTGCGACTGCGCGTCGATGGCAATGACAGCCGTGCAGCCTGCCATGGCAAAGCAGGCCGCCGACATGTCCTTGCACGGTGCCTTGCCCTTACCCGCCTCAAGCATGGCGTCGCAGGCGGGCATGTCCGCCATCGTACTGACCCGTGCCTGCATCATAGCTTCACAAGGCGTCGAAGCCTGTGCCACGCCCTGACCCGCAAGGCCGAGTACGACCGCGAGCAGGAAAAAATGACGGGTGAGCGTCTTCAGCATGAGGCGTGGGTGCGCTTGGGGGCCATGAAAGTCAATTCGGGGCCGTTCAACTTTTGGTTACAGGTTTACGAATGGCGTGGATGGGGCGCGCTGCCGATTGGCGGTTCACGCCGCCAATTTAGGTATTTTTCGTTCTATCAAACTGACGAACGGGCCAGGTTGGGGCCGCCGGTATCGTTGGTTGCGTGCTCCCGCAACCAACCTTTCCAACACAATCAAATATTTACACAGGCTCAGACCAGCAGGTCCGGGCCTTTTTCGCGTTTTAACGCCTAACACATCGCTAACACATTTCGTCTTTTGCCAATAACCTGATAGCCTTTGGTCTCTTCGATCCCGAATTGAAGGCGATCAGATGCCAAATCACGAGATACTCGGCGGCAAGGTGCAACTCTATCAGCGCGGCGATGGCCGGATCTGGCAATGCTCGGCCTCGATCGAAGGCAAGCCAGGCGGTTGGCATCCAGATCGACGTGGATTGACTGCACATGGTCCTTGGTCTTCGGCATAAGGACGAACTTGTACCGGTCAAACTCGATCAGCGCTTCCTCGCGCGGCCATGTCACTTGATTGTCCACGCCAATGTTCAGGAAATGCGATGAAGGCGTTGCGCCCAATCGCAAGCGCCGGGCGCGCTCCGCATCCTCTTTGTTATATTCCGCACCGTCGCCAATTGGCGGTGAGGGGTAAGCGCGGGCATTCTCGATTCTCCGCGCCAGTTGTTCAAAGAGCCGTCGGTTGAAAACCAACTCTCGGCTAACCGGCGCGTTCCTGAATTCGGCATCAACGCTAGCGTCGGGCTGGAGCAGCGAGACCGCCTCGTCGCGTACAAACGATAGCTGGTGCCGTGCGCCGTCACGTTCATAGGTGATGACCGCAAGCCCATGGCTATTGGTTCCAGCCTCCGCCGCTGAAAGCCGAACGGCGATGATACTGTCTCGTGTCGTCTTGTGGGCAAGCACATAGCTTAGCGCAGCGGTAAGCGTGGGAGCACCACCGAACGCGTTTGTCTTTCCGCCGACTGGTTTTAGCCTTGCGATGACCGTCGCCACATGACCAGCCCAGCCGGGATGCGCTGCCACCAAACCAAGCAGCGCCGCCGCAATCTCCTCATTGGTCAGCGCTCGGCCTCGGTTCTCCCGTCCGCGCGGCAACCGACCATAGCCGCGCAGCGATTCAAATCGCTGATCCATGTCGAGCGGCGTATCGGTCGTCACGTCGCTGTCGCGACAGAGTTCTGTCAAAAGGCTGGCAAGCTGTTTGGCAAGCATTGTTACGTTTGTCTCCGCAAGACCTCAGCCTACTTGCGCTGCTTGGACAGCGCCACATCTTTGCCACCGCTTTACACGAACAGGCGCAGCTTCCGATCTGACCGACCGGCAGGATGAATCGTCGATTGAGCACTCAGCTGTCGCTTGCGATGTAGCGACATCGATTAAACCGCATAATCGCTCTCCCTCGCTCGGTGCAGTTGCTTTAGTAAGGAATATTCCTTACATCAAGGTTCAATGGAGGTTCGTATGGCCGTTACCCTTGAAGAAATCAGTACAATCACTGCCAAAGGCCAGACGACTGTGCCCAAGGCTGTGCGACAGGCGCTTGGCGTCGATTATGGCGGGCGCATTGCGTACCGCGTCGATGCGCGCGGCGTGACGCTCGTGCGCGCCGAGGATAACGAAGATCCTGCGATCAGTCGGTTCCTCGACTTCCTGGCCGATGATATCAAAATACGGCCCGAAGCAATCAAGGCGCTGTCGCCCGACCTTGCCGCGCGTATCAATATGCTGACGAACGGTCTTTCCGATGATCTCGAGGCCGAGATTGTCGGCGAGGTTTCGCTTTAGTGATCAAGTCTGCGCTTGCATGATTATCGTCAACGGCTGGACACTCTATGCGCATCCTTTGTTTCTCGATCAGCTCGAAAAGCTGACTGAGGCTGTCGAGCGCGCGGCCAAAAAGAATCCGGCCGGTTATGCCTCGACTGCCGACACCAAGCTATTGGCGGTGATGCGCAAGCTGATGTTCGAGGTGATTCCAGTTGATCCGGCCCGTCCGGAGTTTCGGCAGGGCGGTACGCTTGGATCCGGTCGCAAGCACTGGTTCCGGGCTAAATTCGGTGGTGGGCGTTTCCGCCTGTTCTTCCGGTTCTCGACCAGTGCCAAGATCATCATTTATACATGGGTGAACGACTGCGATACGCTTCGAACCTACGGATCGAAGAGCGATGCCTATGCCGTGTTCAAGGCGATGCTCGATAAAGGCGATCCGCCTGAAGGCTGGGATGCGCTTATGACGGGTAGCGTGGCGTTACCCTGATTGCTGTGTCGCAATCTGGAGTTTAGCCAGCCAATTGTGCATCGTGGCTCGTTGATGGTCGTACTCAGTATCTCGCTACAATTTCGTAGAGCATAAGCGGATGGGCGCTGCCCGGCAGCAACCCGCTCTATTCGCTGTCGCGGACCAAGCCCACGGTCTTGGCCCAGCCGGGAAACGATCGGGAGCGCAGAGGTGCGGAGATGATGTGCGGGAACTGTCGATAGACGCACTCTTTCCCGCTGCGCTCCTTGAGTGGCAAGCGCCGGTCGCCTTTTACGACCGACTGAAGAAACCTGTCATCGCCAGGATCATGACCGAAATACTGGGCAAGGCTGCCGCTGACAATTGTGCGAAGATGAAGAAGGGCGAACTGGTCGCTGCCGCCGCCGAGCGTACGGCGCGGACAAGTTACGTTTTTACGGCAGCATGGCGCATTTGTCCGATCGTCGCGCCTTCTTGCGTCACATTGCGCCGGTCAGGAAAAAGCCATGGGTTGTCTATGCCAAGCCGCCCTTCGCTGGCCCCAAAGCGGTGCTGGCGTACTGTCGCGCTATACCCACCGGGTCGCCATCTCGAGCCGACGCCTGATCGCCTTCGACGAGGCCGGCGTCACCTTTCGCTTCAAGGATTGGCGAGCGCATTGGCGACTTTGCTGAGCGCGCGCGTCGGTCCACCTCGGCTTTGGCTGGGGGAGCCGGGGGCGGAGCCGGATCACCGCCGCAGCCCGTCAGGACTGCCAGCAGGGGCAATGTGGCGATCGGAAGGCATCGGAGAGACGTCATGCCACGACGGTAGCAGCCTCATGTTGGCGGCAGCTTGAGGTGACTATACAAAATCCCAATGTTCGGCAGGAAGTGATAGGCTGGTGTCACAACCGGTCGGTTCTGATGCTGAGCGCGTCGCGGTGTCAGAAGTCAGCGTCACAACGACCGATTACGGGACGAGCGTATTGAGCTTCAGCGGCTCGCGACATCGGCGCAATCCCGATCATCTGCTCTGATATCCGCGAAGGACTGCTCAGAAGCGGAAGTCTTGATCCCTTCCGGGGAGCGACGGGAAGTGGTCGGCAACTGCCGGAAGCTTCTGCGACTTTGCGGTCATCGGCTGTGCGGCCTCGAATGACGGGTTCCAATCAAATACCGGTCATCGACAAGCAACGGATCTGATGGAAGTGACTGGCCGTTTGCTGACCGACCGGTTTTTGTCGCGAAAGCCGACATAACAGACGGACCGGTCTCTGGCTTTAAGCGTAATATCCGTCGCCGGTCGGGTTACATCACGCCTTAACTGCGCTTATCGACTGTTGGGCAGGGCCGCCGCAGAAGCTGCCCGACGTGTGCTTGGAAGAGGTCCGTTGGGGCTCCAAACTTCCGCCGACCCTTCAGCCACAGCTTTGCCGAAACGTTTGCGGATACAAGGGTCACGTACCTGTAATGAGAACTGCGCGAGGGGCGTTCGAGCGCGCGACTTCAGGCTTCCGATTGCAATTACGACTGCTGTTCAGTTTAACCCGCGCATGATGACAGTGCGAGCTTCAGGGCAAGGCCGACCAGTGCAATGATGATTGGTGAGATGAACTCGGAAGGGGCAACGCGCAAACATTTCCCCTTTATCAATTCTTATTGGCTTCGGATCGAGCGGCTGGTCTGGCAACTGATCGGCATAGGCATAGACTTCGAGTGCCAGCGGATAGCTGCCGTCGCGCACGGTTTCTAGCGTCGGCATCACATAAGGCTGACCCTTTTCCGCCGCGATGGGGACAAGTCGGGTCTTCGCATCGACGAAGCCAGCCGAAGCGAAGGTGACGCCGCACTTGTCATCGCCCACTATCCGGGCGCGATCGGCGCTCGGCACCGTCCGGTTGTTATCCTTGTCGAGCGCGAGCGGAACCTCGTGCGCGCTGTCGTTCCAGATATTGCCTCCCACCATCACCTTGCGCTCGAACACCGACATGATGTGATATTTAAGCGGCGGGATAACCACGTCGATGGGCTTGCCGGGACATAGGCTGCCTAGGCCCAACTGGCTCCACTGGCGGATACTCTCGCCTTCGCCACGCCCGGCCTGGCGGCGCCAGGTCGTACTGACCCAGCCGCCCCGGCGGGGCCGCCGAAGATGCCGTCCAGTTCGCGGACGGTGAGGCCCTTCACAGAGTTGGCGCTGTTGACGAGAATTCCGAAGGCCGGGTTCCAGCCCGACACGTCGAACGCCCCCGTCGCGATCCGGATCTGGCGCGGCGAGTGTTCGTGCTTCATCTGGAAGTCATAATATTCGCCCGCGAAATAACTGCTCCACTTGCGGCCCATGGAAAGGTCTACTTGACCCTTATTAAGGTCGCCGTCCTTGAGGTCGAACTTGATGCCCGGCTGCCGTTTGCCGAACGCCTCGATCAGCGCGGAGCCGACATTACTCGCCATCATCTGTCCACTCGCGGGCATCCGGATGGTGCCGCTGAGCACTGCCGAGGGCGCATAGACGGGCAGATCCGACAGATCGAACCGCTTGGTGTAATAGGACTGCTTCTCCTGCACCCGGCCAGTCTCGTCAGGGGATTCTCCGTCCCATTTCTCTGGCGCGATCATTTCGGTTTGCAGACCCAAGGCGCGCGGGTCGACGCGCGGGCCGATCATGTCGAGATGCGCGATCATCTCGCGCGCGCGCTTGGGCGGGATCATAAACCATTTGCCGTCGCGCTGAATGGCGTCCTGTGCTTCACGGCTCAGCATGAAGGTCAGGAATTCCTTGACCATCGGGTCGAGCGGCTTGCCGGGTGCCAGTCGTGCCTCGGCGCATTGCTCGATGAACAGCGGATAGGTGCGATCCCGAAGACTGTCCTGCGAAATGGCGACAAAGGGGCCGGCTGCCGTGGCCCCCAGAGGGACCCCACGCACACCAGGAATAGCCGACCCCATATCGCTGAAGACGATGCCATATTTGTCGGCGGCCATGTCCTTCACCATCTTTACCGAAGAGGTGTAGCGGGTGTTGTCGGCATTCATCTCATGCGAATATTCCTTGGTATTCTCGCTCCAGATGTCGCCGCCGTTGAATACCTTTCGCTCGAAACCAAGCTGGATATTATACTTGAGCGGGCGGCCGTAGATGTGGATCGGCTTGTCGGCCCATTCGCCCTTAAGGCCAAGCTGACCCCAGGTATGAATATCCTTTTCCGGACCACGCGCGGCTTTGGGGTCCCAGGTTGTGCCTTTCCAGCCACCGGTGCGTGCGCCGGCGAAGATGCCGTCGAGCTGCGCGACCGTCATGTGCGCGAGCGGATTATCCTTGTGAACGAAGATGACGAAACCGGGGCTCCAGCCTGGCACGTCGTAGGAGCCGGTCGCCCAATCGACTTCAAAGATGCGTTCGCCGGTGGAACGCTCATATTCGGACACTTCCCGCAGGCGGTCGGCGACGCGCGGGCCTGTCTGGATGTCGACCTTGCCGGATGCGACAGTGCCGTTCTGGACAATCACAACCTTTGCGCCCGGCTGGAGGCGCTGAAAATCCTTGACCCATTCGTCCATGATCAGGCCATCGTAAGGAGACAGAGGCCAGACACGCGGATGGTGCCTGACACCTGCTGCTTGGGCTGGTAGGCCGGATAGGCGTCCATCGGCTTGAGGTTGGTGTAGAAGCGCTTCTTGGCGCGTGAATCAGTGCGCGCATTATGCTCGCCGCGGATGCCGAGGTTTTCGAGCAAACCGTCGCCGAGACGATTTAGAATCTGGTCATAGTTCTCGTCGGTTGGCTGCTTTTCCGATTCAGACATCTGGGCAGTCGCTGCGCTGGCACCCAGCACCAATAACATTGCGATCGCGCGGCGTGATGCCACCCGCGCTATCGTGCGGACAGTACCGTTCTTCATATGGTTCTTTGATCCTGAGATTGTCGGAAGCTGCCTGAAAATCATATCTCTCTCTCAACACGGTTGGCCTTGGTGACCAGTTTGTTGCGCTGACCGATCGCCGAAGCGGTTGGTTTGCGCTTTGCTCGCGCGAAGCTGTCAGCAAGCCGTCATTGCACTGCACAATCGAAAATTATCTTGCTGGACTGATATCGTTACCGTGCGTTGACTGACCCCATGTCCCTTGTAGGATCATTGAAAAGCACACCGATTGCGACCACGCTCGCCGAAGATCTAGAGAGATTGCTTGAGAATATTGGTAGTGGAGGATGATGACGTCTGGGCGAGGCGTTGTTGCGTCGGCTGAGGGCTGAGGGGCAGCGGTTGATTGGCGGCAGCATCAAGCCAATCCGGTTAAAGTACTACAAAATGCAAATAAACTGCCCTGCGATCAACAAGGTCATGGTTTATCTAGATCAGCACCAGCGCTGCTGTGAGTGCCAACCCGAATGATACCAACGTGGCAGCAATCACCGGCACCGAAGTCCGCCACCCCCGCTCGAGCAGGAGCGACATCGGCGACGTTATGCCCGTTGCCGTCACGGCCAGCAGCAACAAGGCGGAGCAGACGGTTTTGCCAGGGCCAGCATGGGCGCGGAAATCGTGACCAGCGAATGGATGGCACATAATGCCAGAAATCCGGCCTATTTGTCGGTCAGATGGAGCGAATGCGCGAGCACAGGGTAGAGCGACATGGCAATCGCACTCGCCACCGATACGGCGACCGGCACGAGGGTCAGTTGCGCCTGACTCGCCCCCTTTTTGCCAAGCAATCCCGCATGCAACCGTGCATCGGCATTGGCATTGGCATTGGCATTGGCAAAGTTGAACGCCAGCCCGATCAGCATCAACGGTGCGCCATAATGTTCGGAAAGATATGCTACAGCAAGCGAGGCAATCGTGGTGAGGCGATACCCGGCAGATACCGGCCTAGCGGAATGCGCGCCGAGGGGGCGATATCGAGCAGATCGCCATAGAGATCGGCCGCTGCCGGAATTGGTCGTAATGTCACTGCTTGCCCTGCACGCGGAACCGTCTAGGGTCCGAAACAAAGGGGAGTATGACAGCGGTGTCAATAGAAGGCGGCCAGGCCACACAACGAAAGATTCTGATCGCGCTGCTTTTCATCGCGATTGCGCTGAATTATGTTGATCGACAAGTTCTGGCACTGTTGAAACCGACGCTCGAAGCGCAATTTCACTGGTCGGACAATGATTATGCAAAGCTCGGCGAAGCGTTCCAATATACCGCCGCTTTATCGTTCCTGTTCGTCGGTTGGATCGTCGACCGTTTCGGGGTGCGGCGGGCACTGGGCTTTGGCGTTGCCATCTGGAGTTTGGCGGGCATGGCCCACGCCCTTGCGAGCACGGTTCAACAATTCATCGTCGCCCGCGTAGCGCTTGCCGCCGCAGAAACGGTCGGCACGCCCGCTGCGGTTAAATCGGCTGCGGTCTATCTGCCGCTGGAACAACGCTCGTTTGCGCTCGCGCTGGGTAACGCCGCCCCCAATATCGGGGCCATTCTGACACCACTTATCATCCCGCCATTTGCATTGATGTTCGGATGGCAGGCTGCGTTCTACGTGACGGGAGGCCTCGGGATTATCTGGGTCGTTTTCTGGATCATCGGTACGCGCAAGCTGCAACCGGTCATCCATACCGCCAAAATCGAACAGGTCGTAAAGGGTAAAGCGCCGCCGATACGCGAAATGCTTGGCGATCGACGCACTTGGGCGATCATCGGGGCAAAACCGTTGTCGGATGTCGCGTGGTTCTTCATGCTGTTCTGGATGCCCGATTTCTTTCACCGGGTCTTTGGCCTCAGCCAGGCCGCGCTCGGCCTGCCAGTCGCGCTCGTCTATAGCCTTGCTACGCTCGGCGCGCTGTCGTCGGGCGTGCTGTTCCCCATCTTCATCAATCGCGGCTGGTCGATGAACCGCGCGCGCAAGACATCGATGCTGATCTATGCTTGTGTCATCCTCGTCCTGCCGCTTGCGCTGGTCGTGTCGAACCCATGGGTTGCGGCGATCATAGTCGGCACCGCCCTGTTCGCGCATCAGGGGTTCTCGACCAACTTGTTCGGGATGACCGCCGATATCGTCCCCAGTGGGCGCGTCGCCACGGTGATCGGCGCGGGCGCGGTCGCGGGCAACCTTGCGGGGGCGTGGATCATAAAGCTGGCAGGCTGGAGTCTGGTGAGCGGCCACGGCTATTGGCCGATGTTCGCCATCTGCACCGGCGGCTATTTGCTCGCGCTGGGCTGGGTGCACTTGCTGGTGCCGGTGCTGCGTCCGGCCGAAGCCTGACGCAGCACTCGGGCTTTAATTTCCGAAGTTGATCCGCGCTGTCACGCCGAAGTAACGGTCGGCATCGCGAGGGATCTGGTAGCGATAAGCACCCCCGGGCCCACCATTGGTGATGGCGGCGGCAAAGCTCTGGTCGAACAGGTTACGCACCTGAAAGGTCAGGCGATACCGGTCGTTGGCATCGACGATGCCCGCGGACAGATTGACCAACCCATAGTTGTGGATCGTCGAAAGCGCGCGGATAACGGGGTCCGGCGAGAAGGTTGAAAGCTGACTCGACTGGTAATTACCCTGTGCGCCGAACGTGAAATCGAACGATCCCCCGGTCCGCCAGCGATAATCGGCGCTTAGCGAACCCTTCCACTTCGGTGCATAGGCCAACGTCGTGCCCGATGGGATTACCTGCGACGGAGCCGCCCCGGCGCTACCAGAAACTGATCCACATGTGCGTCGGTATAAGCAACGCCACCCGACACGTTGATGTCATGCACGGGTCGCCAGATCATGTCCAGTTCACCGCCGCGCGTCGAAACCGTTCCCGCATTGGTAAAGCGCGTCGTGACGACACCCGCAACAAGATCAGGATTATTGGCCTGAAAATTGTGATATTTTGCATAATAGCCAGCGAGGTTGACGACGAGTTTGCCACCGAAGATCGTATTTTTCAGACCGATCTCATAAGCGTTGGATGTTTCAGGCGCGATGGCATTGGTGCCCGTTGCCGTCAGATTGAAAAAGACGTTGAACGCCGGCCCTTTATAACCGCGCGCATAGGTCGCATAAGCCATCGTCTGGTTACTGACATCGAACTGCGCGCCAGCCTTGCCCGACAGATTTGTATTGGTGGCCTTGCCCTGGAAGGGAACGCCGTTCGAAGCGGCAGGCGAACCGTTCGGTAGCGCAGTCGTCGCCGAATTATAAACGCCCTGATCGAAGTTCGAATTGATCCCCGGCCCCGACAGCATCGTGACCCGGCTGTGGAAAACATTAAGCTGGTCGACCGTGTAGCGCAGCCCGCCGATCAGGCGAAACCGATCCGCGATGTTGATCGTGCTCTGACCGAAAAAGGCGAGGTTTTTGAACGTCGAACCGAAATCGGCAGTCGCGCTCGGGAAAGTCGAAGCATTGGCAAGTGGGCTGGCACACGGAGTCAAAGTGGTCGGTGCAGGCGTTACCGCCGATGTGCAGACGATATCGTTACGCGTAAAAATCCGCTCCGAATAAGCGCGCGAATAATAGGCACCGATAACATAGTTTATGAACTGATGACCCGGCGACGTCAGCCTGATCTCCTGACTAAACGTATTGCCGGTCTGGGGCCCGGTATCCTGCAGCGAATTGAAGCCAATGTAAGCGGCGGGCAGGAAATCGCCGTCGCGGATTTCAGTGTTCTTGAAATTGCGATAGGCGGTGATCGACGTGACCGTCTGCCCACCGAGCTGCGCGTCGAGCTGGGCTGAGAAGCCATAGCCGGTTTCCAACGTTCGCGTGATGAAATTCTGGGCGATCTGGCGTGTCTGGTCACCGCGTGGCGTAGGGAGTGCCGCCTGCGACGGGCTCGTCGTCGCGGCTCCGGTTGCACCGACGATCGGCGGGGTGCCAACGACTTCGGCACAGCAATCGTCGTTATTGTGATGATAGTCAGCGCTGAGCGCAAGGGTTACGTCGGGGGAAAAGTCGATATTGACCTGAGCGCGGCCACCATAATGACGATAGCCGTTGACCTTGGGATTTCCAGCCATCCCAACGTTGCTGATATTGCCGTCATAGTCGGTGTAAAAGCCGTTCAGCCGCGTGCGGATATGCTCACTCAATGGCACGTTCACTGCACCGCGCAGGCGATATTCACTTTTGCTGAAATAGCCTGCCTCGGCAAACCCGCCGAAATCGGCAGTCGGCTGTTTCGATATGATATTGATAACACCCGCCGAGGCGTTTTTGCCGAACAGCGTCCCCTGTGGTCCGCGCAGGACTTCAATCCGGTCGACGTCGACAAGTTCGCTGAATGCTTCGCCCGAACGGCTGTAGACCACGCCGTCCACGACCGTCGAAACCGAAGGCTCCCCCGCAATCGAGAAAGTCGCCGTGCCGACGCCGCGTAGGAACAGCGACTGGTTGAGCGTCGTTCCCGACTTCAAAAAGTTGAATGACGGCACCAGGTTTACAGCACCCTCAAGACTGACCTTGCCCTGCTGGTCGAGCGCGGCACCCGATACGACCGAGACGGCAACCGGCACGTCCTGCAAACGCTCTGAACGCTTTTGCGCGGTCACGACGATTTCGGGAGGTACGCTGTCGTCGTCGGCAACCGCTGTCGAAACAGCAGTTTGGGCAAGGCTCGGCGACGTTGCAAAAAGGGCGAAGCCAGCGACGTTTGCCAGTATGAGAGTCTTGTTCATGTCTTTCGGTTCCCACCTGTTTGGCCGGGCTCTAGCGGCTCGGCTCAATTCACACTAAATAGATATTCTTTACCGCACTCAAAAACCCAGTTCGGCCATCGTGACGACTCGCTTTTCGCGCGCGCTGATTTCGGCGGCCGTCCCGATGGCAACGGCCATCATGCCATCATGGGCGGTGACCTCGACCGGTCCCTCGCCCCGAACGGCAGCGGCAAAACGCTGATGCTCGTAATAGGTCGCACCGTGGTGATGCCCTGCGGCCAGTGCATGAGCCTCGACCTCGACATGACTGCGCTCGACGGCTTTCGGGTTCATGAATCCGGTGCGCGGGCTGTAGATCAGGTTGCCGGTCGGGATCAGGACTTCCAATCGCGCCTTGTCGCCGACCGCTGCGATCTCTTCCTGGTTCTCGGCACCCTCGGCAAACATCGACAGATCGAGCATCGCGCGCGTGCCGTCGGCAAAATCGACCGTCGTATAACTGTTGTCGATAATGTCGGGGGTCCGGCCATCGTAGAGTTCGTCGAGATGGTTCACGTCCATCGCGCCCGAGCAATAAACGCGCACCGCTTCGCTGCGCGTGATGAGCCGCATCAGGTCGAAGAAATGGCAGCATTTCTCGACCATCGTTCCGCCGGTATTCTCATTGAACCGGTTCCAGTCGCCGACCTTTACCAGAAAAGGAAAACGATGTTCCCGAATGCTAAGCATCTGCATCTTGCCGATCCGCCCGTCATGCACGTGTTCGATGAAGGCGGCGGCGGGTGGCATGTAGCGATATTCCATCGCCGTCCAGAAAATGCCCGGCGACTTTGCTGCACGTTCGACGATCCAGCGCGCATCCTCGATCGTCGTAGCGATCGGCTTTTCACAGAGGATATTCAGGCCGGCATCGAACAATGGCTCCAGAACCGCGCGATGGGTGAAATTGGGGCTCGCGACAATGACCGCGTCGAGTTTTGCCTTCCCCAGCGATGCCGCATCGGCATAAAACTCGACTGACGCGCCACCAAGGGCTTCCTTCGACATCGCAAGCGAACTGCCAACGGGATCGGCCAGCGCAACGATCTCTGCCCCCGGCGTGATTGCGACGTTGCGAATGTGCTCGACACCCATCATGCCCGCGCCGACCAAACCATATCGCAAGTTCAACGCCCGACTCCCTGTTGCACCGCAATTTTGTGACAGCGATGTCCGAAACATTCTTTCACACGAAAAACCGGCAACAGGCAAGGCCTTCGACGCTTGCACCTGCAACTGTTGCCTGCTTAAAACAGCGCCATAGGGGAAATTATGACGTCACGCACGACAATCAGCGACGTTGCGCGGGCGGCAGGCGTCTCGATCAAGACGGTCAGCCGGGTGCTGAACAAGGAACGCTATGTCCGGCCGGACACCCGCGAAAAGGTCGAAGCGGCCGTGGCGGCGCTGTCGTTCAGTCCCAGCCTGGCCGCTCGCTCGCTCGCAGGGAAACGCTCGTTTCAGATCGCACTGATCCACGACACCCACTCTCCCTATTACATCCATGCCATTCAAGAGGGGGTGTGGGCGCGCTGTCGTGAAGCCGGCGTGCGAATGCTGGCACAGCCTGTCGATATCGCCGCGCCCACACTGATTGCCGAAATCGCCGGACTGATCGACGAAACCCATGTCGACGGCATCATCCTGTCGCCGCCGATCAGCGATAGCTTGCTGGTGCTGCACGAACTCGAACGGCGCCGAATCCCTTTCGTGCGTATTTCCCCGGGTACCAATCACACCCTGACATCGTCGGTGTTCATGGACGACGTACAGGCGGCCGACGACATGACGACGCATCTGATCGACCTCGGCCACCGGGTCATCGGCTTCATCCAGGGCCATCCCAATCACATGGCCAGCGAGCAGCGCCTGTTCGGATATCGCCGGGCGCTCGACCGTGCGGGCGTCCCATACGAACCGGGTCTTGTTCATGCCGGCGCATTCGATTTTGCCAGCGGCGTTGCGGCCGCGCACTCGTTGCTTTCCTATCCACACCGTCCGACTGCGATCTTTGCCAGCAACGACGACATGGCGGCGGGCGTGCTGGCCGTAGCACATGGCAAGGGCATTGCGGTCCCGCGTGAGCTTTCGGTGGCAGGTTTCGACGACACCCCGCTTGCCCAACTGGTCTGGCCACCGCTGACCACGATCCGCCAGCCGACCCGCGAACTGGGCTGGGCGGCAGCCGCCCTGTTGTTCGAAAAGCGCGACGAACTGGAGCATCGCAGCCTGCCGCACGAACTCGTGGCACGAGCTAGTACGGCCAACCCGACTCAAACTTCAGCCCTTCGAGACTTGACCACCAAGCCTGTGTCGCGCAAATAAGACAGCGTTATCATAAACCCGAAAGACACGCCGCCCATGAGCGATCTGCCCGCCGTCCTTCCCGCACGCCAGCTAGGCAAAAGCGGCATTGTCGCTTCGACGATGGCATGGGGTATGTGGCGCTTTCAGGGCGACGACATCGCCGCTGCTCGCGCGCTGGTCGATGCGGCGTTCGAGGCCGGGATTACCCTGTTCGACACAGCCGACATCTATGGCTGCGACACGCCGGCTGGTTTCGGATCATCGGAGACGTTGCTCGGTCGCGTCTTTGCGGAAGACAAGAGCCTGCGCGAGCGGATGGTGCTGGCGACCAAGGGCGGCATCGTCCTTGGCGTCCCGTACGACCAGTCGCCCGCCTATATCGAAGCTGCGATCGACGCATCGCTGACACGGCTCGGCGTCGATCGGATCGACCTGTGGCAGATCCACCGGCCCGACGTCCTCGCACACCCGCAGGAAACGGCAGCTGCTCTCGAAAAAGCCTATGCCGCCGGAAAGATCGCTGCCGTCGGCGTGTCAAACTTCACCGTCGCGCAAACGCAGGCACTCGAAGCCTATCTGACCACGACCACGCTGCAGCTCTCCACGACACAGCCCGAATATTCGGCGCTTTGCCTCGATCCGCTGACTGACGGCACACTCGATCACGCGATGATGCAAAACCATGCGGTCATGGCATGGTCGCCACTCGGCGGGGGCAGGCTCGCCAGCCCGGAAACCCCGCGCGATGTTGCTGTGGCGGCGGCGCTCGACGAGGTTGCGAATGTTTGCCGCGTATCGCGCACGGCGGCGGCATTTGCGTGGATCATGGCGCACCCTGCCCATCCCATCCCGATCGTCGGTTCGCAGAATGTCGCGCGGATCAAAGAGTCGTCTGACGCTTACAAAGTCACATGGACGCGCGCTTCATGGTATAAAGTGCTCGTCGCGTCGCGTCAGGAACCCCTGCCATGACCAACCCTTGCGAAGTCTCGTGGTTTTCCGCGCTCTGCGATGACGACTACGAATTTCTCGGCCAGCCCGACCCGATGCTAGCATCCAGCTGGGAGCATTGCCGCGACATCGTCATGACGGCGGAAAGCGGTGGTTTCGACAATATCCTGCTGCCATCGGGCTATCAACTCGGCCTCGACACGACGGCGTTTACAGCGGCCATAGCGGCCCTGACCCACCGTATCCGCCTGCTGATGGCGATCCGTACCGGCGAAAGCTGGCCGCCGCAGCTCGCGCGCCAGATCGCAACGCTGGATCGGATCACTGGCGGTCGGATGACGATCAATATCATTTCGTCGGATTTGCCGGGCGACAAGCTCGCAAGCGCACCGCGCTATGCCCGCACGCTCGAAGTGATGCAGATACTGAAGACCTTACTCAACGGCGAGCATCTTTCGCATCGCGGCGAGCATTATACGATCGACATCGACCCACCGCGCCTCACCACGGTTTCCGGAAAATGCCCGCCGCTCTATTTCGGTGGCCTGTCCCAAGATGCACGCGAGGCGGCGGCACAGGGCTGCGACGTCTATTTGATGTGGCCCGACACCATGCCGGTCGTACGGGAGGTGATCGGCGACATGCGCGCGCGGGCAGCCAGGCACGGACGCACGCTGAAATTCGGATACCGCGCCCACGTCATCGTCCGCGACACCGAGGCCGAAGCGCGCGACTATGCAACGCGACTATTGTCCAAACTCGATGCGAAAACCGGCGATGATATCCGCGCCAGATCGCTCGACTCCACCAGCGTCGGCGTGACTCGCCAAGCCGAACTGCGAGCGGCTGCGAGCAGCGAGGGTTATGTCGAGGACAATCTGTGGACCGGCATCGGCCGCGCCCGCTCAGGCTGCGGTGCTGCTATTGTCGGGGACCCCGATCAGGTTCTGGCCAAACTTCGTGCCTATCAGGCAGAAGGGATAGAGGCGTTTATCCTGTCGGGATACCCCCATGCCGCCGAAGCCGATTTGTTCGCACGCCACGTCCTGCCCCACCTTGCACATGGCCCTTTGAAGCTTTGAAGCTTTTGGGGGTGACCGAGAAAAACAGAGTGAACGTCGGAATGTCTTACCGTCCAGCATTGGGATGACGCAGCCTCTGCGCGACGCGACGCCACGGTGCAATGTGCCGCGTAGCCGTCACGGAGGAGGGGCGGTCGTTTGATAAGACGCAGATGGTGCCTCGGCGATGGTAGTTGCGCTCTTAGCGCTGACGGCCATCAGCGATGCTACGCTGATAACGACGTTCCGTTCCAAGCATATGCTCATGATGCTTCAAAATGCTCAATCACTGCACGTCGAGGGACCGGATACAGTCTTCATGGTTCGGAGTGAAAAGCGGATACACAGTGATGGATACCGTTGCAGAGCGGCTGCCTGACCAAGTTTCGGTCCAAAAACTGTCAATCTCCTCCCGGCCAGTCAATCCGTTCCGATGTTTGATTGGAAGCCGCCATTCAAGGACGAACACTGGATGACGGCTTCGTCGCAATTGCCGGCATGCAGTGGAGCGGAGAGGCTACCGAATGAATGACCGGTTTGGAGATCGCCAATTTGCAACTAAAACGACGGAGATGGGCGCATAGCGGTCAGCCTACTCTGTTAGATTCTGCGCGGCGGCTTGCGACCCTTCCCAGACGCTCGAGAGTTAAATCTTGTCGCCGAGGAGCGGATTCGAACCCGGAGTGTCCACAAACTCAAGAAGTGGGGGCCTTGCACCAAATCACCTCATCCGGCTGCTGACAGCAACCATTGACTGTGTAAAAATGCTCAAGGATATCGACGGCACGTCCGAACAGCAGAGGCCATTAGTTCGGCCGCTGCGCCAATATTAAGCGGCCAACGACAACACATAGCCCGAAAGTTTGGACATTTTGGCAGCGATTTTGCCTGCCTTGGCCTTATCCACACCCGTCGCGTCGATGAACAGTTTCTGGACCGGTGCGCTGAACGCATTCGCGCTCTCGCGATCGGCAATCATCGCCGCGAGTTGATGCGCGGAAACATTCGTCCCATATGGGCCATTAGGAAAACAACAATCGCAGCGCATTGTCACAGCCAAAGCGCGAGCCCCCGCCTCCGCCCATGCACCCGCAACACCAGGTTTTCAATTACGAAGCCATCCAATAAGATGCGATGCGGCACCATCGATTATCCCCCTTGAGACCGGTGGCGAGGACGCTTGAAAAGCAACGCCTGCAGAATGCACCGGCGTTGCCCTTCGCCAGATCACACATCTTTGTCATGGCAACGTCCACAAACACGATAGCTTGACCATCAATCCATCCCTTCGTCCCTTTTCGATATGATTGAGAACAGGAACACCGGGTCATTCCGAAATAAGCCGCATTGATCGATCCCGACTGTACCAGCAATTTCAGCAATTACAGACCCGGCACCGCGTCCCTATATGACGTTTACCGCCAACCAGATGCCCGCGTCCTGCAGCGAAAGAAACTTTAGTGACCGCCTATTCCATCCTCGATCTCGTTCGGATCAGCCCGGAAACCGACGCGCGCAGCGCGATCGGCAATGCACGCGATCTGGCCGCGCATGCCGAAGACTGGGGCTATGAGCGCTTCTGGGTCGCCGAACATCATAATGCAGCGGGCATCGCCAGTGCGGCGACGTCAATTGTGCTCGGCCACATCGCCGCTGGCACGCGTCGCATCCGCGTCGGCGCGGGCGGCATCATGCTGCCCAATCACGCGCCATTGATTATCGCCGAGCAATTCGGGACCCTCGCCCAAATGTATCCCGGGCGCATTGATCTGGGCCTCGGTCGCGCACCCGGCACCGATCAGCTGACCGTGCGCGCGCTGCGCCGACCCGTGTCGGGCGTCGATTCATTTCCGCAGGACATCCTCGAACTCCAGGCCTATTTCAGCGACGAGGCTGCGACCCGTCAGATTCAGGCCGTGCCGGCCGCCGGGACCAACGTGCCCTTATGGATCCTTGGATCGAGCACCTACGGCGCGCAACTTGCCGCCGAGCTGGGCCTGCCTTACGCCTTTGCCTCACATTTCGCGCCCGACATGCTGCTCCCGGCGCTTCAGATTTATCGCAGCCGGTTCAAGCCATCCGCGCAGCTTGCCAAGCCGCATGCAACGGTCGGCATCAACATCGTCGCTGCCGACACGCAGGCAGACGCGCGCAGGCTGGCGACCACGCAACAAATGTCCTTCGTCGATCTGTTCCGTGGCGCGCGCGGCCTGAGCAAGCCGCCTATCGACGCGATCGACGACTATTGTTCGCCGCAGGAGCGGACACAGGCAGGCGGCATGCTAGCGCGATCGATCGTCGGCAATCCCGATGATGTGCAAAGCGGCATTATAGACCTGTTGCGCGACACAAGTGCCGACGAACTTATGATCGTGTCTGATGTCTATCATCATGAGCAGCGCCTCAGATCCTATGAAATCATCGCCTCGGTCATGCGCGCCTTAAACGGATCGCCCACAGGTGTTGCGACCGAGCGGTCATGTGCCGACGTCTGACGACACGGCGGCGTTGATATCCGCTGACGAGCACCGGTGCCCATGCGTTCATCAAGACGCTCACGCCAGCGATCTCCACTGCAAGCCAGGACACGGCCGGGACTCGACGACGAAGCATAGCGAAGAGTTCAAGCAGGAGGCGGTGCGTATCGCGCTGACCAGCGGGTTGCCGCGTGACCTGGTTGCGTCGGATTTATAACGGGCTTTGGACGTTGCGTTTCGGTGCTTTCAACCTCTCCAAGGTTCCCAATGGTAAGACGCTGGAAGGCGGCTTCGGCCAGTATCAACTCGACGCTGAGGTGGAGCATCGCCACCGGATCGCAGGCAGTTCGGCCGGTTCGATATGCGTTGGCGGTCGCTGCCATTTCCGGCGATGCGCCAGACACTGCGCTGGTTCGGTCGCGGCGAACGCGGGCCGGCGGCAGTCTCAACATTGAGCAGGCAGTGACTGTCAGTGTCAGTGTCAGTGTCAGTGTCAGTGTCAGTGTCCCGTGCCGGATGGGACGACGGTCAGGTCGAGCCTAACGATTTCACCGACATTGATCGCACTGCGCAGGCGGGCGTCGCGATTGGTATTGCCGCTGTCGTCAATGGTATCTCGAAGACACATGAACGCAATCTTGATGCCGGCGGCCTCGGCGTAATGGTCGGCGATGATCCGCTACCGCATCCAGGCACGGAAATGTTGGTGAAGTCTATTACCGCTGGAAACCGGCAAAGCCCCTCGACGTCACTCTCAACCATCAGCTGATCGGCAACCCCGGCTACAATCGTGATGGCCGACCGGCAAATGTTTTCGCCGTCCGTGTACACGGGCAATTCTGAGGTGACAAACCGATGTCACCGCGTCGCAATCGCGCGCCCATATGGTGGGTCGATGTTGCTCGCAGGTATCTGGTTGCTCGCCGTGCATGGAAGCCTGCTAGCCGCTCAATTCGTCCTGTAGCTCGGCATTCGCTGGCATTAGGGATAGGGATGGTGAGCGCATCCTGGCATCCTGGGGCCACCTCCTGTGAATATCTTTCAAGGAGCACTATTCCAGGCTCGGCCGCTACTCACGCGAGTATGTCTGTGCCAGAGAGAGCCATGGCAAAGGCAGCAAAATCGAATTCCACAAAACCAACGGCCGTGGCTCTGATCGAGGCGGCCGAGCGGATTTTTGCAGACCAGGGCGTAGAAAATGCGTCGCTTCGCCAGATCGCTACTGCTGCGGGGTCTGCGAACAGCTTTGCCGTTCAATATCACTTTGGCAGCCGGGAGGCGCTGGTCGATGCGATCTTCGAGCATAGACTGGTGGAGTTCGAAGGGCGGCGCGCCGAAATGCTGCGCGCGATCGAACCGTTCCAACGTGGGGATGTGCGGCGCTTGCTCGAAGTGATGTGTCGCCCGTTATTTGACCAGCGCGATGCGCAGGGGCGTCACAGCTATGCGAATTTCCTGTCGAGCCTCTACCGCACTTCGATGGGCCTCGAACGTCGCCTCAATGTTAGTCACAAGGCACCGGTGATGGGGCTTGTGGGGGATCGTTTGCGCGAAAGTCTGCCCGAACTCGATAATCGCGAATTCGCGCAACGCTCGCTACTTGGATTTCGCATGATGCTCGACGCAATCCTGTGTGTCGACGTTGGCACGGGACATTTTGAGGACGAAGCAGAAGCGCTCGACGAAGTGCTTACGCTGCTTGAAGCACTATTCCGGGCACGCGCGCGGAGAACATTGTCAGTCACTTGATCGATAATTTAAGACGCTTGCTCGAATCAAACGATTAAGCCATATTCCGCTCCTGACCAGGAAAACTGGCGAGAATTGGAGAGCGATATGGCTATCGAACGACTGACCCCGAACATCGGTGCATGCGTGAGCGGGCTGGACCTGGCCACCTTAGTCCCGGCTGATCGCCCGATGATCCGGGACTTGCTGGAACAGCATATGGTTTTGTTTTTCACGGGACAGTCGCTGACCCCTGCATCTTTCCGGTCGTTTGGTGAGGTTGTCGGCGATCTGGAGGTAACGCCCCTTTTACCCGGCCTCAGCGGCGATAATGATCCTATTCACATCGTAGAGGCGCCCCCCGGGGTCGAGCGCGGCCGCTTTGCCGACGCTTGGCATACCGATGTCCCCTTTCGCGAATGCCCCCCTTACGCAACCATTCTCAAGCCCGAATATTTACCGTCACTTGGTGGCGATACGTTGTGGGCGAGTATGTACGCCGCATACGAAATGATGTCAGAGCCCCTGCGTCGGCTCGCGGATTCGCTGGAGGTCGTGCAGGCAGTCGCAACACCGCGCGGCAAGTTTGAATTCACCCACCCTGTTGTCCGCGTGCATCCCATCACGGGCAGACGCGGACTCAACGTCAACAGCGTTTTCTCCCGGCGCATTGTCGATGTCAGCGTAATCGAAAGTGCGCGGCTGATTGAAATGTTTTGCACACTGGCAACCGTGCCTGATGTGCAGGTCCGCTATCGCTGGACGCCCGATACTGTGGCGATATGGGACAATCGTTTTACCCAGCATTATGCCACGTCTGACTATAATGAGCCGCGCCGGATGCAGCGTTTAACGGTGATCGGCGAGCCGGTCCTCGGCATCGGTAAACATCACGGGATAAAATCCACGGCCGCCGCAGCGTGACTGCCGGCCCTCGGTCGGCGGTGATCGATGTGCCAGCCCCCGGCATCGGTCGGCCGCGCGCTATCGCCCCGGCTTTGCTGATGGCGATGCTGGTCGCAGTCTATGTGCTGCACATGCTGGACCGGCAAATCATCGCCATTCTGCTGGAGCCGCTGCGCCGGGAGTTGGTCCTGAACGATGCGCAACTCGGCCTGCTGAGCGGCCTTGCTTACAGCGGCGCGGCGATTGTCACGGGCATCCCGCTTGGGATGTTGGCGGACCGGGTTTCGCGCAAAAAACTTTTGCTGTCGGCTTTGACGTTATGGAGCCTGTTAACTGCCGCCTGCGGTATGGCCGCATCCTATCCAATGTTGTTGCTTGCACGCATGGGCGTGGGCGCGGCCGAATCCGGAGCACCGCCTGCGTGCCTGTCTATGATTGGCGACGCATTCCCTGCGGAAAAGCGAGGGCGCGCGACGTCGGTTTTCTATGCATCAGGCGGCATCGGTACAATTCTCAGCTTCACGCTTGGCGCGTGGATCGCAACGACGTGGGGCTGGCGCTGGGCGTTTCTGGCGGCAGCGGTACCGGGACTCATACTGGCTGTCCTGCTGGCTATTTTCCTGGTCGAGCCTGCTCGCGAACAGCGAGCGCATACCGACCTGTCAGGCGACGACGCTGGTGTCCTCGCGACCCTGCGCCAGCAGCCTTTGCTGATCCTCCTGATCGCGGCGATGGCGCTGGGCACAGTTGGGCCGACCGCAATGGGCACCTGGGCATCATCCCTGCTTATCCGTGATCACGGCCTGTCGTTGCAAACAGCGGGATTGGTGGTTGCGATGTCTTCGGGCATCATCGGACCCCTGGGGCAACTTACGGGCGGCCTTTTCGGCGACCGACTGGCTGCGCGGGCACCTGGACGACAAATGCTCTTCGCGGCTGTCGGCAGCCTGATAGGCGCAGCAGTCGCCTCCGCAGGAATCCTGTCCGGAATCACCGCGTTTACGATCGCCGGACTGTGGTGCGGCGCATTCGGAATGATGTTCTGTATCGGGCCGAGCTATTCCTCCCTCATCACACTTGCACCGGTCGGACGCCGCGCCACGATCCTCGCGGTCACCACAGTCGTTGCAAATCTGGCTGCCTATGGCGGTGGCCCGGTGCTGGTTGGCATCGTGTCGGACGCCATCGGCGGCGCGCGATCGCTGACCCATGCCATACCGGTTGCGCTTATCGCCCCCGTGATCAGCGCGGGGCTGTTCGTGCTCATTGCCCGGCACATGGCGCGCACGGAGCGCCAAAGACTTGAGCCGCAGTTCTGAAAATCGAAACGACGAGCCGAGGTCCAACAGGACTCGTATATGGAGGGGAAAAAAATGACACGCACCACCAAAAGCTACCGTCATATTCACCGTGCACTGAAGACCGCGTTGCTGGCCGGGGCAGTTCTGACAGGAGCAGTTTCGAGCGCCGGAGCGCAGACCGCCCCGATTTCTAACGATGAATCGGCAGGATCGCTTGAAGAGATCATCGTCACCGCCCGAAAAGTTTCAGAAAATCTCCAGGACGTCCCGGTCGCGATTACGGCGTTCACGGGCGAGGCGCTAACCCAGCAAAACATCGTTCGTGTTGGCGACGCCGGCCGACTGGTGCCAAGCCTGTTATTACGCGAGGCCAGTTCGACCCCGACCGCGCTGGCGATTACTCTGCGTGGTCAGGTCCAGACCGACGTGCTGGCGACACTCGATCCATCGGTTGGCACCTATGTCGATGGTGTTTACTGGGCCCGCGCTTATGGTTTGAACGGCAGTCTTTTGGACATCTCCAGCCTTCAGGTACTCAAAGGGCCCCAGGGTACGCTGTTCGGTCGCAACACAACCGGCGGGGCATTGTTGATCGAAACATCCAATCCCGACCTCAACAAACTCACTGGAACACTGACCGCGACCTATGGCCGGTTTGATGAACGATCGGGGACCGCAATCCTCAACCTGCCTATTATTCCCGGCCGACTGGCTGTGCGCGGGGCGGTCGAGCACTCGTTGCGCGACGGCACCTCGACCGACCGTGTGACGGGCGCTGAATATAATGGGCGCGATAGCTGGACTGCGCGTGGAAAACTGCTGTTCCAGGCCACCGATAATCTTAGCGTTCTGCTGTCAGGAGAGTATTTCAATACTCACATTGACGGCCCGGAACGGCGAATGTTTTACGCGGTCCCTGCCGGGCTTGTACCACCTGCCATGACGTCTGCGACCGCTGCCGCCGCCATTGCCGGGGGTTCCCCGCCACCTATCCGGCGGTCGCCGCATCAGGAGCCACATTCGCGGGTGGAATTGGCAATTTACGAAACTATATTTCCAGCATTGCAGGCACGCCTAACGACGTTGCGCTGGACTCTGAGCCAAACACACAGGCGAAGACCTATACATATTCCGGCACGGCCAACCTCGACACCTTTTTTGGTGCCGTAAAATTCATCGGCGCCTATCGCCGGGTCTCCACATCGGCAGCACTCGACCTTGATGGTTCACCATTTGCGATCCAGCAAACGACCGGTCGCCAGAAGCTGCAACAATATTCGGGCGAGTTGCAAATTACCGGAAAGGCTTTTGCCAATGCCGTCGATTTTGCAGGCGGACTATTCTACTTTAACGAATCAGGGGTGGACGGATCGGTTGGACAGACCATCCCAACGCTCAACCCGCTGACCAATGTCTTCAACGGCACAATTTTCAACGATAGCATGGGGATATATGGTCAGGCGAACTGGCATTTAACTGACAAGCTGACCTTCACAGGTGGCCTGCGCTATTCGATCGACGACAAGGGGCTGACCACGCGCAATCAAACACTCAATCGCAATACCCTGGCCCGCGCGTGCCAGGTCGCGACATCTTCTCTGCTCAACGATTGTGCATTGACGCGCCATAACCAGTTCGCAGGGGTGTCGTACCTCGCTGGCCTCGATTATAAAATCGATGACGATGTCCTCGTCTATGTCAAAACGAGCAAGGGTTTCCGATCGGGCGGTCAAAACCTACGCGCGACGACTGAGGCATCGGCGCTACCATTCCGGCCAGAGATAGCGCTGGCGCAGGAGGTCGGCCTGAAAAGCGAATTGTTCGATCGCCGTATCCGCCTGAACCTTGCAGGCTATTACAGCACGGTTAAGGACATTCAGCGATCGACGCTCGTCGGATTTGCCGATGGAACCACCTCGACCATTCTCAGCAACGCCGGAAAGTTGCGTGTCTGGGGGTTGGAAGGTGAACTGACTGCGGAATTGCTCACTGGCTTCCGTATCGGAGCAACCGCGGCGCTCACGCGAGCGAAGTATCTGGAATACTCCGAAGTTCCCAATCGCACCGACCTGAACGGCGATCGCCGGGACGAGCGTATCGAAGGTGTGCCGCGACAGACCTTTTCGCTCACAACCACCTATCAGCGAGACATCGGCATCGGCGCGTTGCTGCTGCGCGGTGACTATAGCTGGACAGACGCATTTGCACTGCAGCCCTATTCTTCTTTCCTCGGCGATCCACAGGGCGTGACGATCGATCCGGCTACCGGCCGAACCGTCGCGCAGGAAATAATCAAAGCAACCACATCCCCGAAACAAGGTATTTTGAGCGGCCGCGTATCGCTGACGGTGTTGGACGGCGCTCTTGAAATTGCGATCTTTGGGCGCAATCTGACCAACGACCGCAGCCCGGTGACTGCACTCTACGTTCCCGGTATCAACTATGTGTCGGGCCAGTTGCGTGAACCACGCACCTTTGGGATCAGCGGAACCTTCCGCTTCGGTCAATGATGACGACCGTCGTTGTCCAGCGTGGTTAAGAGACGCGGACAGGCTCTATGCCGCGTTGATGAACTCCGGCGCCGGAATGCCGAACTTTCGTGAAAATTGGTAGGAGTGCGGCCATCTCGGTTATTCATCGCTTGGCTGTCGCTTCCATAAGCTGCCGTCCGTTTGGGGTTCCGCATTGCAAGATCCGGTACTAACCCCATCTCTGGACAATGGATGACCATCTGATCCGCCTCAGCCTCATCGAAGAGGGCGACATCGTCCTCGACGAGGCCGCTCTCTCGCTGGCACTGCTTGACCATTCGGGCACCCGGTTAGACCCATACTATGACCTGCTCGAGGCAATAGCGATCCGCCTCGATATCAGCGGAAACGGCGCGGCCACTTCTCGTGAGCGCGCCGATGCTCTGTCATCTGTGCTGGGGGACGAGTTCGGCTTTGCAGGTGACCAGAAGACCTATGATGACCCGGCGAATGCAGACCTGATTCGGGTCATTGACCGACGGCGGGGCCTGCCAGTGAGCCTGTCGATCCTTTACGTAGCCGCCGCGCGACGGCTCGGCTGGACAGCGAATGTGTTAGACGTACCCGGTCACGTTCTGGTCCTGATTGGAGATGAGACTGCTTCGGTGATCGTCGACCCTTTTCGCGGCGGCATTCTCGTAGAACCCGACCAACTCGCCTCCTTGCTATTAGCGTGGAGGAACGGCTCGGTGCCAGCCATCCGGCACGTGACGGCTATGCCGAACCGCGCGGTTCTGGTCAGGCTGCTGCTTAATCAGGCGACACGAGCAGAGGAGGTCGGCAAGGGGCGCCGTGCACTCGAATTATATGGACGCATGACCGTGATGGCGCCCGCTTATGGACATGCCTGGTGGGAGCGTGCGCAGCTTGAGCTCACCGACGGCGACGTGGTTGCGGCGAGGAACAGCCTGACATCCATGCTGGAGGTCACCCGAGAGCCCGAACTGCGCCGCCGGGTAGCGGACACACTCTCCGCACTTGCTGCGCCTTAGCTTGGCCGGAGCGGCAGAGCATTCCGCAAACATCGTAACCATCGCCGTCAATTGCGGACGTAGAAGAGATGGGAGCCAACCTGGGCCACCTTGGTAAGCGTGTCGCGCCAATAAGGAACCATCCAGTTGGCGTGGTAGTGCGTGGCGCCCCCCACGTCGGAGAAGACCTGGCCCGCGAGCGCGCCCCGTGCCGTTCGACGAGCGGAGGCCCAGCCGAGGTGCACCGGCCGCCGGGCGAAAGACTTGTCGCAGGTAAAGGAAAACTGGCACCCCGTGGTTCGCGCATTTCCCTGATAAACGACGCCGCAGATCGTGTCGGGGAAGCCGGGCGCACGGACCCGGTTGAGAATTACCTGGATCACCGCACTCTGTCCCCGTCGATCATCACCGGCCTCGTAGAGCGCGGCCGTCGCCAGGCATTCGGTTGCCTGTTCGCGTGCGGCCGGACCGCTTCGAAAGTGATAAGGGCTCGCACGAACCCGGCGGCGCGCCTGAATTGGCACGGCCGCGTTCGAAGCGCGCGCTTGCGCTGCCGTCATCCGCTTGGGCACGTTATGGTCCCTGGTCGTCAACTGCCAGTGGGTGAACGTACCCGCGACCAGGATGAGCGAGATGAGGCTGAGCAGCAGCCAGTGTTCAGAGACCGCATTACGTGAAGCCCCGGACGATCTCACGCGCCGGGTTAAATAGGTCGTACGTCGCTGCGCCATTGTCCCGCTATTTAGCTGATGCCGTCGTTCACAACAGCCTTTCTGACGCTCACTTGGAGAGAAACGACAGATCAGTCAGTCGAAGCTGTCCGGCAACAATGCGCTCCAAGATTGCCGTTCAGTGCGATCGCGCGGATTCCTGAAAGCCGTCATAATCTTTCAGCACCTTGGCAGCCTCGTCGAACGCCGTCCACGCCCCCTTGGCCAGGCTGCCGCCAACGCTGCACCGCCGGACCCCCAATTCGGCGAACGCGTGGATGCCCCCGTCATAGTCGTGCACGACCACGTTAACCGGCTTCGGCGAGACCGCCGCGACCAGTTCGGCAACCGCACCGCGATCGAGGATGAAGGGTACGAACAGGCAATCGGCACCGGCTTCAGCATAAGCGATCGCGCGGGTTATGCTCTCACCGACAGACATGCCCGGTACGCGAAAATTCTCGTTGCGACCGATCAACATCACGCTTGGATCAACCCGGTCGATGGCACCTCGAGCGGCGGCGATACGTTCGACTGCAAGATCATGCGCATACATCTCGCTGCCTGACCAATCTTCGATCGAGACACCGGCAACCCCGGTCTCCACAGCCATTGCGACGTTCACCGCAACCGCCGCCGGATCGTCCGCGAAGCCGTTCTCGAAATCGGCATTGACCGGCAGATCCGTCGCCTCGACGATCATCCGCAGATGCGCAAGCACCTCGTCGCGGCTCAGTTCGCCGTCGTTTTTCCCGGCCGCCCATGCCGCGCCCGCGCTGGTCGATGCGATCGCCTTGAAGCCGAGCCTGGTCAGGCGGACCGCGCTGCCCGCATCCCAGGCGTTAGGGATGATGAAG
Source organism: Sphingomonas paeninsulae (assembly GCF_003660165.1). Lineage (NCBI taxonomy): Bacteria > Pseudomonadati > Pseudomonadota > Alphaproteobacteria > Sphingomonadales > Sphingomonadaceae > Sphingomonas > Sphingomonas paeninsulae. Next base: position 357,258 of record NZ_CP032828.1, read on the forward strand.
AAACCTTCTTCGTGCAGGCGCCGGAAGGTAACGCGCTTTTCGGCGATCGTTGACATACTCTTCTCTCCTGTGCCGCGACCCTATCGCTGATCACGCCGCCGAGGCCAGCGTAAAGAACTACCGCTCTTCGCGCCGAATGAACCGCTCGCGCTGGCTCAGAACAAAACTCTCGCGGCCGGGAGGGTCGGTCCTGATCCGTGCGCGCCCGTTCCTCGAACGCAGGCAATTTACAGGATCGATTTCGTAACGGATGACGCAAGTGTGCTGCGCGGCCTCGGTGTGCCAGCCGCCGAGGCCGACCTCATCGCCGCACAGGCCATGGCGCTTGTATTGACCGCCGCAAAAATGTTTACGGTCGCGTTGCGGCGTTGTGACAGCGCACAGCCTGATCGCCATTTGTGATGGAGAAGAGTACGCATGTTGGATCTGCTCGGTGCCTGGACGCTCCAGTCCAGCGTCAATTACCGCAACAATGTCGGCACGCCTACCTTTGGCGATCCGCCGGCGGGCCAGATCCAGTATACCACCGATGGCCGCATGTCGGCCGTTCTGATGGACCCGGCATGGGCGACGCGCGGCTCAACCGAGGCGGACTCCTTCACCGACTTCTTCGCCTATGCCGGCAGCTGGCGGCTCGACGGCGACAGGGTCAGTCACGCCATCGAATTCGCCAGTGCGCCCGCGCGGGTCGGCACCACCTTCGTGCGTACGCTGCGGGTAATCGATGCGGATCATATCGAACTGCAGACCGAACCCGAGGTCTCGAAATCAGGCGCGGTCTACGTCACACGGCTCGTCTGGCGGCGGTTCCGTTCGACCGCTGCCTGATCCGCCCCGACGCACAGCGACCTCGCCTTAAGACAAGGTGAAATGGTCCACGAAATGGCAACAGGGCGGTCCGATATTGAACCATTCGACCGTGCGCGCGTTAGTTACGTTTCTCAGGAGATGTATCATGAAATCCGAGTTGATCGTTGCGCTACTTTCATTGACCATCGTTACCCCGGCAATGATACCGACCCAGGCGGTCGCTCAACGTCAAAACGAGCGCAACGATCGTCAGTGGCAAGGCGATCGAAACAATGGCAATTGGGACCCTGCCGCCAGTTACAAGAACGGAAATTACCGCGAGCGACGATTGGGACGGAATGATCGCATCTACCGTGGTCGCGATGGCCGCGCCTATTGCAAACGCAGCGATGGGACAACGGGTTTGGTTATCGGTGCTGTTGGCGGCGGCTTGCTCGCCAATCTGATTGGCGGCGGTACGTTGGGTACGTTGGCGGGCGCAGGCGGAGGCGCACTTCTCGGCCGATCGGTTGATCGTGGTAACGTGAAATGCCGTTGATCGAGGCGCGCCAAATTTGAGCCTAGGTTGATCGGATATGCTCGCGGCGGATGCCGAGGCCAACGAGGCGCGCCGCCAGTCCGCGCAGAAAGCCGAAGCGGTCGAGCAGTCGTATTTGCCAAGGTGGAACAACCAGCTTGGCATCCGACCTGACAAGCGTGCTGAATATCGCGTCGTGCGCGACTTTTTGCATACGCTGGATCACCCGCGTCGGCAGCATCCGCCGCGCCTGAACGCTTGCCAGAAGCGGATCGACATCCTCCCCACGCGCCATCGGCCCAGCCAGAATATTTGCTGCTGCGACGGCATCCTGAACTGCCAGATTAATACCCACACCGCCCACTGGCGACATTGCATGTGCCGCATCCCCGATCGCCAGCAATCCCGGTGCATGCCAGCGTGTAAGCCGGTCTAATGCGACCGTCAGCAGTTTAATCTGATCCCAGGAAACAAGATCGTTTACCGCGAACGCAAGCACAGGAAGCAACAACGCAATCTCTACGCGGAAAGCGGCAAGACCGCGTGCCCGGACCGCTTCTGCTTGTCCTTTGACGAAAACATAGGCGCATTGCCAGTAATCGCCACGATCGATCTGGACGAACAGACGTCCAGCCTCGAACACACCCATCGTCTGGTTTTCATCCGTCTGGTTCTTGGACAAGCGGAACCAGAATACATCCATCGGCGCGCCAAGGTCTTCAATTGGCAACGCCGCTGCATCGCGAAGCACCGAGCGGCGTCCGTCGGCTGCCAATACGAGACGTGCATTCACACAGGTACCGTCGGACAGTATGACACCATCGATACGCCCTGCCCCATCGCGGCTCAGTTCCGTTGCCTCGGCGTTCAGGCGTAAACTAAAGTCAGGATATCGGGCGGCTTCTTTTGCAATGAAGTCCAGAAACTCCCACTGCGGCATTAGCGCGATAAAGCGGCTATCAACGGGCAATCGTGTGAAGTCGGCTGTGCGCATTATCCGGCCCGCGATACGAGCGGACAGGTGGGTCACCTTGTTATAGGGTCGCTCGAGCAAACGTTCGCGAAGCTCGAGTTCACGAAACAGCTCCAACGTCGAAGGATGTACCGTATCGCCACGAAAGTCGCGCAAAAAATCACCGTGCTTCTCAAGGACTGTTACCGGCACCCCCGCGCGAGCAAAGAGTAAGCCAGCCATCATCCCCGCAGGGCCCCCGCCAACGATGACCAAGGATGTGTGCATGACGAACGCCACCTCCATTTAACGAACACGATCACAACGCTACTGCTTATCATGAAACTGCTGCTCAACATCCCCTTACTGGAATTTCTCATCTTCTAGTCAGGTGTGCGCCCAATCAGGCGAAGGTCAATCGTGACCGGTAACAGCACTGCGGTCATCCGAAAGTGATTGAGAACGATCGCTGGATAACTGCTATGCTGACTTATGGTTTAAGCCGCCAACCGGTCCGGAATATCCACCACAGCAGGATTAAGCAGGCCGCCATGAAGCCGCCGGTAAATGCCAGGCTGGCCCCCACGCCGACATCGCCGATCCCATAGAAGCTCCAGCGGAAGCCGCTGACCAGATAGACGACGGGATTGAAAAGGCTGATTGTCCGCCATGGCTGGGGCAACATATCGATCGAATAAAACGCGCCGCCGAGGAAGGTAAGGGGTGTGACGAGCAGCGCGGGAATAATCGCCAGTTGCTCAAAATTCTTCGCCCAGATACCGATAATGAAACCGAAAAGGCTGAAGGTGATCGACGTCAGGACAAGGAACGCGGCCATCCAGACCGGATGCAGGATATGTAACTCGGTAAAGAAAGTCGCGGTTACGAGAATAATCAGGCCTATCGCCACCGATTTGGTCGCTGCGGCTCCGACATAAGCCGCGACCGTCTCGATTGCCGAAAGGGGTGCCGATAAAATCTCAAACACCGTTCCCGTGAATTTGGGGAAATAGATGCCAGCCGAAGCATTCGAGATGCTCTGGGTGAGTAGCGTTAGCATGATCAGGCCGGGCACGATAAACGCGCCATAACCCACACCTCCGACGTGCTGCATACGCGATCCGATCGCACCGCCGAAGACGATGAAATAGAGCGCGGTGGTAATCACCGGCGTGGCGATGCTTTGCCACACCGTCCGCACAGTCCGCGCCATCTCAGTACGATAGATTGCCCACATACCGTGGAAATTGAGACCGCTGGTCATGCGGCCCGCTCCACCAGTCCGACAAATATGTCTTCGAGCGAACTCCGGCTGGTATCGAGATCCTTGAAGTCGATGCCGAGTTCGCCGAGCCTGTGCAGCAAGCTGGGCATCCCTGTGTCCTTAACTTCGGCGTCGAAACTGTAAACCAGGTAGCAGCCCCCCCTCTCGAGCGAGAGTGACCAATCCGCAAGTTCGTTGGGGAGCGTGACCATCGGTTCCTGGAGTGCAAGTGTCAGACGCCGTTTACCCAGCTTACGCATGAGTGCGGCCTTTTCTTCGACGAGCAATATCTTTCCACCGTCGATAACGCCCACCCGATCGGCCATCTCCTCTGCCTCCTCGATATAATGGGTCGTCAGGACGATCGTGACGCCCTTATCGCGCAGCTTGCGCACGAGCGCCCACATGTCGCGGCGAAGATTAACATCGACGCCGGCGGTCGGCTCATCGAGGAACAAGAGGTCGGGTTCGTGGCTCAGTGCCTTGGCTATCATCACGCGCCGCTTCATCCCACCGGAAAGCTCGATAATCCGGCTCGCCCGTTTTTCCCAAAGCGACAGGTCGCGCAGGAGTTGCTCAATATAAGCAGGATTTGGCGCACGACCGAACAGACCGCGGCTAAAGCTCACGGTGTTCCACACGGTCTCGAAAATATCGACCGCAATCTCCTGAGGCACGAGACCGATTCTCTGCCGTGCCGCGCGAAAGTCCTTTGCGATGTCATGTCCGTCGACGGTGATCGTGCCCGACGTCATCGATACCGTGCCGCAAACAATGCTGATAAGCGTTGTTTTGCCCGCGCCGTTTGGACCCAACAATGCGAATATTTCCCCGCGCTCGATTGAAAGATCGACTTCATCAAGGGCTTTCAGGCCGGATTTATAATGTTTGCTGAGCGCTGAAATTGACAGGATCGATGGCATATTGATTCCTTCAGGCGTGAAACTGACAGCAATGCGCCAACAAATGCTCTCAGCCCGAAAGATAGGGCGGGCAATGAATTATACCAGCGACTTGGCCATCCCCAAAAAGCCGCACACCTCGCACAGCCGCTTCAGCAGCAACGGCCCTGCGCAGCCATTCAGTTGGCGAGCGGAAAGACTAGCGCCTTTGTTCATCGTTTTAATAAGAAGACCAACGACACGAAAAATTAGATAATCCCGTCATTAGAGTTGAGACATCCGAGCGGCTCCTCCCCTCAGTTGAGTGTCGTGAGCATCGAGGATGCTTGGCTTCAGGTCTACCAAGAGGCTAATGGACAATCTCGACGGCAAAGGCCAGGGGAACCCCGTGGCAGTCTGACCGCCGCATCGACCGTATATCGTCGCCTGCCTGTCGTGGGAGGCCATATCAGCCGAACCCGGCACGCACTCAACCTGGGGAAGACGGCATACTGGATCAAAAAAGGCGCTGCTAGACCCTTATGAAATTGACCAATGAAACATTGGAAGACCTCGGCTGGAAGGCCTATTTCAGCGAGCAGATCTCGGGCGACGAAGCACAGCGGTGCCATCCCGTCCGTGTGATGGCCGTCCATCGTGGCAAAATCGCCGTTTCAGGGGCGGGATCGCAGGGTTTGATCTCACCCCATATTCCCGGTGCCGGTCCGGCGGACGATCACCCAACGGTCGGCGACTGGCTCCTTATCGACGGCGTCACGCTGCAGCCCATACGCATCCTTAACCGGATCAACCTGTTCAAGCGGCGAGCACCGGGCGTTCGACGCAAAGAACAGATGCTCGCCGCCAATGTCGATACGCTGTTCATCGTCGCCTCGTGTAACCAGGATTTCAGCGTTGCGCGATTGGAGCGCTACCTGGTTCTGGCGCGTGAGGTGGGTGTGCATCCGGTGGTGGTTCTCACCAAGATCGACTTGACGGACACACCCGAAGTTTTCGCAGCGGCAGCACGCGCGATCGAGCCAGGATTGCTCGTGGAAACCGTCAACGGACGCGACCCCGCCAGTGTCGCCTGCATCGCCCCATGGTGTGGCAAGGGCGAAACCGTTGCTCTTCTCGGATCATCGGGAGTTGGGAAATCGACGCTCGTCAATACTTTGCGAGGTTCGGACAGCATCGACACTCAGGCGATACGCGCTGGCGACGCTACGGGGCGTCACACAACCACGGTGCGCGAGATGCATCGCCTCGACCGCGGTGGCTGGCTGCTTGATACGCCCGGCATGCGCGAATTGCAGTTGTTCGATGCGGCCACCGGCATAGCGGAGGTTTTCGACGACTTCGTATTGCTGGCGCAGGAGTGCCGGTTCTCAAATTGTGCGCATGGGGTCGAACCTGGCTGCGCCATCCGTGCGGCGATTGCGATTGGGGCGCTGACGTCGGCGCGCTTCGATCGCTGGCGCAAGCTGGCAGCCGAAGACAGCGTCAACGCCGCACAATTTGCGACGCGGCGGCCCCGATAGCGAGGCTTGGAGGAACGAGTTGAGCACCTCGGGCGAACATCACTTTGGTGGCCTTACAAGGGTTTCGTCCGCTGAGCGCCGGTGACTGTAGGTCCACATTTGGGAGAGATCGGCACAATGATCCCCATCATGATCCGCATTGAGCGCAGGGCGCAATCGAGCGCGGCAGCGATCCCATCGCTGCATACGAAGCAGACCGCAGTCCATTTCGTCCCGGTGAGCAAATCAAGCAGCAAATGTTCGTCTTCCGATATGATGTGATCTTTGCCGACGCAGAGCGATCGCCCTAACGCCGCTTCCGAAAACGCCATCAAACTATCGAAGCACGGTGCAAGCATCTCGCAGTCGTGATCGCGCAGGATCGCGATCAGGCTAGGTTGGAGAGAATAGCCTGCGTCACGGGCTTTGCGCCAGCAGCGCACGGCACCAAGGACGATAGCCGAAACGGCGAGACCTGTGGGTTGCGCAAACATATAGGCCATAGCTTGCTGTCTCCTGCGCCGTCGCTCATTCTCTTGTTGAGAACTATTCGCAACTGGCTATCGGATCGGCGCGCCAGATGCAATATGTAAGACATCGACAACGTCCAAGGCTTATGGTGTCGCCGGTCACCTCGGGAAACATGGCGCGGCAACGGCGATCCCGTGTTCAATTCTCGACACGGTTTTTTGAAATCGTGCTAGCAGACCTCACGCTTTCCAAATTGGTGTTGTAGGAGTTGAGTTCTGGAAACGGTGTCTATTGTCTTGATCCTGCTGCTGGCGGTTGTCATCAGCAGTGCTGTTTCGCGCATGCTACCGGTGTCGATCCCGACGCCGCTTGTGCAAATCGCCTTAGGCGCGCTGATCGGACTCGGCGTCAATCAGCGTGTGGAGCTTGATCCAGAGCTGTTCCTTCTCCTTTTCCTGCCGCCGCTGCTGTTTCTGGATGGCTGGCGAATACCCAAGGATGAATTGCTCAAGGATCTTTCAACAGTCGTCGAACTGGCGCTTGGCCTCGTTCTGTTGACGGTCGTGGGTATGGGCTTCCTGATCCACTGGATGATCCCGGCAATGCCGCTGGCAGTCGCATTTGCGCTTGCGGCGGTCATTTCGCCAACGGACCCGATCGCCGTTTCCGCAATCGCCGCACGTGTGCCGATCCCCAAACGGATGATGCATATTCTCGAAGGCGAATCCCTTCTGAACGACGCATCCGGGTTGGTCTGCCTGCGTTTCGCGATTGCTGCTGCCCTTACAGGCAGCTTTTCGGCCTCGCAGGCGGCGCTGAGCTTCCTGTGGATGGCGGTCATTGGAATCGGCGTGGGGGTTGTACTGACGCTGGTCGTCACGCGCGCCAAGGCCTGGGTTTCCGAGCGCTTCGGTGAGGAAACCGGATCGCAGATCCTGATCAGTCTGCTTATTCCATTCGGATCGTACCTGCTCGCCGAACATTTCCATGCTTCGGGGATTCTCGCTGCAGTGGCTGCGGGTGTGACGATGAGTTTTGCCGAAATATCACGACAGGCGCTCGCTATGACGCGGATGGGTCGTAATTCGGTGTGGGACACAATCCAGTTTGCCGCAAACGGGATCATCTTCGTCCTTCTCGGAGAGCAGCTCCCAGGGATACTTTCAGGCCTTGACGAGACGGTGCAGATGACCGGGCACGCCAACCCATGGTGGCTGGCCTTTTACGTCGGCGCGATCATGGTCGGGCTGGCTGTTCTTCGCTTCATCTGGGTCTGGGTGTCGCTGCGGATCACGTTGCTCCGTCAAGCGCAGAACGGAGCAACACCACCGAGAGCGCCGTGGCGTCTGGTGGCCACAATGTCGTTTGCCGGCGTGCGTGGTGCAATCACCTTGGCGGGTGTGCTCACGCTGCCGCTCGTAATGGGTGATGGAACGCCCTTTCCCGGTCGCGAGCTTGCCATATTTTTGGCCACCGGTGTGATATTGCTGTCGCTCGTGATGGCCAGCGTGGTGCTTCCAATATTGCTTTGTGATCTGAAGATGCCAGCCGAACCCTCAAAGCAAGCCGAGGAGAACAAGGCGCGGATTGCGGCCGCTGAAGCTGCGATCAAGGCGATTGAACGTGCCCAGCACGCACTGTCCAAAGGACGAAATGACGCCGACGTTTATGCAACGGCTGCGGTACGGATCATGGATGTGTACCGTGAGCGGATCGAAAATCGCAGCCTGAGCGATGAAGCGAATGGCGCGACGCTGCGAACCGATCTTATCGAGCGCGATCTGCGGATTGCGGCCATTACGGCGGAGCGAGAGGAAGTTTTCCGTTTGGCGAGAAATCGCAAAGTCGGTAGCGAAACAGCGAAGAAACTGGTGCGTGAACTCGATCTTCTCGAGGTTCGCTACAAATAATCAAGATAACGATTTAGGGCCGGCTATCGGGAAAATCCGGCCAGAGCGGTGCCGCGCCTCTGGCCATATCCAGCATTACATCGGGCGGTTGCGACGGGAGGCAATGACACCGCCGATTGTCAGAACGATACCGAGACCAAGCAGGAACATTGCCAGCGCGTTACCGCCGATTTCAGCGTTGTTCGCAGCGCTGATAGCACGGGCGGCAGTATTGGCATCGGTGGCGGTCATGGCAGTCGCGAAAGCTGCCTCGTCGCAGCGCTTCATCATTTCTGCGCCCTGATCACTCATCCGCTGCTGACATTGCGCTGTAACGGCCGGATCTGCTTTAGGTGGCCCACCAGTTAGGAGCATGACGACCGCCGATATAGTCATCACAATGCCAACGACGCTCAACACCAATGCATTCTTTTTCATGACACACTCACAATAACAAACTCCGGTTCCGAATACGGCGTTACAGTCGTCATAAGCAAATGCAGAATGTACTATTCCAATTCGCCACCTTTTCGTGCCCTCACGACAAAACGAGATCCCATGACCGCTCGCTCAAGCAAAATTATCGCGCTACCCCTTTTCATATTGGCGGCTACACCGGCAGCAGCATCGCCTTGGTGGTATGTCGATCGTGGCGTTAATCGCGTGCTGTTCATCGATGCCGGATCAATTGAGCGCGAGGGAAACATCGTCACCTATTCGTCGAAGAACGTCATTCGCGACGAAGCCGATGCTGCTGCGATGACAAGTGACTTCATGCGCGCCGACTGCGGCAAGCGGCAACTTGGTCGCCTCGGAATCCAGCGTTTTAGCCGTGACGACAAAGTGATCGACACCTCGACCAGCCGCACTGCCGAGATGATGGAGGTACCCGCTGAATCTCTAGGGGATGCGGAACTGCAATTTGTTTGCTCCGATGGGCGGGACCGAGAGAAACGAGGGCAGTTCGTGCTTGCAGTCGATGATGCTGCCTTCACGGACGCCTTGATCGGAGGCGCCCACAAGGATTTGTCACCGCGCGCCTTGCAGGAACGAATATTGGCCAATCCCAAATTTCAGGCGGTCCGCTCGTCGGCATCCAGACCAGCCAGCTTCGGCAGCATCCAGACCGTTAAAAAGGGCGACCCGATTGTCCCTCCCCGAGACTATGCGAAAGGTCCACAAACGCCGCTGGTCGCCGACTATAGTTCCATGGAAGTTGGCCGAATTTACGACATCGCCTATCAGGGGATAGAACACGGCCAGATACAGTTCGAGGTGCGCGGCTATTCGATTGATGACCTCGTTCACCCGGGTTCAGGTCAGATTATATCCTTTCCGCGTGGCGCAACGGCGGCAAATGTTCGCGATATCGCCATCGTCATCAAGGCCGCAACGGCCAACAGCCTTACTTATAGCGTGACAATCGACAAGGAAGCACCGCCCATTGTCGATGCCTGCATGCCCGATCACTGCGACGAAGAGAAAGCGACTATGGAAGCCGCAGACACTCCAAAATAACGTTATAAATAGTCGGTTATTCGAACCGCGCGACCGCCAGCCTCCGCGAAGAAGACCGCCGCGCGCCGCTCAACTCCGTCGCTCTTGTGATAAGCAGTCCCAGCAATGTGCACGCATCGGCATCGTGCTTAAGAGTTTTTGCCTTGTGGGGAACCGCCGACAGGGATTGACGAAGTACATCATCGCCAAAACGGCTTGGTATCGACCAGCGCATCATGGGCGTCGGCTGCGGCATCGAGTAGCTTGTTCTTATTGCCCTTTGCCAAAAGCGCTGCGACGTCAGGATCGTTCGCGAGCCCGAAAGCCTCAAGAACGCGGCGGGCTGTCGCAAGGTCGTTCAACCGACCGAGTTGGTCCTGCAATTCTTCAAGTGCAGCGATGAAGCGTTTATGGCGGCGTTTTTGCTTCTTGCCGTCGAACAGCGCCGCGAAAAACTCAGCCGCGTAGCGTAGCTTTTTGGCATCTTTACGCAGTTCGTGGCGAACCTCGTCACCGGCTTCGGACAAATCCCGCCCGTCTTTTTTAACACGCTTGCGGAGCCGATTGAGAATGCCACCCGCAAATTCGTGAACCGACCCGTCACGCAATTTCCGGGTGTCGGGTTCGTGCAGCCAACTACCGGTGCTCGTCCATTGCGCGAGATCGAGCATCACCTTCCGCACGCGACCAGAGGCGAGTGCGACCTCGACCTTGGAATAGGCATCTTCACGCGCCGTGCTCAGGCGATTGCGGAGCGGGCCGGGTTTCGACCGTTCCAGCAAGACATCAAGATTGCGCGCGTCGCCCAGTTCGGACGCAAGCCACCGCAAATCCTCGCGCAGAAGCAATTCGCCGGGGTGATCGAACAATAGTTTGAAAATCGAGAAAGCCGACCTCAGACGTCGGATCGCGACGCGCGCCTGATGAAGCGCTTCGGCATTGCGGTCATCGAGCAACACGGCCTCGTTCAATCGGAACTGGCGGATGCAGTTGTGGACGATCTGTTGAAAGGCCTGCGCGACGGTCAGGTCGTCGGTCAGCTTCACAGGCTCGGCCTTGAACACCGTGGCTATGGGTCGAGTAAGCCGGTAGCCGCGTTCAGACTTTGTCAGAACGCCAAGCCGAACGGGCGCAATCGCATCGATCTTGCGGGCGAGCTTGAACAGGGCTTCGGGGTCGCCCTGTTTGAGTTCGAGTTCAATCTCGCAAATTGCGGATCGGCGATCCTGTGCGCTGGCGTGACCAATATCCAGCACGGCCTCGATCACGGTGTCACCGTCGCGCACGTCCCATGTGCGCCGTTCGACGTGAACCTCGAACAGGGGAGCGATATCGCTGCACCCGACACCGACCAGCGCGCGTATCGGTGTCGTATCGTCGAGGACCGGAACGTCGTTCTTCAGGGTCTGTTCCCATTCCGAACGTGCGAACAGGCCAGCCGCACTCGCGCCATCGGCCTTCACCGTTTGGACGCGCTTTCCCATCGACAGCCGGATCCGCAAAGTGAGCCCCGCCTTTCGCAAGTGTTGGGTCGGGGTGTCGAAATATATCGCACGCTGTTTGGCCGTCGTCGATCCGCCGGGCAGCAGTTCCGAAGTCGCAATGATATCCGCAGCCTCAGGCGTGAGCGCGAGCTTCAGTTCAACTTCATCTGCCATTTTCGCTTGCTTCTTTCAAAGACTGCTAAATTTATAGATATGCTACTATGCGCATTCGATTACAGAAACGCGAAAAACCAACGGATGTGGAAGTGCAATGACGACTGCCAACATACCGCATGGATAAAAAGCCAAAACATACTTTTACAGCCGGGACGATTGCAGGCGACGCGATTGCGGGAGTTTCAGTTGCCGGGCTGATGTTACCCGAAGCGGTTGCTTATGCAGCGATTGCAGGTTTGGCACCGGGAAGGGCCATTGTCGCAGCGGTTGCCGGTGGGTTGGCCTATGCTGCTTTGGGTCGGAGCCGCTTTGCAATCGTCGCGCCGACATCGTCTTCGGCGGCCATTCTGGCGGCCGCCCTTGCGGCGATGCCGGGAACGGCAAACGACAAAGCGATGATGGCAACGGCGATCGTGGCGATCGTGGCGGCGCTGTTCGGCATTATCGCGCTGTTCCGGCTTGGAAGCCTTGCCGGATTTATCGCACGTCCGGTGCTGCGCGGGTTCGCTTTCGGATTGGCGATAACGATCATCTTGCGCCAGCTTCCCGGTCTGACGGGAGTACATGTTACCGCGTCGAACATCTTTTCGCTGGTTGGTATTCTGGCCTCGCGGCTTTCCGAAATGAGCATCTACAGCATCGCAATCGGCGGCGTCGCGCTCGCGGGAATACTTGCAATGCGGCGTGTGGGGAAACTGCCGGGGGCGCTGATCGTGCTGTGTTGTGGGATCGGCCTGGCATCGCTGGTCGACCTTCCATCGCATGGCGTCGCATTGGTTGGGGACATCGCGATAAAGCTCGATGAACCTGCAATCCCGACCTTCGGTTTTCAGACATGGTCGCATCTTGTTCAACTGGCGGTGCCGCTGACCCTGATCCTCTTCGCCGAAAGCTGGGGAACGATGCGCGCCCTGGCTTTGCGGCACGGAGACACATTGTCGGCCAATCGCGAACTGGGAGCGTTGGGCGGTGCAAATTTTGTTGCCGCTCTGGTGCAGGGGATGCCCGTCGGTGCGGGCTTTTCAGCAGGATCGGCCAGCGAAGCGGCAGGAGCAGCCAGTCGGCTTACGTCCGCGATTGCCGCACTTGCTTTGGGAGCACTGGTTCTTTTCGCGGGGCAAGCAGTCAGTCGCATTCCAGAGCCGGTTCTGGCCGCCGTGGTCATCGCGGCCCTGACGCACGCGCTTGCGCTCAGTCCGTTCAATCGACTGTTTCGGATTGATCGCGACCAGTGGATTGCGCTGGCGGCCGTGGCGGGTGTCATCGGGTTTGGCGTTCTCGACGGAATGCTGATCGCGGTCGCGCTGTCGCTCGGCGCACTATTACACAGGCTCAGCCGACCGACTGTCAGTGAATTGGGCCGGATTGGGACCAGCCATGATTTCGTCGACCTGGTGCGTCATGGCGATGCCAAGCCGGTCGCCGGGTTCGCGATATATCGTCCAAACGCGCCGCTGTTCTTTGCCAACGCCGACGCGGCCCTGAATGCCATCGACGCACTTGCCGTTCAGCACCCTGCGGGCACGCGGGTTATCCTCAGTCTCGAAGAAAGCAACGATCTCGACAGCAGCGCCCTCGAAGCGCTGGCAGAGTTCGGCAAGTTGATTCAAAATAGAGAGATGGTGTTGCGGCTCGCGCGGACGCATGATCGGGTGCGCGACCTGTTGGCAGCCGCAGGAATGGCTGAATTGGCAGAAGATGCAAATTTCAGCGTTGCCGATTCAGTCGACGCTGCCGAGGAAGAAAGGAACGTGGATCATGCGTAGTTCGATGGAGCCTCAGCTTAGCCCCGTGGCACTCACCGATTTAAGACCGACCCAAATGACCGTCGGGTTGATCGAGGTCGAACGCAAGCGGCACGGATGGCGCGCGCGTCTGGCGAGCGATGGTCCCGAATTCCTGGGAACGCACATGATCCCTGTCGTCATTGGTCCGAAACAGGTTCCGTGGATGATCGACAATCACCATCTCGCCCGCGCTTTATTCGACGAGGGCGTGAAGCATGTTCTGGTGAGCGTGGTCGCCCGGCTTGACCGGCTTGACCGCACGGCATTCCTGACGTTCATGGACAATCGCAACTGGCTTCACCCTTTCGATGCAAAGGGCGTGCGGCAACATTACGACGACATCCCGCGCAAACTATCGAAAATGGCGGACGATCCGTATCGCTCGATTGCAGGCGCGGTGCGGCGTGCCGGCGGCTATGCCAAAGATCTGACACCCTATTCCGAATTTCTATGGGCGGATTTTTTCAGGCATCGCATCGACGCCAAGCTTATCGGAAAAGATATCGACAAAGCCGTAACGAAGGCGCTGGCGTTGGCTCACGCCCCGCAAGCCAATCACCTTCCCGGCTGGTGTGGCTCGTCCTGAGGTGATGACTCCAGCATCGTGTGGTATGGCGTGCTGCTGCGCAAAAACGCTGAATAATGCACCATCAAATACCGGGACCAAACACCTAGCGAGTCCAGCCGCCTGCCGTCGCAACATACAACCGTGCGACGTTCAGATATTGCCGTGAGCGTGCGAGGACCAGATTGGAGCTGGCACGTTGGTAGAGCCGTTCCGAATCGAGCACCTGCAAGATCCCCGAATTGCCGACCTGGAAGCTGCGCCGCGACAATTGTAGCGAATGCTGCGCGACCGCCACGGACTGGGCCTGGGTCGCAACCGACTGTGCATCGTGTTGCAGCGCTGACAACAGATCCGCCACCTGCTGGAACGCCTCCAGCACGGTCTGCTGGTAGGTTGCGGCCGCCGCCTGTGCGCGGCTGACAGCGGCGGCGCGTTGTGCCTTCAACGTGCCGCCATGAAAAATCGGCGCGGTCAGCCCCGCGAAGAGGTCATAGCCCCGGAAACTATTCGTCACGAGATCACTGATTGCGGGGCCGGCCTGCGACAGTGTCGCCCCCAGCGAGATGTCGGGATACATCCTTGCGGTCGCTATGCCGATCTCGGCTGTCGCCGCGTGGAGGTTGGCCTCTGCCTGTAGAATGTCGGGCCGTTTGTGAACCAGTTCGGACGGGAGCGTCACCGGGATACCGGGAGTCAGCACCAGCTTGCTAAGGTCGAACTCGGTCACGCCAAGCTCGGACGGACTTACCCCCACCAGCACCGCGAGTAGATGGCGCGCCTCCTCCAACTGCTGATAGAACTGTGGGATGTCGCCCTGATCGGCGACGTATTGGCTCTGCGCGTTCAGTACCTCGACCAGTGTTCCCTCGCCGGCCTGCTTGCGCTTTTGGGTGAGGTCCAGATTGCGCTGATCCTCCTGAAGCAACATTTCCGCAGTGCTGATCTGCGCCCGGATTGCGGCGATCGAGAGCACTTGATTGACCACCTGGCCCGCCACCGTCAAATGCGCAGCCTCGGTGCGGCGCTGCTGTGCCTCGGCCTGGGCCCGCGCCTGCTCAACTTGACGGCGCACGCCGCCGAACAGGTCGAGATCGTAACTGATCCCGCCGCCGACGCTATAAAGATGGAAATCGGGATTACCGGCGAGCCCCAACGAAGATGATGAGAAGCCAAAGGTCGCGAGATTGGCCTGCTGCTGTTCGACCCGCGCGCTCGCATCGATTTGCGGCAGGCGCTTGCCAGCGATCGCGCGCGCATCGTGCGCGGCGGCGGCAAGCGTGGCGTCGCTGGCCGCCAGTGTCTGGTTGTGCAGCATCGCGCGATCGACCAGTGCGTCGAGTTCGGGAGAACCGAACGCCTGCCACCAGCGCGCTTGCGGACCGATGCCAAGCGTCGCCTGCGGGGTGCCCGCAACCGGCTCCTGCCGCTCGGTGGCACCGCGATAGTTTTCCGGGGTCGGCGTTGCCGGTCGTTGGAAATCGGGACCGACCGTGCAACCGGCAAGCGTCGCCGAAGCGAGAATGAGGAGGGCGAGACGCATAGGATTCAATCCAAATGAAGATGGAGGGTTTCGCCACCCGCAGACTGGCGCTTGTGGCGCATCAGCATCAGGAGCGGCATGACCGCCAGCGAAAGCAGGCACAGCAGCCAGAAGGCATCGATATAGGAGACCATCGACGCCTGGCGGCTGATCTGCGCGTTCATCGCTGCGATCATTTCGGGCGCGCTGAAATCAAACCCCGGTGCGTTCTGGGTCAGCACCGGATTATCGGGCCGAATGCCCTCGACCAGACGGGAATGCACCGCCGCCGAGTTGCGCACCGTCATCGCCTGCAGGATCGAGATACCCGCAGCCGAGCCAAGGCTGCGCACCAAAGTGAACATCGCCGCGCCCTCGTTGCGATAAGCGGGGCTGAGCGTCGCAAAAGCGATTGTCGCCAGCGGCACGAAGACGAGCCCAGTCCCAACTCCCTGAATAAAGCCCGACATGATCACCGGCATCTCGTCCATACCGAGCGAAAAATGCGCCATCCGGTACATCGACCAGGCCGCTAAGCCGAACCCGAGGAAGATCAGCAATCGCGGGTCGAAACGCTTCATCAGATAGCCACTGGCGGTCATCGTCACCAGCGTGCCCAAGCCGCGCGGCGCGGTGACCAGACCGGTGAGCACCACCGGATAACCCATCAGATTTTCGAGCATCGGCGGCAGCAGGGCCAGCACTCCGAACAGCAGCGTGCCGAGAAAAAAGCCGAGGATGCAGCCAATCAGGAAGTTGCGATCGCCGAACAGCGCCAAATCTATGAACGGCTTTTTTGCAGTTAGGGTGTGCGCCACGAACAAATAGCCGAAGAATAGCGCCGACGCGGCCTCAATGCTCACATCGATCGAACTGAACCAGTCGGCGGTCTGCCCGCGGTCGAGCATCAATTGCAGCGATCCTATCGACAGCGCGAGCATCGCAAAGCCGAAGAAGTCGAGCCGCGAGCGCTCTGCATCCTTGGTTTCCGTCAGCGACATTGTCAGGCCGATGAAGGCGAGGATACCGATCGGCAGATTGATATAAAATACCCGGCGCCAGTCGAGATTGTCGGTCAGCCAACCGCCCAGCGCAGGGCCGATGATCGGCCCGAGGATTGCTCCCATGCCCCAGACCGACATGGCACTGCCATGGCGTTCGGGCGGATTGATATCGAGCAGGATCGCCTGACTCATCGGCACCAGCGCCGCGCCGAATACGCCCTGCAACAAGCGGAAACCGACCAGTTCCTGCAGGCTGGTGGCAACACCGCACAGGCCGGACACGACCGTAAACCCGACAATCGAATAGAGCATCAGCCGCTTGCGCCCGAACCGGCCAGCCAGCCAGCCAGCCGGTCAGGGGAGTCATGATCGCAGCGGCGACGATGTACGACGTGAGCACCCAGGTGATCTCGTCAGCCGAGGCCGAAACGCTGCCCTGGATATGTGGCAGCGCGACGTTGGCAATCGTGCTGTCGAGCGAGTTCATGACAGTTGCCGCCATCACCGAGACGGTGATTAGCCGGCGAACTGCTGGCGCGGGGTAAGCATCGGTCATTGCGTCGGAGCGGGCGTCACCGAGCTCCCCGGACCGAATAGGTGGCGGACATGACCGGTGTCCACCGTCACTTCGACGCTGAGCCCAGCATGCAGCGGAATGCCCTGCGGCAAATGGTCGATCGAGAGCTCAATGGGGAGGCGCTGCACCACCTTCACCCAATTGCCTGCCGCATTTTCGGCTGGCAGCAGCGAAAAGCTATTGCCGGTGCCGGGCTGAAGCTGGTGACATGGCCGGTCAGCTTGAGATCGGGAAAAGCATCAATCGAGAATTTCGCTGGCTGACCGACGCGCATATAGCTGAGCTGGTTCTCCTTGAAGTTTGCCTCTACCCAAATCCGAACGCCTGCGAGCGTGAAAACCGGCTTGGCTGCAGTGACATAGCTGCCGACCTGCAACTGATTGACCTTGGTAACGATACCGTCCTGCGCCGCGCGCACCACGGTGTAGTTCAGGTTGAGCTGGGCGCGTTCGAGCGCTGCCTGCGCACGCTTAACAGCGGGCTGACTCGCCGAGGGAGCAGCGACGTTGCCTGACAGGGATGCCGCAACACTTTGTGCCTGCTGCTCGCTGGACTGGATCGCCTGCGCCGCATTCTGGCGATTGAGTACCGCCTGATCATATTGCGCCTGAGACGAAATTCCCTCAGCCAGCAATTCTTTCTGACGCGCGGCCTCGCGCGTCGCATAAGCCAGTTTGTCGCGCGCCGACTGGATGTCGGCTTGGCCTTGCGCGAAATTGGCACGCAACGACGCAACTTGGGTGTGGGCTGTCGCCAAAGCAGCGGCTGCTTCATCGACCGCCGCCTGATAGGGCGCGGGATCGATGCGGAAGAGCACCTGACCCGCCTTCACCTGCTGATTGTCATGCACCTCAACCGCAACGACCGGCCCGCTGACGTTGGCGCTGACCGCGACAAGCCCGGACTGAAAATAGGCATTGTCAGTCTCTTCATAACGTCCGCCATGCAAATAGAAGAAGAGCCCCGCGATCAGCGCCACCACCGGCGCCAGCAGCAATAGCGGCATGCGCAGACGGCGTCGCCGCGAAGATGGCTCGTCCACACCGGTCACGATCGGATCCGGTGTAGTCACAGGCACCGAATTCCCGATTTCGTCGCTGGCGTCGTTATAGTCGCGCGGCATGTCCACTCAAATTGGTCCTCTACCGTTGGGCGTCTGAGCTCTATGCTGCAATGCAACGGGAATACCTCACGTAAGCTGCATCTAACATAATTCCAGTGACAATCCGTCAGATCGTATATGAACCCTGTTCATGATCGACATCGACCTTAATTTGCTACGCGTATTCGACACGTTGATGGAGTTGCGCAGTGTCACCCGCGCCGCCGATCGGCTGTCACTCACTCAGTCGGCGATCAGCCATGCACTGGGGCGCCTGCGCATGGCGATTGGCGATAGCCTGTTCGTCCGCGGTCCAGGGGGATTGCAGCCGACCGCACGCGCGCTGGAGATAGCACCAGGCGTGCGCGAGGGGCTGAGCCGGCTGCGAGAAGCGATGGTGCCGACCTCGTTCGATCCAGCCGCCGCGGATCGGCGGTTCGTGCTTGCTGCCGGTACCTATTTCTGCGCGCTGCTGGTCCCACTGCTCGCCCAGCAAGTACGACACGAAGCACCTGGCGTGTCGCTCCGCGTCGTGGAACTCGCCGACGATCTGGTGGCGTCGCTCGACAGGGGATCGATCGACGTCGCGCTGGGCGCGTTCTCAAGAGTCCCCAATCGCATCGTCGTCGAGCCCTTGTATCATGAAGAACTGGTGTGGATCGCTGCTGCGGGTAATCCGATCCTCGACGGCCCGGTCGATGCGGAAACGCTTGCGGCACAACCGCGCGTCACAATCTCGGGCGGCCGCGAGTCCGGCCCGCGAGCGGGTATCGTCTCAGAAGGTGGGCTCGATCGGCAGGTGAATGTCGGCGCACCCGGCCCATGGCCGGAAACCGAGAGCGCCTCGGTCGTCTACGATTCGCAGACCGCGATCACGATGGTAATGCGAACCGACACAATTGCGCTGGTGCCGCGCCGTTCGGTGCTTGAGAAAATCGCATATGCACAGGTGGGGCTGTTGGAGACGGCGGATTCGCCACCGTCAGGAATCGAACTCTCAATGATCTGGCATCGCAAGCAGGGTGAGGATGACGGACTCGCTTGGTTACGTCGGCTGATCGTCGATGCCGCGCTGGAGTCGTCGTAGCTGGGCGCCGCTACCGAATGTAATCGCGTCGGAGCTGAGCTACGGTCAATCCTATCCCGCCAGAGCGAAATCGCCGCTGGGCAAGCTCATCATCGCTCAGATCCGTATCCACGGTGCAGCAAGTCAATGTGCCCCTAGCCGCACGCGCTTCCCGTTTTCGGCATCTATTCAATCGTGAACAACTCACGCAATGCCATATTGGCCGCCTGAGTTCTCTCTAAACTTTGTCGATCCGGTTGGTAGCACGGTTCGCCGCGACCTTCGCCATTTAAGGATGGATATTGCACCTGCGAAGGCCCTATCGAGCCGCAGTGTGAGCAGATTCACCGAACTTTAAGACTAACAGCGCAGGCTGTGCTTGGCTCGTGGGGAGCCGAGCAAAGTGGCGGGGGAAACAATGTCGCTATCGTTGCATAACCATAACGAACTCTATGCGAGGGGTCAATACCTCGCCAATACCGAAACGCAATACTCATCCGATGAGCTTCACGCGATCAAACTGCCGGGTAACGGCCCCGAAAATGCCAAAACAATCACAGTTCGTTTAGCGAACACTGATGGGCAACGCAATGCGGCCCGCATGTTGGTCAATAGGATGTACTCGTGGCGAGGCTATGGCGATAATCATCATATTCTGACTGCCGCAACAAAAACGACTTTCACCGTCTATGATGAATCAGAGATTGTCGGAACTCTGACACTCGGTGTCGACTCCGATAAGGGATTGGTAGCTGACGAAATATTTTCCGAAGAAATAGACGCCTTTAGATACCTGCCAAATACGAAAATTTGCGAACTTACCAAACTCGCTTTCGATACAGCCGTACCTTCTAAACCATTACTTGCTTCGTTCTTCCATATAATTTTCATCTATGGCAACCGCTGTCACCAGTGCACAGACTTGTTCATTGAAGTGAACCCGCGTCATCGGCGATTTTACGAGGCGATGCTGGGGTTTCAACGTATTGGCGACCTCAAAATAAACAAGAGTGTAGATGCACCAGCACAACTCATGTGGCTCAAGGTCTCAGAGATTCGAAAGCAAATTGACCAGTATGCAAATGGTGCCGCGCGAATGAACGCCCGCTCGCTCTACCCATTTTTCTTCTCACAACGAGAGGAGGCCGGCATCTATGCCCGCCTTGCTGGCGATGTTTCATGCGTACCGACCCCGACCGACCTCGCCTATTGGAATTTCGGCATACCTCCATCTTCGAACTCCGCGACACTCACCTAGGCGTCACTTTTTCAGACTTTCCCGTCTCATCCGAAACAGCAATCAGCAGGAAATGCGGATCGAATTCCGCAATAGTGGAGAGGCGTTCCCAATCGTCGACGAGGATCATATGACCGCGTTTACGGATAAGCCCATCCCGCTTCAACGACTGCATCGTTCGATTGACGTGAACGATGCTAAGACCAAGGGCGTCAGCGATTTGCGCCTGCGCAATCATACTGGGAAACTCAGTTCGGGTGGCAAGCCCAGCCTGCTCCATTCGAACACCCAATTCGCAGAGCAAATGAGCCAAACGCCCACGGGCGTCCCCTCGCCCCAACTTGCTTACCCATTTCGCACAGATCGACGCATCGACCGTGGTGTCCAACCAGAAAGCCAGCGCTATGGCTGGATGGATCGCAGCAAGAGCGCGCAGTTCGACGATCGGGATAAGGAGTACTGTGGTAGCGGACAGCGCCTCTAGCCCTAACCAAGCGTCCGGCCAGACGACTGAATGGAGATTACATATGTCTCCGGGAAGGTGCAGCGCGGTGATCTGCCGATGACCATCCGCTATCTGATCGAAACGGCCCACGACCCCCTGCACAATTAAGCAGGCATGGCTGATGGCTCTGCCGGACGAAACGATGTCGTGATGAATGTTCGCCCGGGCAACGCGACCCTTCAAATTAAGAATGGCCGTATGCTCTTCGAGAGAAAGTCGCGAGTGGCGAAGGAGACGCGCCAGAAATGGTTTAAGAGCAAATTGATGGACGGTAGAGATCTCGCTCCCTTGTTCGTCCGCACCATCAAAGTCGAATTCATGCTGCATCTTGGTCCACCCAGATGCATTGGGACGTATTTCCAGCGATCGGCTTCGCGGCAGGAAAGCACCTTACAAATCTTAAAGAATGCGATGGTTGACGCTTTGCCAAAGCCTACACTTTCTAAAGAGGAAGTCATGCGATGTCCGTATTATGTAAGGTCGCTCCAACGAATTCCAAAACCCGGCTTGGCTACTCAACTCCCTCAAAATGCGTTGCAAAATGGTACAGCCGATAAAGTTTACCGAAAATTAACCTATGTAATGGAACCGCAGAATTTTTGCGACATTAATGCCCGGAGATAAACCACTCGGGCGAGGACACCCGAAATCAGGAAGGCTTCTCATATGCGACGCTTACTCGTTTCAACGGTCGCCGCGGTTGCTGCATTCGCAGTAGCGCCAGCTCAGGCTCTCACTTTTCCAGCAGGAGGATTTTTCAACACCTCGGCTGGACCGGCAGGGACATTCTCGGGTTTTTTCGGAAATAGTGGAATCGCTTCTGGTTTGTTTACAGACACTTACACTTTCACGCTGCCAACCGATGGTCTTGGTAGCGGTTCAGTGACGACAAGTACGAGCTTCGCGCTTGGTATAACGGATCTGGATTTTAGTTCGGTAACGATCAACGGGATCACTGCACCGATCAGTTATAGCAACTCTGGTTTAACAGAGACTGCCTCTGCCAGCTTTATCCCAATTACCATGCTGGCGTTGAACACTATTACCATAAGCGGGACTTCGCGCGGTGACGGTTCGTACGGGGGCCAGCTAACCTTTGTCCCAACGTCGGCTGCACCCGAGCCCGGAACATGGGCCATGATGATCCTCGGTTTTGGTATTGCTGGCGCGGGATTACGCTATCGGCGTCGCAGCACCAAAATTTCATACGCTTAAACCACCTGAAAGCTTAGGACGCCGTCGACTGAAGTCGGCGGCTACCCTATCTGCTAAGTTGACGTTAGTCGTTGGGCTAGACGAAGGTTGCAGCGTGCCGTTGTCTTCACTTTAGTGAGTGGGGCTTTTGGCGAGCACGGGACACCGGGAAAACTGTACAGCAGTCGCGCCCATGCATTCGACGGAGACAATTGGTGACGCGGACAATCACGAGGCTGTTCGACTGCGATGCGGACGCCAAGAATGCGGTGCGCAATCTCGAAATAATTGGGATTCCTAGACGCAATATCATCGTCGTTCACGATTGCGACCGGTCGATGGAACGCGAGACGAAATTAGACAATGGTGACATCGACCATGTGGTGCGGATTTGGGCGGCGGCTGGTCTCGGCATAGGAATTATCTCAGGATTAACAATTCTGGCTTTTTCCGGTCTCACCTCTGTTATTGGAACGGCCTCGTTCCTGGCCATATCGGCCTTAGGCTTTTTCGGCGGAACCGCGACCGGCACCATAACGTCCGCTTTGAGGGTCATGGATGGGGGCTTCAATGTTTGTCATGATGGCCTTTGTTCTGGAACGACACTCGTAAGTGCCCGTTTCGAGAATGAAGCCATCGATCAGGGCCGCGAAGTCTTCGAGCGGCGCAGATTTGTCCGCGGGAGCGACGCAGGGTCAGCGATAAATCGGAAAGTTCGCGCGAGCCGCTATCGCGATGAGAAACAGGCCTATGAACTGGATCAAGCTGCTTAAAACGCTGTTCTCCGCAAGCGGTCTCAGCCAGCCATGCTTATATACTGCTTAATTCCCGATTTCTTAGCTGAACGTTTGTGAGGACTGGCGCCCGATCCCGCAAGATTGAGACTTGAGGAGTATTGCCGAGGCATTCTCGGCACGATGCATCCGTTGCGACGGCCTTTTAATCCCCGGTCATTCTTTTAGGCTTCAGCGCCAAAGGAAGGCCAGCAAACATCATGACAACCTCGTCAATCCCTGCAGCCATCTCCTGATTGACCCTGCCTGCAGCATCACGGAATTGCCGGGCAAGAGCGTTGTCGGGCACGATGCCCAGCCCCACTTCATTAGCGACCAGAATGACCGGACCCCGCGCGCCTGAAACCGCGCGTAACAATCCTTCCGTAGCGGCAACCGTATCCCGCTCCGCCAGCATCAGGTTCGATGTCCAAAGCGTCAGGCAATCCACCAGCACCACGGTTTCAGGCGTGCTGCATTTCGTGATCGTCTCCGCCAGCTCCAGCGGCTCCTCGACGGTTGACCAGCGCGTACCGCGATCTGAGCGGTGCAGGGCAATCCGTTCGCGCATTTCCTGATCGAAGGCCTGCGCGGTTGCAAGATAGATCAACTGACCCGTCAGGACTTCAGCCCTGATCTGAGCATAGCGGCTCTTGCCCGAACGCGCACCGCCCAGCACCAGCAAGTGAGACAAAGGGCGGATCATGCCCTGCTTCCCGCCGGGCCGGAAGCGGATCGCTCCGCCATAGCCAGCGCCACCAGCGCATCGATATCGACATGCTCTTCCAGCGCGGCTGCAATCTCGTCCAGCGCCACCTCGACAGAAAAGCGATAGTCCATGCCACCGGCTTCGACGTCCATGCGCGACAGCAGCGCCCGGCGCTGCTCGGCATCGGCCAGCAGACCGTGAACATAAGAGCCAAACACTGTCCCCGCTGCGTTTATCGCACCATCGCGGCGCCCATCAGAAAATATGGCGAAGGGCCGCTCCGTGTCCGGTCCGCGAGTCTGCCCCATGTGCATTTCATACCCCTGAAAAGGCGCATCCATCGCCATGCCACTGACCGGACGCAGCGCCTTGTGTCCGTGCAAGGTTGTTTCGACATCAAGCAGGCCAAGACCGCTGGCAGAGCTGACCGGGCCTTCAAGCCCATCAGGATCAGCGATGCTTTTACCGAGCATCTGGTAACCACCGCAAAGCCCCAGGATCAGCCCGCCGCGCCGATGATGCCCCAGAATATCAATGTCCCAGCCCTCCGCGCGCAAAGCGGCCAGATCGGCGACCGTCGCCTTCGATCCGGGCAGGATGATGAGCGCAGCCTCCGCCGGGATAAGTTGACCGGGCGGGACCATTTGCAGTTTGACACCATCTTCGAGTTTTAGCGGATCAAGATCATCGAAATTGGATATGCGGGGCAGGATCGGACAGGCGATCAGCTTGCTGCGCCCCGCACGCGCCTTGCCGCGCTCCAGCACCACGGCATCTTCGCTGGGGAGCCGCGCGGTCGCGCTTAGCCATGGGACAACGCCAAAGCCCCGCCAGCCTGACAAGCTCTCGATTTGGGCGTAGCCATCGGCGAACAGGGCCGGATCGCCCCGAAACTTGTTGATGATGAAGCCCTTGATCATCGCTGCGTCGGCTGGGTCGATGATCGTCTTCGTGCCAACGATGGCGGCAATAACGCCGCCGCGATCGATATCGCCG
Source organism: Sphingomonas paeninsulae (assembly GCF_003660165.1). Taxonomy (NCBI): domain Bacteria; kingdom Pseudomonadati; phylum Pseudomonadota; class Alphaproteobacteria; order Sphingomonadales; family Sphingomonadaceae; genus Sphingomonas; species Sphingomonas paeninsulae. Next base: position 381,757 of record NZ_CP032828.1, read on the forward strand.
ACCAGCACGACCGGGACGCCCGCCGCGCGCGCAAATCCCATATTGGCGATGTCGCCAGCGCGCAGGTTGATTTCCGCAGGAGACCCGGCGCCCTCGACTACGACGATATCGCAAGTCTGACGGAGCCGGTCATAGCTGGCCATAACCTCGCCGAGCAGGGCCCCACGCGCCTGCCGGAAATTGCCCGCGCCCAACGTCCCGCGCACCCGGCCATGCACGATCAGTTGCGACGTGCGGTCGGCCTGCGGCTTCAACAGTACCGGGTTCATGTCAGTATGCGGATCAACCTTGCACGCTATCGCCTGCAGGGCCTGCGCCCGCCCGATCTCGCCGCCATCGCTGGTGACGGCCGCATTGTTGGACATATTCTGCGGCTTGAAAGGCAAGACCCGGAGCCCGCGTTTCACCAAGGCGCGGCATAGACCCGCAACCAGCACGGATTTCCCAACGTCAGAGCCGGTGCCCTGAAGCATTATAGCGCCCATGCCATACCCCCGCCATAACCCAGAGGCACAAGCAAGACCGGCGATAAATGCCTAACCCGCGCCGGACATCCCCAGCCCCGACGGGGAAATTGCCCTCGCCGATCCAGGGCTTGTGCGAAAGAATCCCGTCATAGGCGATCGGCCCCGCCAGACGCAGGCCCAGCACCCCGGCCATCGCTGCCTCTGGCCAGCCTGCATTGGGCGAGGCGTGGTTGGACGCATCGCGCCAGAGTATTCGCCAGCCACCCCCACCACACAAGCAAATCAGCATTCCGGCGAGACGTGCTGGCACGAGATTCATTGCGTCATCGGTGCGGGCCGCAGCCCAGCCAAAGGCGCGCCATCGCGCCTCGCGATGCCCGATCATACTGTCGGCGGTGTTGATCGCCTTATAGACCCAGATCCCAGGCAGACCCAGCACCAGCAGCCAGAACAGCGGCGCGACCACCCCGTCGCAGAAACTTTCTGCCAGACTCTCGATGGCCGCGCGCGCGACGCCCGCTTCATCAAGAGCTGCCGTATCGCGACCGACGATCATGCCGACTGCGGCGCGCGCGGCGGGTAAGTCCTGCCGTTCCAGCGCCTCGGCAACGGGCCGGACATGGTCGTACAGGCTGCGCTGCGCCAAACCGGGCCAGGCCAGCACCGCCATCAACGGCCAGGCCCAGGCTCCGGCAAAGGCCATGAGCAAACTCTGCAGCACCCAGCCCGCGCTGCCCGCCGCGCTCAGCAAAATCAGCACAGTGATCACCCCGGCCATGCGCCGCTGTCCATCGGAACGCGAGGGGGCATTCCATCGCCGGTCCAGCCCTGCGATAATCCGCGCAAAGACGCCAACCGGATGGCCGATCCGGCGATACAGCGACTGAGGCCAGCCCACCGTTGCATCGAGCGCCAAGGCCAGCAGCGCGCTCCCCTCAATCATCGGCAAGCGCCATATCGAGCCGGTCCAGCGCCTCACGGTCAGCGGGCAGGCCCAGCCGGAGCCAACGTGGATCATAGTCGAACGGTCGCGTCAGGACGGCATGTCGCACAAGGCGTTCAAACAGCGTGGCGGCATTGGCCGTTTCGATCAGCCGGAACAGCGGGCAATCACCCACCGCGCTGAAGCCCCGCCGCGCCAGAACCGCATCCAGCGCGGCGGCCTGTTCGGGTAAGGAAATCCGCATGGCGGCTATCCAGTCCGCATCCCGATAGGCCGCCGTGCCGATGGCCAGCGCCGCCGCCGAGAGCGGCCAACTGCCAAGCCTCTGTCTATATTGCGCAATCAACGCGCGCGGCCCCAGCACAAAGCCGAGCCGTACCCCGGCCAGCCCAAAGAACTTGCCGAACGAGCGAAAGATGATCAGCCGCTGTTCGTCATCCACATGGGCGGCAAGACTGCTGTGCGGGGTAGCATCGGCAAAGGCCTCATCCACCACCAGCCAGGATGCACAGCCCTCCCCATTGCCACGTCGCGCCGAGAGCCAGCCGAGCAATGTGGCGGGCGGCGTGATCCGTCCATCGGGGTTATTGGGATTGGCCAGGATGATGGTCGCCTCCTCCACTCCGGTCAGATCGGTCAGAGCCACAGCGCGGCTCTGGGAGATCATCTCCCCATGGGTGCGATAGCTGGGCTGGGCATAGATGGCCGGTCCCGGCAGGATGTCACCCAGCATTCGCAGGCCGATCTCCGTGCCGGGTACGGCGCAAACATGGGTTGGGTCCGCGCCAAAACAGACAGCGGCAGCGGCTTCCAGATCGTATAACGCGCCCGCATCGGGCAGAGCCTGCCAGTCGATCGCCAGATTGTCAGCGCCGGGCCAGCCATGCGGATTGATGCCGGTCGAAAGGTCGACCCACGGGGCGTTGCCCATGCCAAACTGCGCCATGGCATCGGCAAGCCTGCCGCCGTGAAAACTGAAGCTGTTCATGCTCCATGTCCCCATGCGACTGTCATCACCAGACTCAACAACAACCCGGTTTCGATCAGCTCAACACCCGCACCATGGCCATCGCCGGAAATCCCGCCAATCGTTCGGTGCACATGCCAGCCCCACCACAGAACCAGCAGCGGCGTGACCAAAAGTGCCGGATAGAACCATGACGCTGCGGCCAGCGCCGCGGCCCAGCCCAAAAGATCAACCGGGCCAATGGCCGACCGAAATCTTGCAGCCAGCCCCTGATGCAGCGGCATTAGCCACCATGTCCACACAAGCGGGCCGATGCGCGCAGCGAACGGCACCAGAATGAGCGGTCCCAACGCCCGAGCATCGATCAGCATATGCAGCAGCATCAGTTTGCTCAGAAGTTGCAGAACAATGGCTATAACGCCGAAGCTACCAACATGGGGATCGGCAAGGACGGCCAGCAGCCGCTCGCGATCACCCCCTTTGGCCTTGTGGACCGCCCCGCTGGCGTCGGCGAGATCGGACAAGCCATCAAGATGCAGCGCGCCGGTCACACCCACCCAGACAACAAGAGCGGCCAACGCGCCGAGCCGGTGATCGACCAGTGCTCCTGCCCATGCTGCGCCCGCGACCGCTGCGCCAATTACCAGCCCCACGGCAGGAAACCAGCGCATCGACCGGGCAAAAGCGGCATCATCCACGACAATTGCCGGCATTGGCAGGCGCGTCAGGAATTGCAGGGCAATGATGAAGCCCTTCACGGATAAAGCCCCGCGATCTGTGCCGTGGGCCGCTGGCCCGATCCCTCAGCGGGCCAGACGCGCAACGACAGCAGGCCGCTGTACGGCAGGTCAACCGCCCATGTCTGGCGCACATCAAACCCGCAAAGGACTGCCAGCGCCGCCCGCATGGCACCCCCGTGCGTGACGATCAGCGTAGGCCGCGCCACCAGCTCGCTAACAGCAGCGGATACGCGACATACCAGCGCCGACCAGCATTCCCCACCCGGCGGAGCATGACCATCGGGATCGTCCCAGAAACGCGCCAGCGCCGCGCCTTCGACATCCTTCGGTGCCAGCCCGTCCCATGCACCAAAGTCCAGCTCGCGCCAGCGCGGGTCGATAGACAGCGACACGCCGGTCGCAAGGTCTATGGCTTCGCCCGCCAGTCGTGCGCGGGAGAGATCGGACGCGATCAGCACCTCCGCCGCCAAGTCCCGCGCCTGATCGACGCAAGCGGCGATACCAGTGGCGGTGGGCATGGCGTCGGTGCGACCGATCAGCCGCCCCGCACCTTCCGGCTCGCCGTGGCGCAGGAGATAAAGTGCAAAGCTGCTCACAGGCTGCCTGCCACTCCGGCCTCGGCAAATGTGGCCATACCGTTGTGCGTGGCCAGCGCTGCCCGGATGACGGACACAGCCACTGCGGCACCGCTGCCTTCGCCCAATCGCATGCCCAACGAGAGCAGGGGATCAAGGCCCAAATGCTTCAGCAAGCGGATATGTCCCGGCTCGGCGGAACAATGGCCCGCCAGGCAATGATCGGTGATCGCCGGAACGGCGGCCGCCAGAGGTGCCAGAGCGGCACAACTGATAAATCCGTCCAGCACCACGGGGATACGCTGACGGCGAGCCTCCAGCACGGCTCCGGCGATCGCCGCGATTTCCCGGCCGCCCAATCGGCGCAGGGTCTCAAAAGGTGTGTTCGGCGCATCGGCGTGGAAAGCTAACGCCCGTTCCACCACCGCCACCTTGCGCGCTACGCCGTCCGCATCGACCCCGGTTCCCGGCCCGACCCATTGCGCCGGCGTGCCACCATAACTTCGCGCGCAGAGCGCCGCGGCGGCGGTCGAATTACCAATGCCCATTTCGCCGACGACCAGCAGGTGCAGCCCCGGCTCCACCGCCGCCGCCCCGGCGGACAGTGCGGCAAGGCACTCCGCTTCGTCCATGGCCGGAGCGATGGTGAAATCCGCCGTGGGCCGGTCGAGATCAAGCGCGACTACGCGCAGATCCAGCCCGGCTGCCCCGGCAAGCGCGTTGATAGCGGCCCCTCCGGCAGTAAAATTGCCGACCATCGCGGCAGTCACGCTGGCGGGAAAGGCGCTAACGCCGTGGACAACAAAGCCATGATTTCCGGCAAAGATCGCCGCGCGTCCCTGTTCGATCACGGGCTGCGGATTGCCCTGCCATCCGGCAAGAAACACGGCGATGTCTTCCAGCCGCCCAAGCGATCTGGCTGGCTTGGTCAGGCTGGCCTGCCGCGCCCGTGCGGCGGCGATGGCCGCCGCATCGGCCATGGGCAAACGCTCAAGCGCCGCATCAAACGCAGCAAGGCACGCAAACCGGCTCATTCGGCAACGAAGCCTTGCGGCGGGGTGCGGGTGATGAAATGCCCCTTCACGCCTTGTGGCCAATGCTTGAACGGCACCCGTCCATGCTCGCTCGCCGCATAGTGGATGGCATAGTCCAGAATGGCGGTGGCGGCCTCCTCGCCCGGCTTGAACCGGCCCAGCACATAGCCAACCTTGCCCGGCGCGCGCAGGTGTATGGTGCAAAAGTCGGTGCAGGCGAACAGGCAGGGCATTTCCTGCACGGCGACTCCCGCATAACGAGCATCGCTCTCCTGAATCGAGCGCAGCGCCGCCACCATCTGCGCGCCGCCGCGCGTCCCGGCGGCGTCCTCACGCGCATCTGCGCTGTGGCGACAGGTGTTGCAGGCCACGATGGCGGGGCCATCCTCAACTGGTATCAGCATGGTTTTCTGGTCTTTCGATTGGAAATCATCGTTCAAACACCCGGTCGCTCGACGGTTCACGGGGCTGCCAGCCACGCTGTTCCAGTTCGGGGGTGTCGGTTTCGTTCGCCGGGTAACCGATGCACAGCAGGGCAATCAGCGACCAGTGGGCGGGCACGTCCAGCATGGTCTGGACGGTTTGTGGATCGAGGATCGACACCCAGCCAAGACCAATGCCGCGCAACCGCGCCGCCAGCCACAGATTGTGGATTGCCAGCACGCAGGAGTAGCGCAGCATTTCGGGCATGGTGGCAATGCCAAGGCCGTGCCCCGCCTCGGGCTGTTCGTCGCAAAACACCGCCATCAGTTCGGGCGTCTCGCGCAATCCGTGCAGTTTGAGCGACAGATAGTGATCGTGCCGCACCTGCCCGGCATAACGCTCCGCCGCGAGTGCGTTCTGCTCATCGACATGGACGGCGAGCGCATCGCGGATACCCGGCGACCGCAGACGCACGAAACGCCACGGCTGGGCATTACCGACCGAAGGCGCGAACGCAGCACAGGCCAGTAGCGCGCGCATGTCCGCTTCCGCCACGGCGCGACGGTCGAAATGCCGCACATCGCGCCGCCAGCGCAACAATTGCGTGAAACGCTCCGCAAATTCCGCGTCGAACAGAGGGGGGGCTCGCTCAGAACTCGATCCCCGCTTGCGCTTTCACGCCTGAACGGAAAGGGTGCTTCACCATGGTCATCTCGGTGACGAGATCAGCCGCCTCGATCAGCGCTTCGGGTGCGTTGCGACCAGTGACAATGACATGCTTCATCGCATCGCGCGCGGTCAGCACCGCCAACACCTCGTCGACCGGCAAATAGTCATACCGCAGGACAATGTTGAGTTCGTCGGCCAGCACCATGTGATAGGTCGGGTCGGCGATCATGCGCTTCACCTCGTCCCAGCCTGCGCGTGCCGCTGCGATGTCGCGCGTGCGGTCCTGCGTGTCCCACGTAAAACCCTCGCCCATCGGCTTGAATTCGACATTGTCGGGAAAGGCGTCGAACACAGCTTTCTCGCCAGTCTTCATCGCCCCTTTGACGAACTGGACCACGCCCACCTTCATGCCATGACCGATTGCGCGAACCACCATGCCGAGCGCCGCGCTGGTCTTGCCCTTGCCCTTGCCGGTATGGACGATCAACAATCCCTTCTCGCAAGTCTTGTTAGCCATGATCTTGGCCTGCGCAGCCTGCTTCTTGCGCATCTTCTCGGCGTGGCGGGCATCATCGACCACCGCCCCTGATTCACTTTCAGGCTCCATTATTTTGTTCCCTTCGCATGAGATAGACATCCATGATCCAGCCATGGCGCACGCGCAGTTCAGCTCGGCGCACGGCGATCCGGGGGCCGGCGTCAGCGAGCGCACCTTGTTCCAGTGCTTCATGCGCCATGCCCAGATAAGCGCCCCACCAGATGGTGATGCCCACCGACTCCAGCACCTCGAACGCGCAGCCACTGTCGAGCATCACGACGATCGTGTCGGCCCCCGCGGGCCAGCCATGCGCGCGGAGTATCCGTCCGGTGGTGATCGTCACCGCTCCGGCAAGGGGATTGAGCGGAATGGCATGCGCGGCAGTCAACAGCTGGATACTGGTAATGCCGGGCACGACGCGCACCTGCATCGCAACGCCACCAACTTTGAGCTTTTCGGCAATCCGCAAGGTGCTGTCATAAAGCGAAGGATCGCCCCAGACGAGCATTGCCAACCGCCCGCCCACCGGCAAATGCATGGTAATCTCCGCACGCCAAGCCGCGGCAATGGCGTTGTGCCAATCGTCCACTGCACGCGCATAATCGCCACCTGTCTCGCGAACAGGCATATCGAATTCGACAATGCGCACCGGGCGGGTCAACACCTGCTCACAAATGGCCCGACGCAGGTCGACCAGGTCGGACTTGGTGCTGCCCTTGCGTGGCAGCAAAATCAGATCGGCGCCGTTTATCGCCTGCACGGCTTGTGCCGTCAGGTGATCGGGGTTCCCAGTACCGATGCCGATGAGCGCAAGCTCGATCATGACGCGGTCGCGATCATGTGAAAATAGCTGCCCGTCACCCGCCCGCGATGCGACCCGGTTTCAGCCACTTTGGCCCCGTCGGCATCAGTCACAAGAGCTAGCGGCGCATCGGTCTGCTCAACGATGGTGGAATAGTGGAACTCGTGGCCGCGCAGTCTTGTCCCGGCGGCAAAACCCGATACCGGAACCAGCAGTTCGGCATGACGATAGCCAAGATGCATCCGGCGCTGGGCATGGCTGGTGACAAGCCCGAGCAGACCCGCCATTCGGTGTCGCTCACCGCTCTTGTCGATCAACGCCTCGCCCAACACCATATATCCTCCGCATTCGCCGTGAACGGGCCGCGTCTCGGCATGGTGACACAGGCCGGACAGGAATGTCGCAGCAGCGGCGATGGTCCCGGCGTGTAGTTCAGGATAACCGCCGGGCAGCCAGACCAGATCGGCACCCCGGTCAGGCGCTTCATCCGCCAACGGTGAGAACGGCAGGATCTCGGCCCCGGCGCGGCGCCATCTTTCGAGCAGATGCGGATAGACGAAGGAAAAGGCGGCATCGCGCGCCATGGCGATGCGCTGGGCCGGGGGCGCGGACAATCGTGCCCCACCGCGCTTAAGGGCTGTCCCGCTTGCCCCGGCGGCACGGCGAATGGCGTCGAGATCGACATGGGCACGCAGGAAAACCGCGAAATCTGCAATCGCACGGTCGAGGTCCGGGTGCTCCACCGCCTGAACCAGCCCCAGATGGCGTTCGGGCAGCGTCAGGTCTCCGCGCCTCGGCAGGGCACCCAGCACGGGGATGCCCACGGCTTCCATGCCCTTTCGCACCAGCCGTTCATGGCGCGGACTCGCCACGCGATTGAGGATCACCCCGGCAAATGGCAAGTGCGGGTCGAGGCTCCTGAATCCGAGCGCCGTGGCAGCCGCGGACTGGGCCTGCCCGGAAACATCAAGTACCAGGACTATTGGCCAGCCCATGCGGCGCGCCATGTCGGCGCTGGCACCATTGCCCGAGGCACCCTTGCTGGCAACGCCGTCAAACAAACCCATCGACCCTTCGGCGAGCACCATCTCCGCGCCTGCGGCCTCGGCCGCGATGGCATCGACAAGATCGTCGTCCATCGCCCAGCTATCGATATTGAACGAGGGTCGACCACAGGCAGCGCGGTGAAAGGCCGGGTCGATATAGTCCGGCCCACTCTTGAACGGCTGCACTGCCAACCCATCCTCGGTGAGCGCGCGCAGCAGACCCAGCATCACGGTTGTCTTGCCCGTACCCGACGCAGGGGCAGCGATCATCAGGCCCGGCGTCGGGCGCAGTGTCGGACTGGGCGCGCTCATTCGGACGCGCCCGCAAAACGCGACGTCACATCCTGCGGCCGGAAGCGGCGGTCATAACCGGGGGCGTAAAGGCTGCTTTCGGCAAAATCCTGCGCCGCCAGCACACGCCCGACAAGGATCAGCGCGGTACGCTCCATGCTCCCGGCGAGAGCCTGTTCGATGGTTTCGAGCGTGGCGCGAACGATCCGCTGATCGGGCCAACTGGCTCGCCAGACCACAGCGACGGGGCAATCCGCGCCATAGGCCGGGGTCAGGTCCGCCACCACCTGCACAAGATTGTGGATCGAGAGGTGTATGGCAAGGGTAGCGCCCGTAACCGCGAAATTGGTGAGGCTTTCGGCGGGCGGCATGGTGCTGGCGCGGCCCGGAGTCCGGGTCAGCACCAGCGATTGCGCCAATGCGGGCAGAGTCAGCTCTGCCTCGAGCGCGGCCGCGGCGGCGGCAAAGGCCGGGACGCCCGGCGTCACGGTAAAGGGAATATCCACCGCGCGCAGGCGGCGCAATTGTTCGCCCATCGCCGACCAGACCGAAAGGTCGCCAGAATGCAGCCGCGCCACATCCTGCCCGGCGGCATGAGCCACCGCGATCTCGGCCATGATCTCGTCCAGTTCCATTGGCGCGGTGTTCACAATCCGGGCGCCCGGCGGGCAGTGATCGAGCACGGCAATCGGGATCAGCGACCCGGCATAAAGACACACCGGGCTGGCCGCGATCAGGTCGCGCCCGCGCAGAGTCAAAAGGTCGGGTGCGCCGGGGCCTGCGCCGATGAAATGGACGGTCATGTCAGGGTTCCTTGGGCAATGGCGCAAGTCGCCATACGATCGGGGGAGATGTGTCGCAGCCCAAGCAGGCGCGCGCCCGCGCCAGCAGCGGAAATGGCGGATGCTTCCGCAACGCTGCCGACATTGCGGGCGGTCAGGCTGGCGGCGGAACAAGTGGTGGTCGGAACCGTCGCCAATGCATCGGACGCCACGCCCATCAGCGGCAGACCAAGCGCTTGGGCCAGCGGGACCAGCGCCGCGACCTTGTCCTGCACCGTGGCAAGATGCGTGACCGGGGGCTGTCCCTGTTGTGCCAGCGCGAATGCGCCACGCAGCGACGACAGGCTGACGCCAGACCGAAAGCCGAAACCTGCGACAATCACAGCATCACGCTCCATTGCACTACGGGGTAGCGCGCGCACCAGCCGTGGCGGTTACCAAGCGGCGCGGCGTCGGCGAGTTCGATGCGGAGGAGACTGCCGCCCTTTTGGCCGTACCATCGAGCGAGCAATGCTTCTGATTCCAGTGTCACCGCGTTGGCGACCAGTCGCGTTCCGGCGGGCAAACGCACCCACAGCGTTTCCAGCAATGCATCCGACAATCCGCCGCCGATAAACACGGCATCGGGCAATGGTGCCTCCGGCAAGTCATCCGCCGCAATTCCGATCACGACCTCCAGCCGGTCAACACCCAGCGCGAGGGCGTTGGCGCGCACGCGGGCGGCCCGCACCGGATCGGCCTCTATTGCGCAGGCCCGGTTGGCCGGGTGCGCCAGCAGCCATTCGATCCCGATCGATCCCGATCCCGCGCCAATATCCCACAGCAGTTCACCCGGACGCGGAGCCAGCGCCGACAGCGTGAGGGCGCGTACTGGACGCTTGGTGATCTGCCCATCGGAGGCGAACCAGTCATCCGGTCGTCCCGAGGCCAGAGGCAATGACGCACCGTGCCCGGCACAGTCGATCCCGATCGCAACCGGATGGGCGATGTCGGTGAAGGACAGTGCTTCGGCGGTTGCCCGGCGAATCCGTTCTCGCGGACCACCCAGCGCTTCCATCACATGCAACACTGAGGGACCAAAGCCCTGCTCGGTCAGATAGTCCGCCAGCGCGACCACGGCCTCGCCATCGCGCAACAGCGCAATGACGCGCTGTTGCGGCGCTAAGTGGGGCCTTAGCCGCTTCAGCGGCGCGGCATGCAGGCCAAGGCAGATCACATCCTGTAACGGCCAGCCCAGCCGCGCGGCAGCCAAAGTGAAAGTGGAGGGCGCGGGATGAGCCACCCATTCGCCCGGATCGAGCAGGCGCGTCACGCTGGTTCCCGCCCCGAACCAGAAGGGATCGCCAGACGCCAGCATCACCACGCGCCGCCCGCGATGCTCGATCAGATGGGGGAGCCCGTCGGCAAAGGGCTCTGGCCATTCGATCGTGGGACAAGTAATTGCGGGCAGCAGCGAGAGGTGCCGGACCGGTCCCATCACCAGTTCGGCCTGCGCAAGCGCGGCACGCGCGGCGGCACCGAGGCCATCGGCTCCGTCCTCGCCGATGCCGATGATCGTCAACCACGGCCTATGCCGAAGCCGGGGAGCCATATCAGTCATGCCGAATATCCTCCTGCTGGGCGGTACGACCGAAGCGAGCGCGCTCGCTCGACTGCTGGCGGCACACGGCATTGCGGCGACGCTCAGCTATGCCGGGCGTACGGAAACGCCCCGCGCTCAACCGGTGCCGGTGCGCGTCGGTGGCTTCGGCGGTGTTACGGGGCTGACGGACTATCTGCGCCGCCATCGCGTGACCCATCTGGTGGACGCCACCCACCCCTTTGCCGCAACAATGACTGTCCATGCCATCGAAGCCGCCCGGCTGGCTGGCGTAGCCCATATCGCCTTGACCCGTCAGGCCTGGGAGCCCGTCGCAGGGGACCGCTGGACCCGCGTTGCCGACATCGCAGGGGCCGTCGCCGCGCTGGCCGGGCAAGCCCGCCGCGTCATGCTGGCGCTGGGACGGATGCATGTGGAAGCCTTCGCTGCCCAATCGCAGCATCATTATCTGCTGCGTTTCGTGGATGCGCCATCGCCGCCGCCCACCCTGCTTCGTCACAGTCTGATCGTTGATCGCGGGCCATTCACCACCGTGGGCGACAGCCAACTGTTGCAGGCCCACGCCATCGATTTGGTGGTGTGCAAAAACGCAGGAGGGAACGGTGCCAATGCCAAGCTGATCGCAGCGCGGGAACTGGGCCTGCCAGTCGTCATGATCGACCGTCCCGCCGTTCCGGATCGCGCCGAGATCTATCGCCCCGAGGATGTACTCGTCTGGCTGGGTCATGATGCCAGGCCCGATGCGGAGCGCGGGGTGTAGAGTATCGGACCCACCGTCCGTTCGATAGTCCGCGTCAGGCTTGATCCGACGATCACCATGGTGCGCATATCGGCCATGTCTGCACGGGCCTGACCCAGCGTTACGATCCGCAATTGCTCGTCTGACGTCGAAACCGCGCGGGCGAACAGAATCGGGCGATCAACACCGCAAACCTCGCGCAGCAGTTCCAGCACACGCTCGAAACCTTCGGGCCGGGCTTTTGATCTCGGGTTGTAGAAGGCCATGGCGAAGTCCGCCTCCGCCGCCAGTCGCAGCCGCTTTTCGATCAGGGACCACGGCTTGAGATTGTCCGACAGGTTGATGGCGCAGAAGTCATGACCCAACGGCGCGCCCGCCCGGGCGCTGGCGGCCAGCATGGCAGTAATGCCGGGCAGGACCCGAATGTCGAGATCGCGCCAGTGGGTCGGGCCTGTCTCCAGCGCCTCGAATACGGCGGCGGCCATCGCGAAAACGCCGGGATCGCCGGAAGATACCACCACCACGCGCCGCCCCTGCGCCGCCAGTTCCAGCGCATGGGCCGCGCGATCCAGTTCCACCCGGTTATCGGACGGGTGCAGCGTCAGTCCATCGCGCGCGGCGACACGCGCGACATAAGGGATATAGCCAATGACATCGCTCGCCCCGTTCAGCGCGGCGGTGACTTCGGGCGTGATGAGTCCCTCGTTTCCCGGCCCCAGACCGGCGATGGCAATCCAGCCACTCATGGTCCCGTCATTCTTGGCCCCGTCACTCAAGGCCTGCGCCCCTGTCCGTGGATCAACAGGATCGAGAAATAGGGCGTGACACTTTCGGCCTCAATCAGTCGGGTGACCCGCTGGCCGGGCATGGCGGCATGTTCGACCAGCCAGGCCGCATCCTCGCGCCCGGCGGCAGTCACCGCGCGGCGCAGCTTGGGCAGGTTGCGCCCAATCTTCATCACCACCAATGCGTCGGTATCGCGGATACGCCGCGTCAGTTCCTCCTCGGGCAGAGTGGCCATAGCGATGGTCAGCACGTCATCGCCCCAAGTGATGGGTATGCCAGTCGCGTTCCACGCCCCCGCCATGCCAGTGATGCCAGGCACCACTTGCACGGGGACCATGCCGGCCAAACGGCCATGAAGATGCATGAACGAGCCGTAGAAGAACGGATCGCCCTCACACAGTACGACAACATCCTCGCCGGCCCGCGCCAGCACGACCAATCGCTCCGTGCATTCGGCGTAAAAGGCTGAAAGACGGGCGTTATAACGTGGATCGGATACAGGAATCTCGGTTGTTACCGGATATTCCATCGGGATTTCGAGCACGTCGGCGCGCAGCATTCCTTCGGCAATACGCCGCGCCTGTCCCGGCCGCCCGGCCTTACGGAAATAGGCAACATGGCGGGCACCCCGCACCAGTCGATCGGCGCGCACGCTCAGCAGATCAGGTGCACCGGGACCAAGCCCGACGCCGTGGATCGTTCCCGCTTGTATGGAATCTGGCACCCCGCTCATTCGGCGCGGCTCGCCAGGGCGTTGATCGCGGCGACCGTGATCGCGCTGCCGCCAAGTCGCCCTTCGACGATGCAGCAGGGTACCGGCCGCGCGGCCCACAGCGCGGCCTTGGATTCGACCGCGCCGACAAAGCCCACCGGGCAGCCGATGATGGCCGCTGGACGCGGACACTCGGGATCTTCCAGCATGTTGAGCAGATGGAAAAGCGCGGTCGGCGCATTGCCGATAGCGACCACAGCGCCGGCCAGATGCGGCCGCCACAATTCCAGCGCGGCGGCGGAACGGGTATTGCCCATTGCCCTCGCCATGCCCGGGACTTGTGGCGCATTCAGCGTACAGATGATCGAATTGGCAGCTGACAGACGCACACGGGTGATCCCTTCCGACACCATCCGGGCATCGCACAGCACCGGCGCGCCATCGGCCAGCGCCGCCCGCGTCGTTTGTGAAAAACCGGGCGAAAAACGGATATGCGCCGCCAGTTCGACCATTCCGGCGGCGTGGATCATCCGCACCGCCACCGGCTCCTCGTCGGTCGAAAAGCGCAGCAGATCAGCTTCGGCACGGATCGTAGCGAATGACTGACTATAAATGGCCGCGCCATCGGTTTCATAGACATGGGGCATCAGGTGGCTCCGAATCGGGCAAGAATCTCCGCCGGGCCAACGGCAGAGCGCACGGCAAGCGCACCGGCGGGCGCGTTCAGGGAAAGATCGAACCGGCCATCCCGGCCGGTCAGCGTGACATCGGCCGCGCGCGGGTGGGCACAGCCCTTTGCGCAGCCCGAAACATGGAGCCGTCCCTCGATGTACGGGGCAAGACGCCGGGCGAAATCGCGGGTTTCGACCGAGGCCTGCGGACAGCAGGGCGCGCCCGGACAGGCATCGACATGCAGCAGCGGGTCTGCAGGATCGTTGATCAGTCCATCGGCGCAGACGGCGGGTGCGCCTTCCAGCAACAGCACTCGCCACGGCGTGATCCTCATGGCTCCGGCTGACGATGTTTCCATAGCCCCGGCCAGCATCCGCGCTTCTACCCGGCCGAACGGCAGGCCATAGGCCATACCGAGATCATGCCGACCCGGCGCGATGCGAACAGCGGACGGCGTGGGCAAAATATCGCCATTGGCCCAGTCGGGCAGGGCAATCCTATGCCGGGTCATGCGCCCCGCATCCGCGCCACCGCTTGTCGCGAACCACTGCGCCAGCGCGATCAGAGCGTCCACTTCCTCACCCGCAGCAACCGCAACACCGGCAGGATGCCCATCGGCTCTCAGGATCAGGCCGCCATCCCCGCCACGCTCGATACGGAAATCGCCCGCCTCGCCGCTTAGGGCGCAGGACGGACCGGCATCGACGACGAAACCTACTTTGCCCGGCAAATCGGGCAGTTCATCCAGCCGGGTCAGCAACTCGCCCGCAATACGGTGGCTGTCATCACCCGCCCGCCAATCCGGCACGACCAGAATGTTGCGCCGCTTTTCAATAACGGGGTCGGTGTCCACGAGGTCCAGCGCCAGCAATCGGCCGAGCAGCGCCTGCGAGCCATTTTCATCAACGCCCCGAATCTGGAGATTGGCACGCGCAGTCATTTCGATCAGGCCATTGCCATTCGCGATAGCCGCATCGCACAGGCCCAGCACCTGTACGCGCGTAAGGCGACCAAGCCGCGGCTTTACCCGTACCAGCAAGCCGTCGCCCGCCATCATCGGATGCCAGGCATCGGGACACCAGCCCTTGACCGAGAAGCTGCTCATGCCCTGTCCCCAACGCTGGTGGATATCGGCAGGCTGGCAAGGATGGAATTGCGCCGGGTCTGCCACAACCCTGCGGCATGGAGCGCGGCAAAGCGGGCTTCCATCGCCGCCAGCGCGTCGGGGTTCTCCCGCTCAAGAAACACACGAACATCGACACGCCCCAGCGTCGCATCATGATAGAGGTCGAACAGGTGCGGCGGGACGCTGCCTGAAAGATGGGCAAAGGCACCCATATGGTCCAGCGTCGCGGCCAGTTCCGCAGCTCCGCGAAAGCCGTGGCGCATCATGCCTGCGACCCAGCCGGGATGCGCGGCACGGGCGCGGACGACGCGGGAAATCTCTTCGGTCACGCTGCGCGCCGAGGGATGCATCGGGTCGCGATTGTCGAGGTGATAGAGCGCCACTGTCCCACCCGAGAGCGCCTTGGCAGCGGCAAAGCCTGCCTCATGCGCGGCATAGTCGGCCGCCAGCAACAGGTCGGTTTCGGGCAAGTCCTGAAGATGGACAAAGGCGTCGGCCCCCTCCACACGCTGCCGCAAACCTTCGGGGTCGGCGGTGGCACCGGTCGCGTCGGAGGTCCCATCAAACGCATGGTCTGATGCCGCCAGCCATGCCTCCCCGGCCGCACGTCGGGCCGCATCGGTATAAACCTCGGCCGCATCGCCAAGGCCGAGGCCATAGCTGCCAGGGGCAGGACCATAGACGCGCGGGGCTGCAATCTGCCCCGCAAACGGATTCCAGTCCGATGACTCGTCCCGCAAACATAGCGCGCGCACGGCTTGTCCGAACAGCATAGGCAGCGTCGGAAAGGCATCGCGGAACAGGCCGGAGATACGCAAGGTAACGTCGATGCGTGGCCGGTCCAGCAGCGCAAGAGGCAGAATTTCGACGCCCGTCACCCGTTCGGATGTCATGTCCCAAACCGGTTTTGCGCCCAGCAGGTGCAGTGCCATGGCAAATTCCTCGCCCGCCGTGCGCATCGTCGCCGATCCCCACAGATCAACCACCAGCCCACGCGGATAGTCGCCATGATCCTGCAAGTGCCGCCGGATCAACTCCTCCGCGAGCGTAACCCCCTGCGCATGGGCCGTGCGCGATGGCACCGCGCGGGGATCGATCGCGTAGAGGTTTCGCCCTGTCGGCAGCACGTCGCTGCGCCCGCGAAATGGGGAGCCGGAGGGGCCGGGAGGAACACGCCGTCCGTCCAGCGCAACCAGCAATCCGGCCCGCTCGGCCGCCCCCTGATCGCCCTGCCCAAAGACATGCAATCCGTCACCGAACTGGCTTTCCTTTACGTCGCAAACGAAGCGGTCGATCCGGGTGATCGCCTCAACCAGCGTAGCCGCACCATCAAGGCCCAGCTCGGCTTCCAGCCCCAGCGTTCGCGCTTCCTCGCGGATGGTTTCCTGCAGACGGTCGCGGCGGGCCGGGTCCAGCCCGTCGGCATTGGAAAATTCATCCAGCAGCGCCTCGATCCGGGCCAGGCCCGCGCCGTTTTCGCTTTGCATCAGTGGCGGCGGAACGTGCCCGATGGTGACAGCGCCGATGCGCCGCTTGGCTTGCGCAGCTTCGCCGGGATCGTTGACGATGAACGGATAGATCACCGGCATCGCGCCGGTCAGCGCCTCGGGCCAGCAAGCACCGGAAAGGGCAACCGACTTGCCCGGCAACCATTCCAGCGTACCGTGCGCGCCGATATGGACCAGCGCGTCCACACCCCGTTCGCGTAGCCAGAAATAGAAGGCGACATAGGCATGGCGCGGACAGCGGGAGAGATCGTGATAGTCCCCGTCGCGACTGGTCCGGTCGCCCCGCTCGGGCTGCAAGGCGACAAGCACGTTACCGACAGACAGCGCGGCAAAACAAAAGGCACCGTCGACGACTGCCAAATCGGTTTCCGGCTCGCCCCACGCGGCGGAAAGATCAGTGCGCAAGGCCTCGGGCAACGCGGCCAATGCCTTGCGATACTCGACCACCGGCCAGAGCAGATGCTCACTTTTAAGGCGTACCGCCAAATCGGTCTGACAGCTCGTGGCATATCCCGCATCAGCCATGTCGGCCAATATTGCCTCGGCGGACGCAAGCGCATCCAGCCCCACGGCATGGGCCATCTGATATGCCTTGCCAGGATAGGTCGACAGGATCAAAGCAACGCGCCGCTCGCAGGCAGGCTTGCGCGCTAGTGCAACCCATCCTGCCACCCGCGCGGTGATCGCCTCGATCCGATCGGGATCGGCGCGATGGACCTTGCGGACAAATGCCAGCGCGGGATCGCGTTCGCCCGCCTCCTTGAAGCTGGCGACCCCCGCAAAAACCCGCCCGTCAATCTCGGGCAGCACGACATGCATGGCGAGGTCCGCCGGGGAAAGCCCGCGCGATGCCGCCACCCAGGCCGCGCGGCCAGACGTAGCGAGCGCCAGTTGAAAGACCGGCACGCCCGCGCCATCGAGCGGGGTATCGCCATCCTCGCCGCGCGCGGAAAAGGCGGTGGCGTTGATGATCGCCGCCGGGCCTAGGCTGCGCACCCAGCGGTCCACCTGATCGCGCACCTGCGGAGCTTTCAACGAAAGAACGAAAATCGACAGCGCATCAAAACTCCGCCGTTCGAACGCGGTATGGAGAGCGGCAAACGGGTCCAGATCGTGCGCGGTCAGATAGGAGCGATAGAAGATGATCATGACCAGCGGCCGTTCGGGAACGCGCGGGAAGGTTTCAGGATCGACCACACCCCTGCCGGGATGCCAGCCCCCCGCCATAGGCAGCGGCTCGCAATTTTGGAGAGGGGTATCGATCAGCCCCGCCAGTCGTGAGAGCTCAACAAGGGCCGCCTGCGCTGCTCCTGCACCACCTGCGTCGCACAAATGGGCAAGGTCTCGCAAAGCAGACACCGGGACGGTCGAAACCGCATCCAGCCGCCCGTCTTCCCATCCGTCACCGGGCAGCACGGCCAGCGCGATGCCGCGCGACCGGGCCAGAGCCTCGACCTGTTGCAGCCCATAACTCCAATAAGGCGTACCGCCGATCAGCCGGATCAGGATCGCCTTCGCGCCCGACAGCGTCCGCTCGACATAAGTGTCGACCGATAGCGGATGCATAAGCGCCGCCAGGTTGGCGAGCCTAAGCGTAGGAAATGCCGCATCATCCGCGCGGGCCTGATGCCATGCCGCCGCGAACGCCCCGAGGTCGCTGTCTGAAAAGGACAGCACCACCAGATCCGCAGGCTCTTGCCCCAGATCCTGCGGGACGGCAGTTTCCTCCATCCCATGGGTTTCGCGGAAGATGACGTGCATGGTGCGCGCCTAGCTCAACAGCACCGCGCGAATGGCGTCGGCATCGATATGGTCATGCTCGGCAATGGCGACGAGCGTGGTGCGCCGCGCCTCGTCGGGCCGCCACGGACGGTCATACTGATGACGCACCCGCGCACCCACCGCCTGCACCAGCAGCCGCATCGGTTTTCCAACAACGGCGGCATAGCCCTTCACACGCAGGATATTGTGATCGCGGGCCAGCGTTTCTATTCGCGCCACAAAGGCCGCCGGATCAGCAATCTCGCCCAGTTCGACGACAGTGCTGTCAAAATCATCGTGCTCGTGATCGTCTTCTCCATCATGGTGTGATGGGCGCGCTGCGATATCGTTCTCTGCGGCGGCATCAAGCCCCAGAATGATACGCGGATCGACTACGCCTTCGGTAAGTTCGATCACCGGCACAGCGCGTGGAGCCTCCGCCGCGATAATCGCACGCGCGGCGGCGACGCCCTCGGGTCCGGCCAGATCAACCTTTGTGAGCAGGATCATGTCGGCGCAGGCGAGCTGATCCTCGAACACTTCCGACAGCGGCGTCTCATGATCGACGCTCGGATCAGCGGCACGCTGAGCGTCGAGCGCGGCAACATTGGGCGCAAATCGTCCTGCCGCAACCGCCTCGGCATCGGCCAGCGCCAGCACGCCGTCCACGGTGATCCGGCTGCGGATCGCAGGCCAGTCGAATGCCTTGAGCAGTGGCTTGGGCAGCGCGAGGCCTGACGTCTCGATCAGAATATGATCCGGGCGCGGATCGAGCGCGAGCAGCTTTTCGACCGTGGGGATGAAATCATCCGCCACGGTGCAGCAGATGCAGCCATTGGCCAGCTCGACGATGTTTTCTGCCGGGCAATCGGGAATGGCGCAGGATTCGAGAATCTCGCCGTCCACGCCCAACGAACCGAATTCGTTCACCACCACCGCCAGCCTGCGCCCGCCGGCATTGCGGATCAGATGGCTGATGAGCGTGGTTTTTCCAGCGCCCAGAAACCCTGTAACGATAGTGACCGGCACCTTGGACAGGTCGGACATGGCAATTCCCCGTGCGCCGGAGCGAGAACAAGCGGGGGCTTGCCGGACAGGTCCGGTCGGCGCGCGACCACGGGCGGGCGCGATGAAGCACCCGTTACCGCGCGACCGTGCAGCCCCAGCCGCACAGCTTCGTCGCTCAGACGGAGTTCACCGTGCCGCGGCCATCCCCTGGACCAAGGCAAGAGCGACCAGACGCCGGCAGGTCTCCTGGCTCGCGGGTCACAGCTTGATGCACACCTTCCCAGACTTGCACGAATGCGTTGTCCAGTGGTCGCTCCTGTGGTCAGGAGCATGTGCATCGCGCTATCCGCTTACAGTTGCAGGGACAGCCACGGATTTGGAAGCAAGCTCCCGCACCGCATTCCCGATTAAGCCCCTTGCGGGGGCACCGGCGCGATCAATGAAGGGCGGAATCAATCCGTCCTTCGATGATCGCCCTAGAGGAAAATACAAGCCAAGCCAATTGATGTTGTTGCGCCTTCCTCTTCTTGGCTGAGAATGATGTAACGACGCGCACGGTTAGGTGGGGACGATCAGGGAACGACGGGCACTTCGATCTCGTCGAAGCGCTTCCAGCGGTAGATCGCAAAGCTTGCAAGCCAACAGAGCACGAAAAGTCCGATGATGGCGAAGCCAAGGCTGTTGAAATTCTCACCCAGTTTCGCAGCAAGACTCCATGGCCACCCCGTCAGGCCAAGCTTGTCGCCGATCAGGGCCAATGTCTCAATTCCGCCAATGACAATTGCCACAATGGCCGAGATCAGGGTGATGGTGATGTTGTAATAGAGCTTGCGGATCGGTTTCACGAAGGCCCATTCATAAGCGCCCAGCATCACCACACCGTCGGCCGTATCGATCAGGGCCATACCGACCGCGAACAGCGCAGGCAGGACTAAAATCGTTCCGATCGACAGGCCATTGGCAGCCTGGCTGGCCGACATGCCCAGAATGGCGACTTCGGTTGCGGTATCGAACCCCAGCCCGAACAGAAACCCCAGCGGGGCCATATGCCAGCTCTTGTTCACGAGGCGGAACATTGGCCTGAACATCCGCGAAAGCAGACCGCGCCCACCCAATAACAGGTCAAGATCGTCGTCGACATAGTTGCCGCCCGCGCGAACATGGGCAAAGGTCCGCCAGACGGAGTGCAGGATGACAAGGTTCATGCCTGCAATGGTGAACAGGAAAAGTGCGGAAATCATGGTCGCGATTACGCTGCCCATTTCCTTGAAGGCACCGAACCCCGACAGCGCGCTGGCCGTCACCGCGATGGTGATCGACGCGATGGCAATGATCCCCGAATGCCCGATCGCAAACCAGAAGCCGACCAAAACCGGGCGCTGACCTTGCTGCATCAGCTTGCGGGTTACATTGTCGATGGCCGCAATATGATCGGCATCAACCGCGTGACGCAGGCCGAGTCCCCAGGCAAGCAAAGCGGTGCCCAGCATCAGGGGTTGCGCGTGGAACAGGCTGTATGCCCAGATCCACACCGCGATGTTGGCCGCGATCAGTCCTGCAAACAAGATGCTGATCTTTCGGCGTAGGGACAGTGATACTGATGCGACAGATGCAATCATGACTGGCTCCGTGATCGACGGGGAAATGGGTAGCGTGAGAGCCGCCGCCGGATACGCCGCCAAATTCGCCGCAGGTCGCGGCCAAGTTTGCGGATACCCATCCAGGCTCCGGTCCCGCACACGAACGTGACCGCTGCGAGCAAGGGCAGGATAACGATATACCGCCAAGGGCTGTGGCGCAGGCCGGGCAGATCAAAGCTGTGGGGGCGCTCCATAGCCAGCGCTCGGCGCGCGCGGTGCCATCGACCGCACGCAGCAAAGTGCCGGACACCGCGTCGATATAAAGGCGCGTGGCTTGCGGATCAGCCAGCACCGCACGCCACACCGGCAATCGCACCGACTCCTTATGCGCATAGTAATAGCTGTCGCCCTCGGACAGCAGGGAAAGCGATGCGACACGAGGGCCGTTCCGCAATGCGACCGCGATGTCCGCCCCCGTCAGTATCGCGGGCTTGCCCGAACTGTTCAGCCGGACCATGCGTCCATCCGCGGCAATCGCAACAAGCGCCATTTTTCCGCCAAGCGGCGCGCTTTCTACGCGGACCGTATCGATGGGAAGGCGGCTTATATTGGCCAGCGCGGCCCGCATGTCGGCCCAGTGCATCGTGCCTGCAAGGTACTGACGTTCCACAAGTCCGGCATTGCTGTCGAACAGCCCCCAGGGATTCATCGAGAACAGGCCACTCCCGACCCAGGTGAGGGTGAGCAGGCCAAAGACCAGTCCCGCCATATGATGCCACCACCACAGGCCGCGATAGGGCGAGCCGATCGTTCCGTCCTTGCCCCGCATTAATCGGATAATACCGATCCAGATACCGGTGACGGTAAGGAAGCAGCCGGTCAGCGATGTCCAGATAACGACCTGGCTCCACGCAACTGGGTTCTGGCGAAGCACCGTCGGGTAAAGCCAGTGCGGAACCGCGCCGAGCCAGCCCCAGAAGCGCTCAAATCGGGTCGTTTTTTGGACAACTTCACCGGTCAGGCCAGCGATGTAGGCCGTCGAGCCTGCGGCGTCGGCATAGTCTACCCGATAGAGCGGTCGGTTGGCGCGAAATGCCTGAACGGTCCATTGATCGACGAAAATCGGCGTTATCGCGGCCACAGGTCCGTCAATCCCGACGTTGCGCCCGAATTCCGCCCCGACCTTGCCGAGATCTTCGCTGGAAAGCGTCGTCAAGAGAGCGCCGGACCCGAGGTCATAGCTCTGCGGTGAGGCGCGCATCTGCCAGATCGCGCGCCCATCACCCTTTTCAGGCACGACCCGCAGCACGGCCTTGCCCGCGACCATCTCAAGGCGGGCCGAGGCCAGTCCAGCATCGGGTGCCAGGGCAATCCGTGCCAGACTGCCACCGAACGGCAAATGCAGCGGTGACAAGCCCCGCAATTGCTCGGTCGGCAGCAGCCGGGGGTAATCGACAAACAACATCACGAACCCGGTAAGGCACCACAGCGTCATCACCGTGCCGATGATGACCCCCATCCAGCGATGCAGGACGAGCAGCGCCCGCAACAGCCGACCCCGGCTGCGCGGGGGTGCCGTCGCCACGGGTTTCGTGAAACCATGCATGGTCAAAACCGCCCGCTGATCGAAACTTCGATCGAGCGAGGCCGCCCGAGCAACCATTGCTCGTCATTATAGGTGGTGGTCGCATAGTTCTTGTCGAACAGATTGTAGACCCGCAGGTTGGCCGCGACATTCTTCGTCACCGCGAACGAAATACCGCCATCCACCACGGCATAGCCGGGCACGCGAAACTGGTTGGCGTTGTCAGAGTAAGTCTTGCCGACATACCGCAGGCCGAGGCGTGTCTGAAAACGCGCAGTCACATCATAGCGCAGCCAGAGATTAGCGGTGGCTTCGGGCACGCTCGGCGGAGTCTTGCCGCTATAGGATATGCCCCCGGTGTTGAACGAATCGAAGCGGGCCTCCAGTACGCTGGCATTGGCATCGAGTCCGAACCCTTCCGGCAATTCGAGCGAGAGCAAGCCTTCCAGGCCCTTCGATGACCGCTGGCCGACCTGCAACAGCGTGGTACTCATCAGGTCGGCGGGATCGCGTACCAACAGATTCTTCTTCACGATGCGGTAAGCCGCGAAGGTGAAGGTTCCTCGCCCGTGCCAGAAGGCCGCCTTGAAACCGGCCTCGACCTGATCGCCGGTAGTGTTCCTGAATTGAGCATCGCTCGGGGAAAAGGTCACGAGAGAACCCAGCGGATCAACCGCAGTGGCATATTGGGCATAGAAGGACAGTGTAGGCAGCGGTTGATAGACTGCGCCGATCCGCCAGGTCGTATTGTTGAGCGACTTGTCCAGAACCTGCGTCTCGGCAGCGTTCGCCGCTATCGTATAGCGCTTCACATTGGCGTGTTCGTGATTGATCCCGGCGACCAGCGAGATCTGGTCGTTCAATTTCAGCCGGTCTTCGGCAAAGAAAGAATATTGCAGGGTGCGGGTACGAAAAACGGGCTGGATCGGGACCGTGGTGTCGAACAGGCCCGGAACGAAGATGAAGGGATCGACCGGGCTATCGGAAATGGAGGCCGCTCCCGGATAGAAATTGTTCGAATGCCTGAATTTGATGTCGTTGACGTCGAAACCGATCACGAAATCATTATGCAGGCCCGCGATCGGATGGCTGACCGTCAGGCTGGTTTGGTCGCCGACCTGAGTCTGGGCATGATCGATCCCCAGATAGTCGGTACGATCAACCTTGCTGGTCGTGCCGTCCCAGAAATAGCTCTCAAGGTTGCGCCAGTGCCTGCTTGTGGTCAGGCGATAGGCCGTGCTGACAAGCTGGATGCCATCGGCCAATCCCCACTCAGCCCTCAGCGTGGTGCGATTGTCCTCAAAATGCATAACCGCATCCGAGACATTGTAGTTCAGGCGCTTGTTGCGGTCATCGAGCCTGCCGTCGATCAGCGGCGTTCCAAAATAGCGCATCGGATGCTGATCGCTATAATCGTCCGACAATGTGAGGCTGAAGTTGTCGGTCGGGGCGAAGCGCAGTGAGCCGGAAACGGCAAAGCTCTTCGAATTGCCGCGCTCAACCCAGCCATCTGAACCGGTCCGACTGGCATCGACCCGATAGGATAGCGTTTGGTTCACGGGGCCGCCGGCACCGGCACCGATACGCCAACTGTTCTGCGATCCGTAGCCTGCCTCGAAATCGAAAACCGTCCGATCCTGCTGCGGCTTTTTCGATATGACATTGACCGCGCCGCCAATTGCGCCTTGCCCATAGAGGACCGAGGCAGGACCACGCAGCACTTCGATCCGGTCGACAGTCCAGGGATCGGTCGGAAAGGTCACGGTGCCCGCGCCGGGATAAAGCCTGACGCCGTCATAGAGGATCATGACAGAGCCCTGATCGCTGAAGCCACGTGCGGCGAGGCCAGTTCCGCCGTTGCCGGGATTTGCAACCGAACTGATGCCGGTGGCGCGCGTGACGGCATCGACAATCGACAGGTCGCCCCGCGCGCGGATAACATCGCCCGATAATGTCTCGATGCTGGCCGGCGTCTCGAGGATAGTCAGGCCAAGGCGGCTTCCCGTTTGCGTGGCCTCATTGGCGTTGTTGGGGTCGGTGCCGATTACAAGGATATCGGAATTGCTTCCTGCGTCGGATGCCGTTTCGGCATGAGCAAGTGCAGGCAAAAGAAGCGCGGCGAGCGCGCTGCTGGAAAGGATGGTCTTGATCACAAATAGTCCCCCGGCGTCTTGCGACGTGGCCGGGGCAAACCCGCGCGAACGGGCGACACGCGCGGCGGCCGGACGCCAAAGGCGACCGACGCACGTCTCCGATGCGGCCCCAGCCGCTCGTTCGTCGCTCAGACGGAGTTCACCGTGCCGCGGCCATCCCCTGGACCAAGGCAAGAGCGACCAGACGCCGGCAGGTCTCCTGGCTCGCGGGTCACAGCTTGATACACGCCTTCCCAGGCCTCGCATGATTTAGCGTCCGGCCCAGTGGCTGCCTCTTCAAGGAGAGGCTATGTGCATCGCGCTATCCGCTTACAGTTGCAGGGACAGCCACGGATTTGGAAGCAAAACTTCCGCACCGCATTCCCGATTAAGCCCCTTGCGGGGGCACCGGCGCGATCAATGAAAGCCGGAATAATCCGACTTTCGACACCTCGCCTAACTGAAGCGAACGAAAAAGCCAATAACTGAGGTTGCGCGATTTGGGCTGCTGCTTTTCCCGCGGGCGAAGGCGCGTGCCTGAAACGTGTCAACGGACATCAGAGTGTGACCTGACGACCGCCTGTCTGGCTGTGCTTTAACGGGTTGCCCTTCCACATTGACGAAGCGGAGCGACGTTCGTCGAAAACCACCTGTCATTCGTCGATGCGTTTTGAGGTTGATGGATCGCTGTAATGCATCCGTCGAATGCGCCGCGCGCCGGGCACGTGCATCACGTATCAAAGCCCTCAGCAGTCCCGTCACCCATTGCTGTATGTCAAAGACGGGCGTGCCAGAGGAGCATCGATCATGTCCACCATTGTCACCCGCACCGTCTTGTCATTTGGTCTAGTCTGCGTACTAGCAGCAGCGCCCGCGCTAGCTGAGCCGGGCATCCCCAGCGTGTCGGTCCGTACTGCCGATTTTGATGTCACAACGTCTACAGGCGAGCAGGCTCTCCGTAACCGTGTCGCGCGTGCGGTCCGCTTCGTCTGTGGCGATAACGATCAACGCGATCTTGAGGCATGGATGGAGCAGCGCGCATGTCGTGCGACTGCCTTGTCGAAAGCCCTCCCACAGGTGCAGATCGCGATTGCCAAGGTACGCACCCGCAACGCTTATACCGCGGAAATTACCAAGGCTGGGCGCCCCGCTTCCTGAGGTCACAGGTACAATTTCAGCTAAATCGTGGCGACGCTATCGAGGCCCATACGAAGGTAGATGCGAGCCAACTATCCGCGCTTCATCAGCGTGCGCGCCGAGGTGAGATAACTGCGCCCGATCCGTATCTCGCAATCGCTGGCAAGGACAGCGTACCAAGTGCCGAGCCCGTCGTGACGGAGCTTGGCGATCAAGTCACGCCGAACGATTGTTGAACGGTGCAGCCGGATGAAGCGCGCCGGGTCGAGCCGCTGCTCAAGCGCGCTGATCGTTTGGTGAAGCAGAAAACTTCGCGGGCCGATGTGAAGTCGCATATAATCACGCTCCGCCTCGATCCGTTCGATGGTCGTGGCAGCGATACGAATAACCTCGGAGCGGTGCGGCACCCAGAACTCTTCGACCCACGCCGGTACAGTATCAGGCGCGGCGTCGACCGCGGCGAGCGCTTCGGCGACACGGGCAACTGTCCTGGCAAGTCGCTCTGGCGCGACCGGTTTGAGCAGATAGCCCACTGCCGCGACATCGAACGCCGCCACAGCGAACTGATCGAAAGCGGTGCAAAAGATGATCGCGGGGCGCTTGGCCTTTCCCTCGAGCGCGCGCGCCACACCAAGTCCGTCAAGCCCCGGCATGGAGATGTCGAGCAGTACCAGCTCAGGCAGCAGCGCTTCGATAAGCCGCAGCGCCGCCTCACCATCGGACGCAGTTCCAACGAGATCGATCCCCGGTATCTGCGCGCACAGGATCTGCAACCGCTCGATCGCCAACGGTTCGTCGTCGACGATCAGCGTACGCAGCCTGCCCTCAACAGCCATCACGCACCAGCGGAAGCTTGAGCACTATCGCGAAGCCGCCGTCACTTTTCGGGCCCCAATGGCAGGTGGCTTCGTCTGCGTAGCGCGCGGTCAATCGATCACGGACATTGCGCAGGCCGACACCGATGCCGCCTTCTATCGCATCGACATAGATCGCATCGCCATCGTCTTCCACCGTGAGCGACAATCCAGTTGCGACTTCCTGCGCTGCAATCCGGATCGTCACCACCCGTTTCACGCGCGAGACCGCATATTTAACCGCATTCTCCACGAGCGGCTGCAGGATCAGGCCAGGAACGCAAGCGCTTAGCAATGCGTCGGGGACATCGATTTTGACGAGCAGCCGATCGGGAAAGCGCACCTTCTCAATATCGAGATAAAGCAGTTGCAGCGTTATTTCTTCGGACAATCGCACGTCTTCAGTCGGATCGCCAGTCAGGCTGGTGCGGTAGAATGTCGCGAGGTTGAGGATCATCCGCTCGGCTTCGTCGCGCTTGCCCCCTAGCAACATCGACGACAGCGAGTTCAACGTGTTGAAAAGGAAATGTGGATTGATCTGATAGCGCAAGGCCCTGAGCTCTGCGGATTGAGCGGCGGCGTGCAGCGTTGCGGTCCGTCGCTCCAGCGCGCCAATTTTGGCAGAATAGCACAGTGCCAGATAAAGGGCCGCCCAGGCGATAAAGAAGAAATAGCCATTGGCGGCCTGATCCGCGATCGCCTGAAGCGGGTCATCTCCGCACCGGTCTGGGACGGCATCGTGCCAAAGCCCACCGACATCGAACCCGGAGTCGGAGGTGGTGGCGGAGGAGGAGGAGGTGGTGGTGGTGGGACCGCGCTTGGTGCAGATGTCATCGTTGACCAATGCCACTGCATCACCGCGCCTTCGCCGATATGGTCGAACATGTACCAGTTGAGCGCAGAATAAAGTATTGCGGCGGGCACCGCGAGCAAGAGCGCAAGACCGATGCTACGCCTAAGGCGCATCGCCGAAACGCGGCGCATCAGCAGAAAGAAGATCACGGTCAATCCCGCGCTGCCTGCTGACACAATTGCGCGAGAACCCAGCATACCAGGCTGATTATGCTGATACAGTACCGCTCCGCGCAGGGACCAGATTACAAAATAAAATGCCCAAAAGCACGCGATCGAGATGAGCGCAACGTGCGGAGCGAGTGGCTCGGTGGTTCGATCGTCGGTCAGCATTGATCCACTGTACCCTGCCCCGCTCAAGCACGCATCCGGGGATTAGCCATTGGTCGAAGGCTGTAGGTCGCTTGTCGAAATTGCCGTGCCCCGCGTCATTAGCGACGCAGGCGGATTCTGTTTGAACCTGATGGGCGCTGAAGGCTGCGACGGCTCGCGCGTTTTTACCTCCGCCTTTTCCTAACGGCCGAGCACGACGTGCGTGGCGAGTTCGGTGGGTGCGGTCTCGATCACGCGATATCCGAGTTCGGGAAGGTTCAGGCCTTCAAACATCGCTTCGCCCCGTCCAAGCAAAACCGGAGAGAACGCAAAGTGCAGCTCGTCGATCAGGCTGGCCTGCAAATATTGGCGGACCGTGGACACGCCGCCGCCAATTTTGATATCCAGGTCACCAGCGGCGGCGCGTGCTTTCTCGAGCGCCGCGCGGATCCCGTCCGTCACGAAGTAGAAAATGGTGCCTCCCTCCATAACGATCGGATCGCGGGGGTAATGCGTCAGGATGAAGGTCGGTGCGTGATACGGTGGGTTCTCGTCCCACCACCCCCTCCAGTTGTCATCTGTCCACTCGCCGCGCGAATACGCAAACATGTTCCGCCCGAGGATGAAGGCGCCGAAGCCGTCCATAGAGCGATGGGCATAGCTATCGTCCACGCCTTCGGAACCACCGCTTTGCCCCAACATGGCTTTGAAGCTTTTCGTGCCGACGAACCAGCGGTGCAGTTCCGGTCCTCGCTTACCGAGAGGATCCTGAAGGCTCTGCTCGGGTCCGGCACCGAACCCGTCCAGTGACACACTAAACCCAGCAACTCTGACTTGTCCCATCACAGCCTCCCTTTGTGTATGCGATGTGCCATCACCGTTCTGCCTTCAACCGCCGCACACCGCCCTTTGGAGAAGGGTGGGCCATGTCGCTTCCAGCCAAGTCTCGTAACCCGTTTGCCGCGTCGCTCCCGATCGCCTCGGTGATAAATGTATCTACATTATTGTGTGGATAAAGGGGTGTTGTTTCAGGTCACTCGACCGGAACTAGCGCTCAAGATGATCGATCACGCCATGCCGCACCACAAAAGCCGTTCTGTGACGTTGATCGCATTGCCGGAGCACACCCCAAAAGCGCCTAGGCCAACAACCCGGGGTGGGCAAAGCCCACCCCGCGCGCCTCACAGGCCGTCGAGGCCTTTACTGACCAGAACGTTCACCGAAACGCGACGGTTCTGTGCTTTACCTTCGACGGTATTATTGTCCGCCAACGGGTCAGCTTCGGACATCCCGGTGGGGGTCAACATGCGATAGGGCTTCCAATGGCAGGCCTGCTGGAGATAGTTGACGACGCCACTGGCCCGCTTTTCGCTGAGCACCTGATTGAATTCCGGTCTCCCGGTAGAGTCGGTGTAACCCACGACGAGCAGCAGGGCGTTATTCATCCCCTCGGCAGCCGCTGCCGCCGCGCAGAGTTCGCTCTTAGCTTGCGGAGACACGACCGCCTTGCCCGTGTCGAAGTTCACGTTGGTCGTGCTCTTGACGTTATACTTGTCGATGTCTCCCATGCGGCCGCGCAGCGCCTCGGTGGCTGCGGTCTGTTCGCCAAAGCGCTGGTCGGTGCCATTGTGGATCATCGAGGCAGTCTTGAGATCCTTGCCGGTCAGCATGACCTGACTTGCGAGAAGGAAATTGCCCGACTGCAAGGTCTTGACTGTCACCGGCAGGCCATTGAGCAGCGACGTCGCCGCAAGCTTGTCGCGGTTGATGCCGAAGAGGCCCTTGCTGGCAGTAATACGGGTGGAATCGTCGATGGTAATGATCGATTTGGCACCGTCGGCGGCCGTGACCTGCACCCTGTCGCCGCTGCGCGCGGAGATGATGCCCTCTATCTCAGGCCCTTTGGTCATTGCAGACCGGTCAGGCGGGCTCGTGTCAGAAACGGTCACCGCGAGCGGAGCCGCCGGCGGCTCCTGCGTCTGCGCAGACACGCTGACCGACGCTACGCCGGCAAGCATTGTAACCAGCAAGAGAACTCTTGGACTTTTGGAAATGATATTCATTGCGCTACTCCTTCAAACTCGACCATTCGGGCCTGCGGATCGCAGCTTTTCGTCAGACCGCCGACCGCACAATGTCGTATTCGGCTGCGAGAACCCCTCCATTTAGTTGCGCAAGGTAGGCAGCGTGAAAGCTACACCTGAACGCGATGGATGTTCTGCGTGTTCAGATTTACCTGTCTGGCATATGAACAGCCCCGGTAACACTGGCGGTTTATCGTTAATTCGAGCGCAACTCGCGACAAACCGATGCAGACGTCGCTCGCCAAGCAAAGGTTCATGTTCTGATAGAGTTCCTCCACTGGAGGCTCGCGGATGCCGGCCCTCACCCGGACGCACAGCCTATTTGCCGGCATCCGAAAACCTTCACAAAGGCAGCCGTAGGGCGCCGATCTTCGCGCGCCTCATAGCAGCCATCCGAAGAGGGTGTTACATGCCCGCGGGCAATTAACTCAGGAATTCGAGAAATGCTGGCGATGATTCAACCAGGCGCGACGTTCAAGGATAACCTTCAGCAATTGCCGCCAATCGATTGCGTGCAACGCATCGACCTCGTCGATGGGAAGGGAGCTGTGGTCGCCAGCATGGAAAATCAGCCAGGCAAGCAAGGCTCGCTGGCCGTCTACCAATATCTGAAGCAGTTCTTTGATACTTTGGATGCGAAAGCGGCCGAACATGGCTTGGTTGTGTTTGCCGAGCACACGGCGGATGCGCGCAACCGCCCGGGCGCGCATCCGAATGTCGACCGCCTGCTTGCGATTGCCGCTGGCGGTACGCCGCTGAGTATCGAAGTCATCGCCGTCAGCCGCTGACCGCGCTGCTACGCCCCATTAGCGCCGTTCAGGCCATTAGCGCCGTTCAGGACTGGCTTTCGCTATTCTGGATCCCATGGCGAGGGCGCGCGCCGCGGCATGAATTGCACGTCTCCGGCTATCTGTGCTTCGGCAGACACGTGGGCACGCGATAACGCAGATAAAAGGATACGGATAAGCATGACGCCCGAAATCGCAATCCGGATGGCGCGTGCCGCCTTTAACCGAGCGCTCACCGATGCCGACCTAGCCGCGATTGGGTCAATCCTGGCGCCAAATGCTGTGCTTGTCGCCGGCACCGACAGCGCGCTGATCTCCGGCCGCAAGGCGCAACTCTTCGCTTGGAAGCGCGAATTCAGCTCGCCCGGGCGCACCGTCTATACCCGCACGCCTGAGACCATCGTTATATCTCCGATCGAGCCCATCGCGTTTGAACATGGGCAGTGGGTAGGCGTAGCGACCACGGACGGCCCCCCTCTCGCCAGCGGGAATTACAGCGCTAAATGGCGGCAGATCGGCAATGACTGGCTGATCGAGGCGGAGCTATTTCTGACCCTCGCCTGATCCCCAAGGTACCTGAAACATACTTAAGTTTATGGTCGCTCAGGTTCCGACAGCCCCGCACCTTACCGGCAGAGTGTGATTCGCTTGTTCGCGACGGAGGCTATCGACGGGGCTTTGCAGCCCTTCCCGCCCGCATCATGTCCGCTTCCGTCCACTTGCGGACGTTCCCGAATGGGCGGATGATTGGCCATGCTCATCCTTCTTGCCCTTTCAGCAGCATGACCCCTAAGGTTTGGTGGTGGGCAGAGTATTTGCGAGAGAGTAAGCGTTGCGGTGCGGTTTTCAACGTTGACGCTCCCGGCCCAGCGGGTGACGGCGTGAATTTCGACGAGGACTACAGGCGGATCATCCTAAGCCGGAGCAGGGCTCGCCCACGCAAGCCAATTGACTGTATCGATGCTTGGGCGAAGCGCCGGAACATCCCTGTCCGCTACGACCAGCATTGATCCAGCGAACGGCAGCTTTCCCCCAACACCGGGCGTCTAAGTTGCGCACAAACGATAGCTCGGAACGGGAATAGCTGGCCGATTCCGGACAGACGGCTTTTAATCGTATGGAGCATGAATGTCAGGATCCGATTGCATCGAGCCTTCGAAGATGTTCGGTATCAAGCACCAGACCGGCCACTTGCAGATTTTCATTCAGATGGGCGACCGACGACGTTCCGGGGATCAACAGGATGTTGGGCGAGCGCTGCAGAAGCCAGGCGAGCGCAACCTGCATGGGTGTTTTTTTAAGCGTCTCGGCCACCTCAGAAAGCACTGAAGATTGTAATGGCGAAAATCCGCCCAGCGGGAAGAACGGAACATAGGCGATGCCATCCGCAGCGAGCGTGTCGATCAACGGGTCGTCATTGCGATGCGCCAGATTATACTGGTTCTGCACGCAAACGATCGCGCAGATATCGCGCGCCTGCACCACCTGCGCCTCGGTCACGTTGCTGAGGCCAATGTGACGAACCAATCCTTGTTGCTGCAGTTCGGCCAAAGCCATGAGCGGCGCCTCGATCGATCCTTCCGCAGGGCCGTGAGTACCGAACATGATCCGTAAGTTCACGACATCGAGCACCTCAAGGCCAAGGTTGCGTAGATTGTCTTCCACCGCCTGTTTGAGCTCAGCCGCGCTAAACGCCGGGTTCCACGATGCGTCATCGCCGCGTTTTGCTCCGATTTTCGTAACCAGAACCAGATTGTCCGAATAAGGCGACAGTGCCTCACGGATGATCTTGTTGGTCACATGAGGTCCATAAAAGTCGCTCGTATCGATGTGGTTGACGCCCAGATTCACAGCCTCGCGCAATACCGCCAGCGCCGTGGCATGATCGCGCGGCGGGCCAAAAACGCCGGGGCCCGCAAGTTGCATGGCCCCATAGCCAAGGCGCCGCACCGTGCGTCCGCCAAGTTTGTATGTCCCTGCCTGTTCGATCGTCTGCATGGTCTTCTCCTGTGATGGAAACGAGATAGGCATTGCGGACCATCATGATAATCCGGCAAAACCAGCACGGGCTGTGCAGATAAATGGACAATAATGACGGATCTCCGTGACCTTAACGCCTTCCTCGCCGTGGCGCAGGGGCGCGGTTTTCGCGAGGCTGCACGTTCCGGTGGCACGAGCGCGTCGACATTGAGCGAGGCGGTACGTCGTCTCGAAGCGCATCTCGGCGTCCGCCTGCTGCATCGAACTACTCGCAGCGTGACGCCAACCGAGGTCGGCGCGCGCTTGATCGACAGGCTGACGCCCGCGTTGGTCGAGGTCGAAGCGGCGCTCGATATCGTCAATGGTTTCCGGGATCGGCCGGCGGGAACGCTGCGCCTTAACGTGCCGGTCAGCGCCGCCCGCCTGGTACTGCCCACGATCCTGCCTGGGTTTTTGGCAGCTTATCCCGACATATGCATCGAAATCATTGCCGATGACAGCTTCGTAGATGTGCTGGCATCGGGATGCGACGCCGGCATTCGCTACGACGAGCGCCTTGAGCAAGACATGATTGCGGTTCCCATCGGACCGCGCGTCCAACGAATGGCCACCGCCGCTGCCACGGCCTACCTCGACCGATGCGGTCGCCCGCAACATCCGCGCGACCTTCTGTCACACACCTGTCTGCTCGGTCGCTTTGCAAGCGGTGCATTGACCAGCCCCTGGGAGTTTGAGCGATCGGGCGAAGTGATGCTGGTCGAGCCTCAAGGGCAATTGGTAGTGCGCGTCGGTGCCGCCACTGACCTTGCCGTTGATGTCGCGATTGCGGGCGGCGGCATCATCCATTTGTTCGAAGGGTGGCTGCGTCCCCATATGGAAAGCGGTGCACTCGAACCTCTGCTCGAGGACTGGTGGCAGCCCTTTTCTGGGCCGTTCCTCTATTATTCAGGTCGCCGCCTCGTCCCGGCACCGCTTCGCGCTTTCCTCGATTTCATCAAAGTTCCAACCTGATTGGAACCAGCTCCAAAACCGGGCAGAACACTGGCGCAATCGATTTGACGCTCGCGGCATACAGGGAATGACTGCTTCGGGCGCGCACTGCTGTCCGACCGCTCTTTGCTCTATGTACGGCGCGGAGCCGTCAGTTTCCTGATTCAGTCCGCGATCTTCTCCGGCAAGGGGAAGAGATCGACAAAGCGATACGCGATATCGATATCGCCTTCGACCCGGAGCGGCACGCCGGTCAGCTCGCCGATAAATTCCATCGCAAGCGCGGTGCCGCAGGCGTCGTCATACCAACGCTTCGCCGTGGCCTTTTCTCCTTCAGTCACTTTTAATAACTGCATAGTTGCTTTTTGTAACTAGCCCGCTCATTCCGTGCAAACAGTGATTCGCAAAGGAGTGGTTTCAATGGCAAAGATGATCTTCGTGAATTTGCCAGTCGCCGACGTCGCCAAGTCGACGGCGTTCTACGAAGCGATCGGCTTCGAGAAGAACGTGCAATTCTCCGCAGAGCATGCATCGTCGATGATGTGGACCGACACGATCACCATCATGCTCGTCGGTCACGCATTTTACCGAACACTTACAACCAGGCCGATCGCCGATACGCATGGGACGAGTGGCGCGTTGATAGCGCTGGGCTTCGACAGCCGCGCTGAGGTGGACGCCATCACCGAAGCAGCGATCGCGGCTGGCGGGCGCGAGGGGCACGATCCCGAAGATCTCGGTTTCATGTACAGCCGAGCTTTCGAGGACCTTGACGGGCACGGCTTCGGGCCACTGCACATGGACCTCGACGCCGCCGTCGCCGCGATGGCGCAATCTGAGACGGAAGCGGCCTGATACCATCCAACCGGGAGAGATACGATGAGCGACCTTCTACGCATTACCACCTTCAAATGGGTGCCGCCGTTCGCGCGCGGTTTCGTTCGCGATCTGCGCGCGCGCTGGGCGTTCGAGGAAGTGGGTCAGGCCTATGAGGTCGACGGCCCTCCGCCAAGAGCCCGCAACACCGCCGTTACCAGCCGTTTGGGCAAGTCCCGACCTATTCGGACGGTAGGGTGGAGATCTTTGAATCGGGTGCAATCGCACTGCGTATCGCAGAGAAGGGGAAAGGATTGCTCCCCGACGACGCCGATGCCCGACTGAACGCGATCCAGTGGCTGATCGCGGCGCTCAATTCGGTCGAACCATGGGTGATGCAGATCGCCGTCGTCGACGTGTTTGAGGCCGAAAAACCATGGTCACCGATGCGCCGCCCACGCGTGATCGCGGACCTCGAGGGGCGGCTCACCGACCTCGAAGCGGCGCTGGGCGACAAAACCTGGCTTGACGGCGAGGCATTTACAGTCGGCGATCTGATGATGATATCGGTGCTCGGCGGCCTTCGCGGAACTGACATATTGCAGGCGTACCCCAGGCTCGCCGCTTATGTCGCGCGCGGCGAGGCGCGGCCCGCACATGTGAAAGCCATGGGCGACCAGCTCGCGCTCTACGAAGCCGCAGACGCACAGGAGGAGATGTCGGCATGACCTATGTCCAAGGGCTTCCTGATTCCGTCGCCCGACAAAGCGGGCTATACAGCGATGGCGGCGATGGCTGGGGCATCGACGTTCCCCAGGGCAAGGTGACGGATTTTCGCCGCGCCGTCGACCTAACGGACGACGAGACGGTCGTATTCGGCTGGATCGAATGGCCCGACAAGGCGACGCGCGATGACGCCTGGAACGCGCTGATGAGCGATCCGCGCATGGCCGGCAACAAGCCGGCATGGAACGGACCGACCGCGATCTTCGGCGGCTTTGCACCGGTCTTCGATACTGCCCACGCATAGGAGAAAGAGGATGACGACCTACGGAAAACCGATCTGGTACGAACTGAACGCGCCCGACCCCGAGGCTGCAAAGCGATTCTACGGCGACATCACCGGTTGGACGACCACGAGCTTCCCCGGCATGAGCGGCGAGCCCTACACGATCTGGAACGCAACCGGCGAAGGCACCGGCATCGGCGGCCTGATCAATATGCCCGACTTCCCGGCCGCGCCGATCTGGCTCGCCTATTTCCATGTCGAGGATGTTGATACCAAGGCGGCGGACGTCGTTGCGGCGGGAGGCAAGAAATATATGGAGCCGTTCGACATCCCGCAGGTCGGCCGGATCGCGCTGGTTGAGGATCCACAGGGTGCGATCTTCTATCTGATGAAGCCCGCGTCCGACATGGTCGCCTCAGACAAGGGCGACACCGAAAGTACGGCTTTCTCGCCCACGCTGATGGGCCGTTGCAGCTGGAACGAGCTGGTCGTGCCCGATCAGAAGAAGGCGCTGCCGTTCTACAAGGATTTACTGGGCTGGGTCTCCAACGAGGCGATGCCGATGGGGCCGAGCGGTGACTACAGCTTCATCGATGTGGGCGACACCCGGATCGGCGCGGTGATGGACCGATCGGCACCGGAGCAGCCTGTCAAGTTCACCTTCTACTTCGCAATTCCAGACGTCGATGTAGCGGTCGATAAAGTGAAGGCAGGCGGGGCAGTGTCATCATGGGGCCGATGGATGTGCCCGGTGGTCAGCGTATCATTCTGACGATCGACCCCACCGGCGCGTCGGTCGGTTTCGTATCGGGAGAGCGCACATGACCTTCGCGCACAACACGCTGACCACGGTGCTGTGGTTCGACCATGGCGAGGGACAACATCACGCACCTGCATTCGACGTTCCGGTTCCGCAATGGGCCGGCATCCGAAACCTTTAGACTTGCGGTCATACAGCGGCTTAGAAACTGTTCCCGCAAGTATACGCTTGCGGGAGTGGACGAGCCGTCAATCTTGCGACCTTCGGTTTCCGAAGACCCGCATGAGAGGTATAATCAGACGACGTATGAAACGCGCGTTGCAGGCTTCCGACGGCGACGCATGGCGACACCCGCCGCGCCGAAGCCGAAGATCATCATTGCCCAGGTCGCTGGCTCTGGAGCCGCTGATCCGAATATTAGATTGTCGAGTTCAAACGCATTTGAGCTACTGCTTAGGCTGATGCCCGTCAGTGCGGCGGATTCGGCTGGCGAAAAGTAAAATGTCACCTGGCGCGACGGCCGCGATACGTCAGAGTCAGTGCCGCCGAAAATAGCGCCACTAAAAGATTGGCTCAATCCGTCGAATGAGATCGTATTATAAGTATCGATACTTCCCCAGTAAAAGCTCAACTGGTTTATAGCTGAAAGCGCGAGCGAAGCTGGACTGCTTGTGCTTGGTCCGACAGAGAAATAAGGGGTCGTATCCCCTGCGGGCGCAACATATTGCCCTGTAGTTGTGCCCGATATGACAGCTCCGCCTGTAAAGGGGGAAGTGCCATCATTGAAATCGATCAGCGTGTAACCAGGATTGAACGACGAGGTCACGTCGATCGGCCCACTGTCGATCGGTCCAACGGTGTAAGTCACAGCGTTTGCCGGCAGGGTGGAAACCAGCAAGCACACAGCCGATATGGCTTTCCAAACCTTCATCTTCGCCTCCGTCGATTAATGCCCCTGAATGCGTAAACACGATACATTGTTTACCACACCCGATACGCAGGCCTGAAGACTGCAGCCTTTCCGAATATCGTTCAATTGAGAACAGCGCGGTTCCCAATTTGGGACTAATTGGTCATGGTGACCTGCGCCTCGCAGAGCGCGCCCTCGATAACGAATGCACTATGATGGTTGAGAGAAACTAAGATCGATGCGACAGCGCTCGCTCCTCTTTCCCAAACCTTGCTAGGGCAGCCAGTTCTCTTATAAGCACTACCAAACCCGACACGGGGATATTACAGCGAGGATAGACAGATTTGACCGACCTCCCTCGCTCGCGCGCTTTAGTACGGCTGGATGGACCTGGGCACATCATGCCTGTCGAACCTATCACGCCGCCCGATAGCAAGATTTGGCAGGTCATACATCTTCCGATGATGCTCGCCGTTGTTGCGGCAGGCCTGCTCTTCGTGGCGACCCTTGCGATCAGTCCGCTCGGTCTCGGCTTCCGATCTGTCACCCATGTTCCGGGAGCCCGTTACTTCTTGCCGTTAATCGGCGCGGCGGCGACAGTCGCGGTCTATTGTATATTTGTCCGCATCGTCGAGCGTCGCTCCTATATTGAGGAACTCGGCGATCGCGGGTGGCTGAAAGAACTCGGTCTGGGCTTCTGCGGGGGACTGGCTTTGTCCTTCGGGACCTTCGCAATCCTAAGTCTGCTTGGGGGCGTTAGCATCGTCGGTTTCAATCCGCCGTCCGTTATGCTCTTGCCGTTCGTCGTAAAGCTTTCCACCGCCATTATCCTGGTCATAATTGTATGCGGACTCGGTTTCCGGCTGGTCGAGCGATTGCTTGGAAGCTGGCTTAGCCTGCTGCTGACCATGATCTTCTTCGGGGTAGTGCGCCTCTTTGGCGATGACGCGACGCCATTGGCCGTGCTCGCCGTTGCGCTGGAAGCCGGATTGCTATTTGCCGTTTTATATATGGTGACGCGACGGTTGTGGGCCGCGATCGGGCTGCAAGCAGCCTGGAAATTCGCTCAAGTCGCTTTGTATGGCGATGCGATGACATCCATCGGACCTCGTGGATTCGTCCTGTCGAATCTGGAAGGGCCAGATTGGCTCACGG
The DNA here is from genome assembly GCF_003660165.1 of Sphingomonas paeninsulae. Taxonomy (NCBI): domain Bacteria; kingdom Pseudomonadati; phylum Pseudomonadota; class Alphaproteobacteria; order Sphingomonadales; family Sphingomonadaceae; genus Sphingomonas; species Sphingomonas paeninsulae. The sequence continues at coordinate 419,890 of NZ_CP032828.1, forward strand.
GCGGTCGCGGGGGCACCGACGCCTCGATCCCGGCGCTTGTTCTCGCCACACTATTCGTCATAGCGCTGCTCGCGGTCGCTGTCCGCCGAGGCCAGATCGTGCGCCCGGTATGGCAACGCGGTCGCACCACCTGAGCGCACTACCCATCGTGCTGGCCATCATCGTGCTGGCTTTTCTGATCGAAAGCGGACTGACAGGAGCCGACCACTCGCGGTCTGCCGAACCATCGCTGTGCAGACCGATCGCTGATTTGAGACATAGGGTAACGCTCGGGACAATAAAGCCGAGTCAGCCCTACTCTATTCCAGCGGCGCGAACCTCGCCTTGGCAAGCCCACCCATCGCATCGGCCATGAGTGCGGAATCGCGTGCGACCCCGGCATGGCAAAGGCGGATTGCGGTCGGTTGGTCGATGGCCCCTGCCACAACCGCCGCGCCAAGCGCCGCGCGAGCCTGCGTCAACGTGGCAAAGGGTTTCCCCAGAGCCGCCGACAGTTCCGCGATTTCGACAGCCGCAAAGCCGGGGCCAAAGCGTTCGATATCGCGCCACCATTTCACCAGTCGCGCCAAACCCTTTGCCTTTACCGCAGCCTGCTGGTCGGCGATGCGCGGCACGATCATGTCGCGGATATCGTCCAGCGCGATGGCGAACGATCGCGCGTGCGGCCCCTCGGGTGCATCGGGCATGGCAACCGGCGACAGGGTAACGCCGCTCGCTTCGGCCAGAGCTTCTGCCAATACGCGACGGTGAACCATCGAATAGACCATGTTCATGCCCAGATTGGGCGGCGGCGGCGCGGTCGGGTCGTCAAGGCGCGAACGGCTTGCGAAACCGGCCTGAAACAACAGCCGCCAGTAACGCACGCGCGCCACATCGACCTTGACCCCACCCGCAGCCTCATAAGCGGCAAACACCTGAGGCAGAGGCACGAACGGCTGAAACAGCATCCGCAGCGCGATCATCGCCATATCGGCCATCGGATCGCCGATATGCACCAGTTCCCAATCGAGCAACGCAGTCACCTTGTCGCCGTCGAACAGGAAATTGGCGGGACCGGCATCGCCGTGGACGACGACCATGCGCGTCGGTTCGGGCGGGATGTTCGCTTCCAGCCAGTCGGCGGCAAGGCGGACGACCGGATTGTTGCTCGCTTCGTTACTCTCCCGAATGGCGGCGATGCGGATCAGGATTTCACCGCGCACGCTGGGCGGCGCTGGTACGCCCTCGACCCCGTTCGGATCGACACGGTGCAGGGCGGCAAGCTGAGTCATGAAATCGGCGGCGACGGCATCGCGGCGCACGGGGTCACCCTTCAGCATCTGGAAATTGGATTCGCCCGACACCTTTTCGGCGACGAGCGCGCGCAGGTCGGGAATCGAGGCAATGAAACGCGCAGTCTGGACGCCAGAACCGGCAAACGGACCGGACAATGCGCGCAGGATCGCGGCTTCACGCAGGAACGCGGCATCGTCACCCGCGCCAGCCCGGTGGACGTCATAGTTCATATAGGCGTCGGCGGTGCGTCCGTCGGGCCATACCAGAGTCAGCTCGGCTCCCTCTCGCGATGCCCCTCCCCCACCGCGTGGGCGGACGGCGGTGACGGCGACACCCGCCGCCGCCTCCACCGCGTCGAACAATCCCGGTGGAAGCAGGGCAGCGAGTTCGCTCACCGCGTCGTCCTCAACGCATTGACCATGCGGGCATAATGGTCGCCGACCCACACGTCCTGATCCTCGCCCCAGCCGATCTTACCTTCCATTTCCCAGCGCATAAGCTGGTTGAGGCCATAGCCACCCTCGCTCATGCGGCTGACCGACTGGCCTTCGACCTCCATCGTGCGGCCCTGATCGTCGGTCAGATCGACGAGCATATGGCTGTTCCAGCCCGCGATCGGATCGCGGAAGTTCAGCATCCGCGACTTGTCCTTGTCGATCCGTCCGAACACGCCGTCCTTCAACAACCAGCCGACATTCATCGGTGCCCAGCCCTTCGCATCGGCCTCTTGCATACGAACGAAGCCAAGGAACCCGGTCTGGAAATCGAGCGAATGGCCGTAGATATATTCGATCCGGCCCCGTCCGCGCTCGCGTTCGATCTGGCGCCACAACGGGCCGCCGGGGTGTTTGACGCGGTTGCTGTCGGGCGCGTGCTTCTTCTGGCTCATCTGATACGGACCACCACGCGGACCCCATGTGCGGTCGCGAACGCCAACGCCGTCGATCGCAATCTTTTCGCCACGCAGCGTCATCGTACCGACGACATGGCCGAGTTGATCGTAATGCGGAGTCTGGATAAAGGGCGGCTCACCGGGCTGGAAACGGTGCGGCGCGTGAACACCGGTATGCGTGAAATCGAGCGCGAAACCGCGTTCGGCATCCTCATAGTGAAGATGGTATTTCATCCCCGGTTCGATCATCTTCAGGCTGTAACCGCCCTGTGGGAACGTGATGTCGCGCAGGTCGGGATTGTCCGGCATCGGCGCTTCCTCGACCTTTTTATAATAGGCGAGGCGACCCGGCTCGACTCCTTCGTCATCCCATACAAAGATCCGCCACGTCACGGTCTTTCGGTTGGGATAATAGGGCGTGTGAATCCAGCAGCCGATTTTCCGTTCGGGAATATTGAACGACCACCAATTGGTTTCCGTCTCATACGGATCGTCCGAAAGCTGGTGGTAGCAATCGTCCTCGAGCTTGAACGCAAGTGCTGGATCGTCGGTCATATTGTGTCTCCGTGGATGTTGTGATGTTTCTGAATGTCGAAAGGATTTTGAAGATTTGAGGGTTTTGAGGATTGTAAGAATTTTACCGCCGCGTCAGGGAAACGGGGAGGAAGGAGGAGGTGTCATTCTCCAATGAAAACAGGCGGCCGCTTATCGATCATCGCGGCAACGCCCTCACGGTAATCCGCAGTCGCATGGGCATTGACCTGAGCCAGTGCAGCCATATCGAGCGCGGTGTCATAACTGGTATTCTGACCCTGACGCATCAATGTCTTGGTCAGGCGCAACGAATGGGCAGGAAGCGCGGTGATCTTCGTCGCCAGCGCCATCGCTTCGACCATCAGCGTGTCATGCGGCACGACCCGGCTGACCAGCCCCCATTCGGCGGCCATTGTCGCGTCGATCACATCGCCAGTGAAGAACAATTCGGCGGCGCGGCTCATGCCGATGACGCGGGGCAACAGCCATGATCCACCGTCGCCGGGGACAAGTCCGAGTTTCAGGAAGGTAACACCGAACTTGGCCTTGTCCGACGCAATGCGGATGTCGGCCATGCACGCGACATCGCAGCCGAGGCCGATCGCCGCGCCATTGACGGCGGCAATCACCGGCATGTCGAGGCTGTAGAGCGCGCGGGCGGCGCGGTGGATATTGTCGCGATAATGGTTGCGGATTTTCAGGCCGGTGCCAGAGAAGGAGCCGTTGGGGTCGGCCATCGCCTTGATATCGCCACCGGCAGAGAACGCCCTGCCCTCACCGGTCAGGATCACGCAGCTAACGGTCAAATCGGCGTTGAGCGCGGCGCAGGCGGCCTGAATGACCTCGCCATCGCCGGGCGCGCCAAGGGCGTTCATCGCATCGGGACGATTGAGTTTCAGAACGGCAATCGGGCCGTGACGTTCGGTCAGGATTATCGACATTTCTGGGGCTCCTCAGCCAAAGTTCAGGCCATGAGCGAGCGTCCAGGCACCGGCGGAATCGCGATGCCAGCCCGCGGCCGCAGCCGTGCCGCCATCAACCGGCAGCACCACGCCCGTGATGTAGCAGGCGAGCGAGGAGCAAAGAAACGCGGCCGCATCGCCACATTCCACATCGACGCCCTCACGACCAAGGGGGACAAGGCGGTCCATCGCATCCTGTGCTTCGGGCGTCGGTTGCGTCCATGCGGCGGGATCGACCGGCCCGGCGCGATTACCACGATTGCCGGGCGTTACAGTGTGGTCCGGCGCGATGGCGTTGACGCGGATATTATGCGCCGACAGTTCGATCGCCATCGATTTGGTAAAGCTTTCCATCGCGGCCTTGCACGCGGCATAAACGGCGAATCCGGGGGCGGCGCGAGTGCCCTCTATACTGCTGACATTGATGATTGATCCGCCTCGCCCGCCCGCGATCATCAGGGGTACTGCGGCGGAAACTCCGGCGAGCATCGAAGTAAAGTTAATGTCGATATGACGTTGCCAGCTCCGTTCGGACTGATCGACGAAATCGCGCCGGGATACGCCACCGGCATTGTTGACGAGAATGTCGAAGCGTCCGAATTCGGCTTGTGTACGGTCGATGGCGGCACGAACCTGTGCCTTGTCCATCACATCAGTCGGCAAAGCGAGCGCGCGGCGTCCGGCGGTACGGATTTTGGCCGCCGTTTCCTCGCAGCGTTCGGGAACGATATCGGCAACTGCGACATCGCAACCGGCATCGGCAAGACGCAGAGCGATGGCGCGACCGATGCCGCCGCCGCCGCCGGTTACCAGTGCCGCTTGTCCGGTCAGGTCGATTGAAAGGCTCATATCCGTCCCTCGGTCTGTATCGCTATGGCGATGGCGTAATGACACTTTGATGTCAATTCGACACACGCGAGTCGTTTGGCATTTCGGGGGTGATGGCGACAGGGGAAACCAGGCCCCAATGGGCTGCGGTCTCTGCTGTTATGCGGCGGCCACTGAGCACCATATAACAGGTACGGTGGCGACCGATGGCGCGGGCGATGCTGACGGTCCCGCCTGCCCCCGGCATCAGGCCCATGCCAAGTTCGGGAAGCTGGAAGAAAGCGCCGGGAAGGGCGTGGCGATGAGCGGCGGCGGCGGGAATCTCGATCCCCGAACCGATGCACGCGCCGTGCAGCATGACGGTCGCCCGGTCGCCCAGTTCGTAAAGGCGCAGCGCACAGGATCGCAGCGTGCGGATGGCATGGGCGGCGGCGAGATCGGTCGCGGTGCCAAACTCCGCAAGGTCGCCGCCCGTGGAAAAGCACGCGCCGTCGCCCTTCAACACCAGCGCCGGGGCACTGGGATCGTCCAAAACCGCGCAAATAGCTTCGTGCAAGGCGTCGCGCATCCCCGCGCAAATGCCGTTACGCTCTGCGGGGCGCGCAAAAGTGACCGTAACAAGGTCATTATCGCGGCTTATGTGCAAATAGGGACCGCTGGACTCTGGCGGGGCACGATTTGGTTGAGCGGCTCGCCACGCGCGAAACTCCGCCCCGCCAAGCAAGGTGGAATAGGCAAAGGACTCAAGCTGCAAAGCCTGTTCGAACGGCAAATTTCCGCCCATACGAAGGACTTGCGCCGTAGCTGACGCAGCAATCGGATTCCGCACAACCGCCGCAGTAATGCTCTCCGCAGCTTTCCACGGGTCCGCCACAGAGATCCAGGGCGCAGCGGGCGCCACTTTACTGGTCAAAACCAGATCATAAAAACCCACATCAAACCGACAGCACTCCCCTCCCCTGTCAATCCCGCCAATAATCGCCTGCGTAGTGCGCGAAAGGGTTTCGGCGCGCGCGGCCGCTCCGGGTTCAGCCACGTCGATCCAGACAATCGGAGTGGAGCCAAGCGCTGAAAAGGCTTCAGCGTCGAGATGGTCGATATCGGCCACCCTGTCGCGCTTCATGCTGTCGTCGTCAGCTCGGACTTCAGCACACGACGGAGCAGTTTGCCGGTTTCGTTATAGGGCAGCTCGGTGCGGAACTCCCATGTCTCGGGCGTCTTGGTCGAGCGCAGCCGTGACTTCACCCATTCGGTCAGTTCGGCAATTGCGGGCTGTTCGCCGTCGCAGACGAGTACGGCGGCAACACGTTCGCCCCACTGGTCGTCGGGCAACCCCAGAACCGCGACGTCGCGAACACGGGGGTGGGCGCGCAACACGTCCTCAATTTCTCCGGGAGAGATATTTTCCCCGCCACGCACGATCACATCATCGAGACGTCCTTCGATGAACAGATAGCCGCCTTCATCAAGCCAGCCCGCGTCATTGGTCGCGAACCAGCCATCGTCGCCGATCAGTTTCTTGTGGAGATATTCGCCCGCCACCTGTTCGCCGCGGACATGGATTTCACCGGACTCACGGGCCGGAAGCACCTTGCCGTCGGGACAGCGGATTTCGAGTTCGAGCGTGTGCAGCGGGCGACCCACTGATCCGAGCCGCGCGCGGACGAGAACATCTTCAGATGAGATCGCAGCACGGTGATCGTCGGGACCAAGAACCGCGACCGTCGAACTGGTTTCGGTAAGGCCATAGGCGTTGACGAAATCGACGTGCGGCATCAGCTTCAACGCGCGCTCAATAACCGGCAGCGGCATCCGCCCGCCCCCGTAGGACAACGCGCGCAGGCCCGGCAGGGTAATTCCGCGCGCATCCAGCACGTCGAGGATACGGCCGAGCATCGTGGGAACGACCATCGCGTGGGTCACATTTTCCGCAATCGCCGTATCGACCCAGATTTCAGGGGTGAAAGCGGGCAGATAGACAAGGCGTCGGCCGCCATAAATGCCTGTCAGCACTGCCGACATGCCAGCAATATGATAAGGGGGCACGCTGATAAGTGCGGCTTCGCCTTCTTCGGCACCCATGAATTCGACGGTCGAGACGACATAGGAGCTGAGGTTGCCGTGACGCAGGACGGCGGCCTTTGGTTCACCAGTGGTGCCACTGGTGAACAGCAAAACGGCAATGTCCTGTTCGCTTTCGGGCAATTCGATCGCGCGGTTGGCGGGGTCCAGACAGGCCGCTTCGAACGCTTCTCGCGTGACCAGTGTAACGCCGGGCGTGCCGGTAACACGCGGCATGATGTCGGCATCGACGATGGCAACCGACGGTGCGGTCCGGGCGAGCAGTCGGCACAGATCGGCGTCCGTCAGACGATAGTTGATCGGCGCAAACGGCATTCCGGCAATCGCACCTGCAAACAGGGCGATCGGCAGCGCGGGCCCGTTAAGGCCACAAAACACCAGAGTCTCGCCACCCTGCCCTGCCAACCACGCAGCCCCAGCGCGGGCACGGGCCAGCACTTCGCCGCCCAGGATAGGGCCATCAGGACCGGCGAGCCCATTGGACACCATAGCCCGGTCGGGGAAGCTCTCAGCGGCCATTTCGAGGAGGAGCGAGATCTGCATGGTTTCTGAACTCAGTCGGACGCCGGAAGCGCCTTGGCTTCCTTGATTGTCAGCGGACGGCCATCGACACCGAGCGTCCCCTTGCCGGGCTTGCTGCCCAGAACCTCGATACCAGCCTCATCATCGAAATAGCGTTTGCCGACCGAGGTGCCCCCCGAAAAGTCGGGAGACAGCTCGAGGCCGGTGGGCGCCGTGTCGGCAAGCGCGACCATCGGGTGGCCGCCGCATTCAAGGCTAACCGAGCCCTTCGACGGGCGGACGATAACAACTTCGGTCGTGCAAACAGCGCTTTTCCAACGCGAACCGGGCTTCAATTCCATAATTCAGATCCTCTTCAGGCTATTGCGCCCTTGTTTTTCAACTCTTCGATCCGGTCCCAATCAAGGCCCAGTTCCATCAATACCAGTTCGGTATGTTCGGACGGTTCGGGCGCGCGGGTCGTTTCAACCTTGGCATGGTTGAATTGCACCGGATTGGCGACCAGCTTGATCGGTGGCCCACCATCGGCGGATTCAACCTCAAAGATCAAGTCGTTGGCCAGCACCTGCTCGTCGGTCGTGACGTCGAACACAGTCTGATACGCTGCCCACTGACCCTTCATCGTTTTCAGATGCTGCGTCCAATAAGCGAACGGGTGCTTTTTGAAGGCTTCGGCAACGAGCGCACGGGCCGCGGGGGCATTTTCCATCAGCAGCAAGTCGGTCGAGAAACGCGGATCGCTCGCATGTTCGGCGATGCCGAGATGTGCGAACGTATCGTCGATATAGGGGCCGGGTTTCAGCACCGTCAGGTTGATATGTCCACCATCGGAGGTTTCAAACACACCAACGAATGGGTTGGTGCCAGTATCGATCGCACCCGGCATGGCGGCAGCGAACGGATCCGACTGCAACTCCATTGCGACGTCGATGCTGCACGCTGTTGCCCACACACCTGACGACAGCAGCGAGACATCAACTTCGGTGGTTTCGCCGGTGCGTTCGCGGTGAAACAGGGCCGCCGCGATACCGCCAGCGATGTTCATGCCGCCGATCGTGTCGCCATAAGCCGGCCCTGGCTGAAGCAGCGGCCCTGCGAGTTCATGCGGCGTGACGAGTTTCGATGATCCGCCCCGCGCCCAGAATGCGGTCGAATCGAAGCCACCCTTCTCACGCTCTGGCCCCTTGTCACCGAACGCCGAGCCACGGACGTAGATGATATCGGGATTGGCGGCACGAATGTGCTCGAGGTCGACCTTGAGCTTCTGGCGCTGCGCCGGGAGGTAGTTGGTCAGGAAAACGTCGCATGTTTTGGCGAGTTCATAAATCAACTCCTGCCCTTCAGGCGTCGAGACATCGATGCCAACCGACCGCTTGCCGCGATTCGGGTGCTGCATGAACGAACTGCGCTGCGGATTGACCGTCAGGCGCTGCAGCATAAGAATGCCGCGCTGGGCATCGCCGCGCACGGGGTGTTCGATTTTGATAACATCTGCGCCCCAGTCGGCCAGCACAGCACCTGCAGCCGGAACATAGGTGAACTGCGCAACTTCAAGAACGCGAACGCCCTTCATTACCTGAGTCATATAATTCCTCTCCCGCCGCCGAATCCTGTTAATTAAAAGGTATCCGAAAAACTGACGATGTGTCAGTCCTGATATCGCAGCGCTTCCGCTCTGTAAACCGATGTGTATAGCTATTGGCTGGGACGTAGGGAAAAATTAGGTTGAAACGGTTGACGCCAGAACAGAATCAAAGCGGCCAGACGATGGGTTCGAAGGGCCTTCGCACGCGGCGCAAGATTATCGACACGACCGTGGAACTGCTCGCGACGACGCCGCTCCGCGACCTGAAAGTCGTCGATATCGCGCAAATGGCCAATGTGTCTGCGGCCACATTCTACGTTTATTTCGACACCGTGATCGACGTCGTCCTGGCCGCGACTGCCGAACTCTCGCAGAGCACGCCCGAGATACTGGCGATCGTTAACGCGCCCTGGGATCACGCAACCGGGCATGACCGCGCGGTCGAGATGGTCGAAAGCTATATCCGCTACTGGGACGAACACCGTCCGTTGATGCGGACGCGAAACCTTGCGGCCGAAGAGGGCGATGAGCGGTTCGTGGGGATGCGCGAACGATCAATCCTGCCACTCATGCTGGCGATGGTGGAACAGATAGAAGCGGCACAGCGCGACGGTCGGGTAGCGCGGGGATTCGTTCCCTATGCCAGCGCCGGAACGCTATTGATGATGCTCGAACGGCTTGGCGCACTGGCGCATATTTATAATGGCCGTGGCCGGGTTACCTTCCCGCAGATGAAAATAGCCGCCGCCCACACAGTCACGGCGGGGTTCGGTTGGTCGGTCATAGACGAGGTCGAGCGGGAAGAAACCAAGCGCGCCGTTTCGAACTAGATCACTCTGATCTTTACTGCGCGGAGTCGGAGGTTATCGTGCTTCACATCCGGCACCGGGCGCAGGATTATGCCGCGTTGCAGTTTCCGTCCTGACAAGCGCCGATGGTCGAAAAACAGCGGACAATAATACCTGAAATCGGGGGAGATGCCAGAACACCTCCCCCGATTGCGCGACTTCAGGGTTTGCGGATCATGCCGCCATCGACGCAGATCGTCTGGCCGGTAATGAATGATGCCGCATCCGAAAGCAGGAACAACACCGCATCGGCCTGTTCGTTGGTGTCGCCAAGGCGACCGAGAGGCATCTGCGTGAGAATCCCGGCAATGACCTGCTCATCGACCTGACGCATCGCATCGGTAAGCGTCGGTCCGGGTGCAACACCATTGACGCGGATACCCTTGGGGCCGAGTTCGGCGGCGAGGCTCATCGTAATGCCGTTGGTGGCGAGTTTCGAAATGCCGTAATAAGCACCCACGGCACCCGACAGATAAGCAGCGGTCGACGACTGGTTGACGATTGCGGCACCGGTGCGCCCCTCCATCAACGGCACGATCGAGCGCGCGACGAACAGCGCACCGTGCAGGTTCACCGCCATGAACTTCATATAATAGTCGAGGTCGACCGACATCAGCGGCTCGTAACGCATACCAGCAAAGATCGCAGCGTTGTTGACGAGGTAATCGACCCCGCCGAACTTCGCCTTTGTCGCCGCGGCAAGGGCGGCGCATGAAGCGGGGTCCGCAACGTCAGTCTTTACGAACAGCGCAGCGTCACCGATTTCGGAAGCTACGCGCTTGCCTTGTTCTTCGTTCAGTTCGGCGATGACGACTTTCGCGCCTTCCGCCGCGAGCCGCTTAGCATAGGTTTCGCCGATGCCCTGACCAGCGCCGGTAACGATGGCCACCTTGTTTTCAAAACGCATATGTATCTCTCCAATAGTATTTGGGTGAATTTACCAGGTCAGATGCAGGTTGGTTACCGACAGCAGGCCGGGAAGAACGGTCATGTCGTCACCGTCTGCAATGCTGAACATCGGTACGCGCTTTAGCCAATGCTCCAGCGCGATCTTCATTTCCTGACGGGCAAGATGTGCGCCGAGGCAAAGGTGCGCGCCACTCGCCAGCGTAAAGTGCCGGTTCGCCTTGCGCTCAGGATCGAAGTCGCGCGGACATTTGAATGTATCGGGGTCGAAGTTGCTGACCGCCGTGAGCGCCTGCACCCAGTCGCCCTCTTTCATTTGGACGCCGTGCAACGTCAGATCGGTCTTGAGCTGACGAAACGAATTGACGAGTGGCTGCATCCGCAGAAACTCCTCGATCGCGCCGGTGATCAGTTCAGGATGCTCGCGCAAGCGCTGCTGAAGCGTGTGATCGAGTGCCAGACGACGATACATCTGCCCCAGCGTGGAAGCGACGGTATCGAGCCCGCCGAGCCACAGGAAGAACATCGTGCCGATCTTCTCGTCATCGGTCAGCGGGCGACCGTCGATCGAGCCGTTGACGATCTTCGAACTCAGGCCATCGTCTGGATGCGCTTCTTTTTCATGGATGAATGTGCGCAGCCAGTCGAGGACAGCCGCAACACCGGCACCCATGCGTGCGAAGTCGCGGGTGTGGAGAATTTCATATTCCCAGCTCAGGAATTGTTCGAGGATCGAATGGGGAAAGCCCATTAAATTGAAGAAGACTTTGACAGGGAATACCCGCGCAAAGTCATAAGCAAAGTCGCCGCCGCCCTTTGCCAGAAAATCGTCGATCATCTCGTCACACAGCGCACGGATGTCGGCGTCCATTTCCCCCACCGCTTTCTGGGTGAAATAAGGATTGAGGAACCGGCGATAGGCCATGTGTTCAGGGCCGTCGAACGACAGAGGAATGCACTTGAACGTCTCGCCGATCAGTTTCTGGAAATCGGCCTGACCATGCGATCCAAACGTCTTGCTGTCCTGATAGAGTTTGGCGCAATCCTTATACTGGGTTAGCACCCAGTTTCCGCCGGTAATCCATGTTGCCGGAAACGGCGACCACATCACCGGAGGGATGTCGTCGGCGCGCAGCCGCTCGGTATGGGCATAGGGTTCCGGGCAGGTATTGGGCCGCTGTCCCTGAAAGTTGCGAAGGTCACGAATGAGGTTGCGCGGCACATAATCGGGCGCAGGCACGTCGAGGATCACCGGCTCTTCCGGCGGCTCGCTCATCATGATTTCCATAAGGTCAGCCATAATTCGCTCCTTTTCTTAATGTGTTACGCGCCGGACAGCGTGAGGTCGCCATCGGCTTTGGAATTCACAAACAACGCCCAGATCGACTTGATACCGACGCGGGGGTTGCCGGAACCCACGGCTGCCAGCCCAGTCCGTCCTCATAAAACTTCCGCAGACCCGCGATATCGCGGGTCTGCGGTCATGATCATGTTGACGCGCGGCTCCATGTCGTCAGCCGCCCTTGAAGCTGATGGTTTTGATGTTGGTGAATTCGTTCAGACCCTCAATGCCGTATTCGCGGCCATAACCGGACCGTTTGATGCCACCGAACGGTGCGTGGCTCGACATTTTGCCACCGCCGCCGTTGATCGCCACGCCGCCGGTGCGCAGTTGCAATGCGATTTCATAGGCACGACCGACATCCGCGGAGAACACTGCACCAGATAGGCCGAAATCGCTGTCGTTGGCGATGTCGATGGCTTCCTCGTCGGTGTCGTAACCGATGACGACACCGATCGGGCCGAACACTTCTTCCTGCGCGATACGGTGGCTATTGTGGACATTGTCGAACAGCGTCGGCTCATGGAAAAAGCCCTTGTCGAGGCCAGCCGGACGCTTGCCGCCGGAAACCAGCGTGGCACCCTGATCGAGCGCAATCTGGACGTAATCCTCGGTGCGCTTGCGGGCGACTTCGCGGATCAGCGGCCCCATGCCGACGCTGGCATCCGAAGGGTCGCCGACCTTTACATGGGCGAGCATCCCCTTGACCGCTGCCACATATTCGGCACGGATCGAATTGTGGACGACATGGCGCGTCAGCAGCGCGCAGCCCTGACCGCAATGAACGGTGAAGCCCATCAGGCCGTTCTGGGCAGCGGCCATGATGTTGGCATCGGGCCGCACGATCATTGCCGATTTGCCACCGAGTTCGAGCAACACACGCTTCAGCGTCGGCGCACCCTGCGCCTGAATCATCGCGCCGACCTTGTCCGAACCGGTAAAGCTGACGAGGTCGATACGGGGGTCGGTCGTCAGTGCGGTGCCGACCTCGATGCCGCCGGTAACGATGTTCAGGACGCCCTTTGGCAAGCCAACTTCTTCGGCGATCTCTCCAAGGATCAGCGCCTCAAACGGGGTGAATGGCGATGGCTTCAGGATAACCGTGCAGCCGACGACCATCGCGGGTACAATCTTGCCGACGTTCAGGAAGAATGGAAAGTTGTACGGAGTGATCGCAGAAACGACGCCGGCGGGTTCGCGAGCGAGGACACCAGCGCCAAGCGTAATCGAGCCCTCTGCGTTCGGCGTGGTTTCAACCGGCAGCGGCGTGATGGCAGGACGCGACGAGATTTCGACCATGTGACGGGCGTGCTGCATGGGGATGCCATATTGCAGATATTGGGCGAGCATTTGGGTTGCGCCCGCTTCAGCAACGATCAACTGAACGATTTCCGGCGCGCGACGCTCGATCGCGTCAAGGAATTCGGTCATCTTTGCCTGTCGCTCACGCTGCTGCAAGCGCGGCCACGGCCCCTTGTGGAATGCTTCGTGCGCGGCAGAGATCGCGGCTTCGACATGGGCGGCGGTGCCCACGGGCGCTTCACCCAGCACAGCTTCAGTTGCGGGATTAAGAACCGCTTCGAGCTGGTCGGTGCTCATCCACTCGCCGTTGATGTACAGCGCCTTGCTGTTCTTCAGAATCGTCATGTTGGTCTCCTAACGCAGGCCATGGCCTGCTGGTGGGAATGATATCAGTCTTCTGGAGCGATCGTGACACGCAAACCCTCGAGCGCGGGGCTGATCGCGATCTGACAGGACAGGCGCGAAGTTGGCCCACGATGGTCGGAACTGTCGAGCAGCTCGTTCTCGTCAACGCCGAGCTCGCCGGTCGCCGCAAACCAGTCTTCATCAACGATGACATGACATGTGGCGCAACTCAGGCAACCGCCGCACAGCGCGATCATTTCGTCGATGCCGGCGTCGCGAATCGTTTCCATCAGAGACAGGCCATCCTCACCCGTCAAATTTTGAAGGGAGCCGTCGCGCAGTATAACCGAAATTGCCGTCATCCACATTCTCTCCGGATTTTGTCAGCCGCTCGCGACTCTTGAATGGTCGCGGTACGAAGAATGCATAGTGTGTCATTACGCCGGACAAAAGCAGAAAGTTGTAACAGCGTCAGTTTTCTTCGCATACTAATGAGGCGGAAAATAAGGTGCCCGCAAATAGGCCATACAGAGCCAAAACATAAGGTCGCGCTACACCAGTGACCGAAGGTCGCGAATCGCCCCCTGCGGAGCCTCTGACGAGATTTTATCGTCTCGCTGATGCCTCTGTTGTTAACGAAAAGGCTTTTCGGACGGTTCAATGATCGGCGCGGGCGTGCGGATCGACCCACCGGCTTCTTTTTCGGTTTTGGGGCGTCCGACGCTTTTTTCGGATGAGATGTCGAACGTCAGGCCGCCGTTTTCCACAGCCGATCATAAACGGCCGTCGCCGCGCCATCCGCGCCGCCAAGTTCGGCCTGCAGTGCGCGCAGGCGATAAGAGAAGAAGTGGAGTTGATATTCGCAGGTCACGCCCATGCCGCCGCTGAACTGATGAAGATCGAATGCCAGCTTGTTGACGTGATCCTGTGCATAAGTCGCGGCGATGTCGGCACCGACCGGGTCGCCGCTCCATGCCGCATGAAGAGCAAGGAAACGCATCCCCCGCGAAATCTGGTAACATTGAGCAAGGCGATGCTGCACCGCCTGATAGCTGCCGATGGCCCGACCAAAGGCAAAGCGTTCCTTCACATGGTCGACCGTGATGCGGACTGCCGACTGCGCGGCCCCAGCACTCTCGCACGCCAGCGCCACCCGCGCCCATTGCTGCAACAAGGCACCCGACCCTTCGCCAAGGTCGCGGGCCGAAGACCAGTCAGGTTCGACGGCAAGGCGACCATAAGGATAACCATAGATCGAAGACACGGCCTCGACGGTTACGCCCGCCATGTCGAGCAGCAACGCTCGATCGTCGCGCAGCACCAGCGCATAAGCGGCCACCGGCAGCAGTCGCTGGGGCTTGCGCCAGTCGCTGGTAATAATGGCGACCGGGCCGCTGAATACATCGCCAAGCAATGCCGCAGAGACCAGCGCCGAGGCTCCAATGCTCGTGACCACCGGCAGCCGCGATACTTCGAGCGCGACCAGCCCGGCTTCGAGCATCCCCATGTCCAGCCCGGCTCGCAGAAAGCCGCCTTCGGCCAACGCGGCCTGAAGATCGGCAGCATAAAAGGCATAGTCACGCTCATGACCCGGCGGCATCGTCTGCCAGCGCGTCCCCAGCGTCTCCACCGCATCGACCAGCAACTGCTGTTCGCCCGTCAGTTCCATATCCATCGTCAATTTCCCCGCGGCAAGTCGAGCGCGCCGCGCGCGATCATGTTCAGTTGCAGTTCGTAGGTTCCAGCAGCAATCGTCGCCGCGATATTCCCACGGTGAAATTCGCGCAGGATGGCATCGCCATCCGCCAGACAGTCGGGCACATATTCCATCAGGAAGTTGGTCAGGTCGGTACACGCTTCAGACGCCGTGATCCGACTGACATTGGCGTCGACGCTGGGCGGCGCACCCTTTGCGCGCTGATCGACCACGACATAGGTTAGCAGGCGTGCGGCTTCGAACTTGGCGACGATCCGCCCTACGCGAGCTTTGATAATGGGGTCGTTCCCCCTGCCCTCCCGGTCAAGCTGCGCAATGGCGCGGTCGAGCAGTTTGCGACCGACATGGTAGCGTGGAATGCCGACGCGTTCGAAACTGAGCGCGTAAGTGATAATGTCCCACGCCTTGCCCTCTTCACCCACGCGGGCGCTGCCGGGCACTTCAACGTCGGTGAAGAAAACCTCGTTCAGATGGCCGTCGCCGACGAGACCGGGGAAAGGCTTTACCTCAATTCCGGGGGTGTCCATCGGCACAAGGAAGATCGAAATATCCTTACGACCTGATCCCGTTCGCGCCAGCAGGAAACAGAAGTCAGCAAATGGCGAATAGCTCGTCCAGATCTTCTGGCCGTTGACGACATAACCGTTGCCTTTGGGCTCGGCGCGGGTTTGCAGCGCCGCGAGATCGGTGCCTGCGCCGGGTTCCGAATAGCCCTGACACCAGATCACATTGCCGCTGGCAATGCGACCGAGATGCTCCTGTTGCTGTTCGGGCGTGCCATGCTTCATCAGCGTGGGTCCGAGCCAGTTGACGTTCATATATTGCGGCCCACGCGGCTCGCCCCGCCACTTCATTTCTTCGGCAAGGATGAACTGTTCCCAGGGATCGGCGCTCTCTCCGCCCCATTCGGCCGGCCAGTGGCGCACCAACAGACCACGCTCGGCAAGTTTTGGACCGAACTCCCGCGAAAACGCGATCTGATCGGCCGAGCCATAGCCCTGCGGCGCATAATGCGTGCCCCAGTTGTCAGGGAGCAGTTCGTCGAGCGCGTCCCTGACATGGGCACGGTAAGCCTGTTGGTCGGCGGTCCAGGCAAACTCCATGAGCACTCTCTCCTTTGGCCGATTCTACGGCGGCAATGCCCCTAAAAGACATTGACATGGTTTACATGTCAATAGCACAAGGTAACCTATAACGAGGTGGAGATGATGAATGTTCTCGCTTAAGGGCAAGACGGTTGTGGTTACGGGCGGCGGACGCGGGATTGGACGCGGCATCGCAAGGGCAATGGCTCAGGCGGGTGCCGATGTGCTCATTACCGGGCGCAGTCCCGAACCTCTGGAGGAAACCGCTACGGAACTGCGCGCAATGGGCGCAACCGTCGGTATCGTCGCCACCGACATCATGAGTTTCGACGGCATCGCTGTGGTCGTCGGCGCAGCGATTGCGCTGGGCGGGAACGGTTATATCGACTGCTGGGTCAACAACGCGGGCAGCGCCTCAGCAGGCGATGTCGGGCCGCTGATGGACATGGACGAGCGCCAATGGGACGCGGTGGTCGATCTCAACCTGAAGTGGACGTTCTTTGCGGCACAGGCGGCAGCGCGGGTCATGACGCGCGGTGGGTCGATCGTAAATATCTCATCGCGGTCGGCGTCTCAGCCTTGCCCGATGACCGGCAATTACGGAGCGGCCAAGGCTGGCGTCGAGAATCTCACCGCAACGATGGCGGTCGAATGGGGGCATCTGGGCATCCGGATCAACGCGATTGCGCCGGGGGTGGTTTTGACCGAAAGCTCGTCGGCAATGACATCCGAAAGCCGCCGTCGCCGCCAGATCGAAACCGTACCGCTGCGCCGGTTAGGCGTGGTCGATGACGTTGGGCCCCTTGCGGTATATTTCGCATCCGACGAGTCGTCGTGGACCAGCGGCACTGTCGTTCAGGTGACCGGTGGAAGCCGTATTCCGGTCGGTGTCCTGACCTATCTACACCGCATGAACCGGGATGCCGAAGCGCGCGAGAGTGCGGACGGTTGAGCGAAGGCCCCTCCCCCGCGCTGATCCCTTTTGTGGGAAAGATCCGTGCGTCGGAACGGATTGCGGATGCATTGCGGCGTGAAATTATTGCCGGGCAGCCCGTAGCGCGCACGCCGGCGCTGATGGAGCGCTTCGGTGTCTCACGGCCGACGTTGCGTCAGGCGTTTCGCGTGCTGGAAAACGAACAGTTGATCGAGGTTCGCCACGGGTCGCGCAACGGTGTCCGCCCCTTGCGACCCGGTCCCGACAGCGCAGCGCGGATGGTAGGCCAGTCGCTACAGGCCTCGGGCGCGACGATCGAGCAATTGTACGAGGCCCGCGAGGCTTTCGAACCGTTTGCTGCCGCCCTTCTTGCGCGACGTCGCGACCGGCGCGACATTGCGACGTTGCGCGCCTCGCTCGGCGCATTATCGGCGCTTGTCGAAGCGCAGGCGTGGCCCGACTTGGGCGCTGCGCTGGCGCGGTTCCATCACGAACTGGTCGCGCTGACCGGGAACCAGATGCTTGCGCTGACGGCAGCGACGATTGCAACCTTGCTCGAACAGCACCAGCGCAACCGCAATTTGTTCATCGAAACCGATAAGCCGGACGTTGCGACGCTGGAGTTTCGCGGACGCGGCGTGCGTTCTATCGCTCGCCTGACCCGGCTGATCGAGGTTGGCGATGCCGATGGTGCAGAGGCGCACTGGCGAACACACCTTATCAATTCGGCGGATCACTGGCTGTCTGGGCAGGACCGTCACGCCGTTATCGACATCGTCGGCGAGCCTGCCTAATCGCCCTCCTGAAAAGGAGAGCGCATATGTTCGAAACCATTTTATACGATGTAACCGACGGCATCGCGACCATCACATTGAACCGGCCTGACCGGCTGAACGCATTCAACGGCACGATGTCGAAGGAAATCATTGCGGCATTCGACCTGACCGATACCGACGATGATGTGCGTGCCGTGATCGTTACCGGATCGGGCCGTGGTTTCTGTGCGGGTGCCGACCTGGGCGCTGGTGCCGCGACTTTCGATTATGCCACGCGGGACGGCCGCGGGCCGGTTATGGCGGATGGCACGATTGATTGGGCGCATCCAGACGTGCGCGACACCGGCGGCGTCACGACGCTGCGCATTTTCGAGAGCCTGAAGCCAGTTATCGCCGCAATTAATGGCCCGGCGGTCGGGATCGGTATCACGATGACGCTGCCGATGGATTTCCGCCTTGTCGCCGACGGTGCAAAAATCGGATTTGTCTTCACGCGCCGTGGCATCGTCACCGAAGCAGCGTCGAGTTACTTCCTCCCGCGCCTTGTCGGCATCCAGACCGCGCTCGAATGGTGCATGACAGGACGGATTCTGACCGCGGAGGATGTCCAAGCGGGTGGTTTGGCGCGCTCCAGACACGCTCCGGGCGACCTTCTGGCTGCCGCGACCGCTCTGGCGCGTGAGATTGCCGACAATACTGCCCCTGTATCAGTTGCGCTAACCCGTCAGATGCTTTGGCGCGGTCTTGGCATGGCTCACCCCATGGAAGCGCACCGGATCGACAGCAGGAGCGTCTATGCCCGCGGGCGGAATGCCGATGCCGCAGAAGGGGTCACCAGCTTCCTCGAGAAGCGCGCACCGACGTTCCCCGACCGGGTCAGCAATGGGATGCCAGCATTTTTTCCGTGGTGGGAGAATCCCGAGTGGAGTTGAGCCCCCTGCCCTCCTACACTGCTTAGAAGCCCAGAAAGGTCGTAGTTTCATCGACGGGCGCGCGTTCCGCATTGGTGCGGTTCGCGGCCTCGTCCGGGTCGGCATAGCCGATCGACATGCCGGTATAGAGCAAGTGACCGTCAGGAATCGGTACGAAACGCCTGACGGTTTCAGGCCATGTCACCCAACATTCCTGCGGGCACGAATCCAACCCCTCCTCGCGCAGCATTAACATCACGCTTTGCAGATAAATCCCAAGGTCGGCCCATTGTGGCAGGCCCATGTATGTCGGTGTGTGGACGAATAGGCCGACGGGCGCGTTAAAGAACCGGAAATTGGCGGTGAACCATGCAAGACGACCAGCCTTGTCCGCGCGCGGAATGCCTAGGTTGGCGTAAAGCAGCTCGCCAACCCCGAAGCGCCGTGTTCGATAGGGGTCGGGCAAAGCTTCGGGATAGACGGTATATTCGGGAAACTCGCGTTCACCCGTCGCGATCTTCAGCGCCACCGCATTGACCAGTACTTGTTTGGGCTCGCCCGTGATGACGACGATGTTCCACGGTTGAACATTGCCGCCGCTGGGAGCACGGGCAGCAAAAGCTAACACGCGGCGCAGAGTGTCGAGATCGACCGGTTTGTCGAGGAACCCGCGCACCGAACGCCTACTGGAAAGGGCTTCGCTGACCTTCATGATATTTACTCCTGCGTAATGCGCGAGCGATGACAGGATGCTTGGCATCAGGCCACAGCTTTTCTCATCCAAATTTCATGGAATCTGATCAGGACGGTTAAGAGAGTTCATAAGTCTATTATAGAGTTAAGCGGCACGGATACGGTCAAAAGAGCAGGGTAAAGCACGATTCGAGGGGGAGGGGCCGTTCCCGAAAGGTCGGCGTTGCGTTCCCGTAGGGTCGAGACTGGTGTTCCCGAAAGATCGTTGTGTCGTTCCTCATGGATCGAAAGCCGTTCCTGAAAGGTCGAAGGATGGCGTTTGCGCTACGACAACGCTGAGGAGAGGGCGTGCGATTGAATCAAATCCAACACGCGATCGCGGTTTCGCGTTCAATAATTATCCGAAGCGCCAAAAGCGCGGCCGATTATGAACGACGCAGGTTTGCAAACGTGTTTGATGCCGACACTTCGGGAACGCCGATTTTGCGGTCCCCGAACTTTCGGGAACGGCAAATCGCCTAACGCGAGGGCAGAGTGTGCCGGTTCTTCGCATCGTAGCGACGAACGAAACCGATGAATGCGGCCTGATAATTGACCGGCGTGCGCGTTGCGTCGCTGCCGACCCATTCGCGAAACAGGGTGTGGAGGTTGTGATAATCCCAACCTGGACATTCGCTCTGCAACAGAGCCAGCGTATCATCGGCGATGAAGCCCGCTGTTGCCCGGCTCGATAGTCCGGCAATCGAGCGTCGGATGAGGGCCCCTGCGTCAAACAGGTCCGGTGTGGTTGCCAAGGGAACGGGCCGCACAGGATCAAGGGCGAGATCGGATGCGTTGATGGGGAGGGGGCCTTTGCCACCGTCGCGGGAGTCTTTTTAATGGTGCGGGGTTTAGACGCTTCGCCGTCGGCACGGCGGCGCATCCGCAAGCTCGGCTCGCGCTTGCCCGCAGCTTGTTCGAGTGTGAGGGCATAACCGGGCAGTTCGTCGCGCTCGGCAATCTTGGCGAGTTCGAATTTGAAGCGGCGATACTGGCCCTCCGCACCTGACTTTTCGAACAATGTCGGCATAGAGATTGCGAAACCCGCTTCGCCAGCGCCGCCGGAGTGCTTGCGCGCAACTCGATAGAGCCAGCGTTCGCGGCCGCCGGTGATGTCGAAATATGCGCGGTCGATCGACAAGACGCCGCCGCTCATCGTCACGCCTTCATAAAACCAGTTCGATAGTTCGATGGTCATGCCGCGCGACCGTTCGGTGCGCTCATCGACAAGCTGGGTCCAGCCATCGAGCCAGCTGAATGTCGCCTCGCGCCTGTTCTCGGCACGGATGTTGGTCTTGACCGTCGTCGCGACGAGCCGGTCGAGCGCTTGTCCAAGAAGTTCATAGGCGCGACCGGTTGTGGGGCGACCGATGGCGCGCAACAGGTCATAGGGCATCAGATGAAGCTTGCGTGGGACGTCGTTTTGCCCGCGTCGCGCCATGTCGGCGAGCATTGACGCGCAATAGATTAACACGTCGGCGTCCCAAATGGTCGCCATGCCGTAATCCGGATTTGCCGAGACATGGACCCAGAGTTTGCCGTCGGGGACTTATAGTCGATCGGTTTGAGGCGTTTGGATTTGGCAAGGCTGAAGAAGGGGCGCTCCATCATCTCGCGTTGATCGCGAAGTGGGAGATCGGACAAATACGGCAGGAACAGGTCGAATGTTTCTGTCACGCGTTCGCGATTGGCCCGGGTCATTTGGCGTTTCCCCGGAGAAACGAAATGCCATTGCGCACCGTGTTTCCCTGGGGAAACACGGGCCACCAGCGCGGTATGTTTCCCTGGGGAAACATCGGGGCAACGCTTGCGCGCAGGGTTATCATCGCTTCAGGCCTTGCCCTGTCTCATCGAGGTGATCGAGTGCTTGTCGAAAGGCGTTGACCAACGTGTCGTTGTCGGCCCCTGATCCCGCATGAAGACGGAGCGTGACGCCCTGCCTGCTTGATGACAGCACGCTGAGCGTTGCGCGGCCTGCTCCCGTGGTGTGCCTGAACGGCTCAGGCTTGGCTTTCCGTTGATGTGGAGCATCGAGCAGGCGACGCAAGACATCGGCGAAAGTGTAGGGGGGCTCACTCGCCGCGCGCCGCTCCGCCTGTTCGGCTGCAATTACCGAGGCAATTGCCCGGATCGCGCGTGCCGATGTGTCGATATCGAGCGCCTGAGCCAATGCATAGGCAGGCTTCAACTGCACGTCGGAAAAAGATGCGAAGGCCGCGAGCACGCCATCCTCGATTCCTGCGACCTTGATCATCTTCGAAAGCCAACCCTTCGATAGCCGAAGGCGTTCGGCCATGCGCGTCAGTTGGCCGTTGTAATGCTCCCCAAGCGCTTCGGCATAATTGCGCGCGCGTTCGAGATCGGAGACGTCTTTGCGCGCACGGTTTTCCAGGTCGGCAAGGCGGAAGGCAGCCTCGTCGTCGAGCACTGCAGCCTGTGCGACGAACGCCACGTCGGGATAGGAATTGTGCCGCAGCCACGAAACCGCGAAGTGCCGCCGTGTGCCCGCGATAACCTCATATTCGTGATCGGCGTCCCCCTCGACCC
This sequence comes from Sphingomonas paeninsulae, assembly GCF_003660165.1. Classification (NCBI taxonomy): domain Bacteria; kingdom Pseudomonadati; phylum Pseudomonadota; class Alphaproteobacteria; order Sphingomonadales; family Sphingomonadaceae; genus Sphingomonas; species Sphingomonas paeninsulae. Next base: position 442,015 of record NZ_CP032828.1, read on the forward strand.
GGCGCACGATGGCTGGGACTTTCTGGCCGCCTTCGGCAAGGATCGAATCGATCAGGTCGCGGCAATTCGCTTCGTTCAGATCCTGATAAATGCGGGCATTACCGGGCCAGATGCGGACGCGCGACGGGTCGAGTAAAAGCTGCGTGACCTGTCGCACTTCACCTGATGCGAGGCGGGCAAGCGCGGATTCTCGGCCGAGAAGCGTCGTTCCGCGCATCCGTTCGGCGCGCTGATCGGAGAAACTTGTTGGTGTTTCGGCCTCCGTCGTCCCGGAATTCTCTGGAGCTTCGTCAGCCAGCAGATCGGCCAGATATTCTTTTTGCTTATGTGCCATGATGGTTCCCTCTTTCGGAACATATCGCGAACATGTCCGTGTAGGACACCATTAAATCAAGCGGCTTCATTAACGATCGCCTCTTCGCTGGCGGGCTGGGTCCGCCCCCACCCGCGCCGGACCAGCAACTCGACTTGGCCAAGTGCTTCTTCAAGATTGGCGCGGCATCGTTTATGAGTCTTTGGCGTGCCGATCGGGCGTTCGAGTTCGTATACCGTCATCATGCGCATCGCTGCGTGACTGATTTCTGCCGATTCAAGGATCGCAACGGGCAGGAGCGAGGGGCCGAACGCCTGCTCCATGATCGATTGCACCATCGCGTGGCTGGGATCGTTGGCGTCAAATTTCGAACAGATCAGCCGTACGAAGTCATAGTTAACCTCGATCCCCGCCTCGCCAAGCTGGTGAATAACCTGATCCATCATCGACAGAAATTGCACCGTCGAACAGAAATCGGGCGTCGTTGCAGCGAGCGGCACCAGCAGCGCGTTGGCCGCCTGCATGACGGCCAGGCTGATCGTGCCCAGCGCAGGTGGTGGATCAAGGATCACAATGTCGTAATTCCGCGCCAGATCCTGCAAGCCGTTTTTTAACTTGCGGAACCTTGCGGCCAATACGCCACCTTCCGAACCCGAAGCTGCGAGTTCATATTCGACATCGAATAGCTCGAGGTTCGACGGAATGAGATCGACGTTGGGCCAGGCTGTCTTTTTGACGGCATAGAGCAGATCAGTCTGCGTCGGGTCGATCGATAGATAGGGATAGAGTGTTTCTTCACGCGTGATGTTGAAATGCGGGTTGAAGCCGAACAGCGTCGTCGTCGTCGCCTGACTATCGCAATCGACCACCAGCACGCGGTAGCCGAGAACGCCGAAATGATGCGCAAGATGGGTGGTGACGGTCGATTTACCGACGCCGCCTTTGAAATTCTGGACTGCAATGATCGCTGGTTTGTCGAGCGGTGCGCGGGCAGGGGAGGCACCCAGCACTTCGCGCATGTTCATCAGATCTTCCATTGTATAGCCGAGCCTGCGGCCGGTTTCGGAAGCTGGCGGCGCGGGAAGGCGATGATCCTCTTCTGCCATGCGAATACGATTGGTCGAACAACCCAACAGGGCTGCGGCTTCGGCAATGCCAATACGGACGTTGAGGCTTTTCCGGCTATCTGGCAGAAAGGCTTTTCGGCGGAGGCGTTCGATCATGCGTTCGCCAGCGTCAGCCAGTTCGCCGATCCGCGTCGCATCTGAATGCATTTGTCGTTCCCCCGGCTCGCCTGAACCCCAGACGGCCGAATAATGGCAGAAAAGCTTCAATTTGACAATGGGCGCGCGAAAATCGCTTATAAGTATCTATTTAACGTCGCTGTCTGGACGATATAGTGGCAGGGAATGGGACTGACGACCCTGCCTTGGCCTAAGACTGGCCTGCCTATGGAGACGATTGATGGCAAGCGACAGTTTACTCGACGAGATCAGGCTGATGGCACGGGCGGATCATGCCTATCGTTTACCCCGGACCGACAATCCTTATGCAGCAGGCGACCCGCGCGCTGCCGCATGGACCGAAGGGTGGCAGGCCGAGGACGACCGTGTTCACAGGCTCGACGAAGAGATCGTCAAACTTCCGCGCTTTCGCGTGCTGATCGAGATCGTTTCAGGCTCCGAGGTGCTCGTCGCGCTCGATCGTGAGGAACTGGCAAATTACAGGGTTTCCAACCTGAACGGGGTCGATGCACGTAGCGTCACCTATGAAAGCGACGAAGCGCGGGCGCGCTTTCCTGACCGCGACAATGTCCTGATCCGCGTGACAAACGAGGATGATGGCGGGATGTTCGACTGAGATGGCAGGGGCTTAGCGCCGTACCAGAAACGCCTCTGCCCGTGCGCGTTCTTCGGACGTCAGCGGTGCGGAACGGCCACCCGCTGTCTTTACGATCACCAAACGGCTGAACACGTAGCAGCGGTCGTCGCGAAAGAATCCGAGAACCTCTCGCAAGGAACTGTTGCCGATCTCTTCGATACCGACGCCGATAATGAGCGAGCCGGGATAGGTTACTTCATGCAGGAAGCGGAAATTGCTTTCGACGATGTGGAGTGCGTGACCAGCCATCCGGTCGCCCATGATCTTTGTATGGACATCCTCGCGCGCATCGTCGGCCAGGGCGGCAAGCTTGCCATTAGCGACATGGCCGTTGCCACGGCTGTCCGACTGCCGGAGCGCGGTGGTGTAGTGGTACGGATAATGGGCAAGCCGTAATCCGGCATCGGAGGCCATTTTATCGCCGGTGATCGTTTCGTTCGTCAAATCATGACCCCTGTTGGAAGGCGCTCTATCCCGGCACCGCATCGTTGCGTCAACCAAACGCCCGCAGCGCTGTAAGCATCCGATTGAAGTGATCGACCTTCCATCCGTCCTGATCCTCGCCCCACCCGGTTTTGCCGTCATATTCCCAACGCATGAGCGCGTTGGAGCCCGCGCCATGTTCGCACATATGACTGACGGTAAAGCCCTCCGCTTCCATCGACCGGCCCTCCTCATCGACGAGGAGTACGTCCATATGTTCGCTCCAGCCGGTATCGGGCGAGCGCCAGCTTTTCATCCAGCTTTGCGTCTTGTCGAGCCGGGTGAAGCGACCGTCTTTCAGCAACCAGCCCATGTTGAGCGGCGACCGGCCGTGTGCGTCGCCGTCTTGCGGACGCACGAAGCTGAGAAAGCCGGTCTGATCGTCGGTGTGGCCAAAGATATACTGGATTCTGCCACGCCCGCGTTCGCGCTCGATCTCGCGCCATTTCGGACCACCGGGATGTAATATCTTGGCAGGTTTTCCGGCATATTTCTGTGACGAGGCATGTGCACCCTCACGCGGTCCCCAGGTGCGGTCGCGAACCGACCAGCAGTCGATGGGAATTCGTTCTCCGCGCAGTGTCAGCGTGCCGGTGTAGCGGCCAAGTTGATCGAGGTGCGGATTAAACATCGCAGGCGGTTCGCCGGGCGTGAACCGATGCGGCGGGTGACAGGCGGTAAAATCGAATTCGAGCGCAAAATCTGCTGCCGGATCGGCATATTCGACGCGGTATGCCATCAGCGGATCGACCATCTTCAGTGAATAGCCGCCCTCTGGAAACACGATATCGCGCAGGTCGGGCGTGCCGGCCATATCGACGCCATCAGCGATCCGGTAATAGGCGAGGCGGGCAGGGTCGGCGCCCCTGTCGTCCCATGCGAACACCCGCCAGCGCAGCTTTTGCGTGTTCGGATAATAGGCCGAATGGACCCAGATGCCGATCTTGCGCTCGGGGATGTTGATCGACCACCAGTTGGTTTCGAGATTGAGCGGATTGTCGCTGAGTGTGTGATACTGGTCGTCGGCAGGCACGAACGGCGTGTCGCGGGTGATATTCACGTTCTCGTTGGGTGTCAGGGTGCTCATGCTGCAATCTCCATCTGCTCGAGTGTCGTTACATGCGCTGCAGCATTATAAGGACGCAGCGCGTCGAAACGGCCTGTCGCAACCAGATTTGCCCAGTCGGGATTGGCAATCAGCGCGCGTCCAACGCCTGCCAAATCGAAGTCGCCGCGCGCAAGCATTTCGGCGAGTTGGCCGAGACGTTCGGTTGTAACCTTGTTCCGCGTCGGACCGCCCAACAGGAATTCGCCCTCCAGCCCAATCGATCCGACCGTCATCGAGGCCTTTCCGGTCAGCTTTTTTGCCCAACCGGCGAGATTAAGTGGGCTTCCCTCGAACTCAGGCTCCCAAAAACGCCGGGTGGAGGCGTCGAAGACGTCGACACCCGCATCGGCGAGCGGTTCGAGGATTTCGGCAAGGGCATCTGGGGTCGCGCCGATCTTTGCGGCATAATCCTGACTCTTCCATTGAGAGAAACGGAACATGATTGCGAAATCGGGGCCGACTGCGGCGCGCACTGCAGTGACGATTTCAGTGGCAAACCGGACGCGGTTTGCAGTCGATCCGCCATAGCGGTCGTCGCGCCGGTTTGCGCGGTCCCAGAAGAACTGATCGAGCAGATAGCCGTGTGCGCCATGGATCGCGACGCCGTCGCAGCCGACTGCCTTGGCATCGGCGGCTCCTTTGGCGAACGAGGCGATTATTCCCTCGATCTCGGAAATGGTCAGCGGTTCGGACGGGCGACGTGGCTTCGTCGGAGCAGGGGCGGTGCCATTTGCTGCGGCACTGGTCAGATCTTCTTCGGTTAGTGTCGAGGCGGACACATTTGGCGTTTCGGGATTATGGGCACGACTGCGGCGTCGAGCGAGGCCAGCGTGCCAAAGCTGCGGGACGATCGCGCCGCCTTCCGCATGGACAGCCGCGGCAACGGAACGCCAGCGGGCGAGTGCGGATTCTCCATAGAAATGCGGAATTTTGGCCGAATAATGGGCGACATCGTGATCGATTGCCGTGCCTTCGGTGATGATGAGCCCGGTTCCGCCCGCCGCGCGCCGGGCATAATAGCCATCGACCTCGTCAACGAGCACGCCATCGGACGCGAACTGGCGAGTCATCGGTGACATGACGATGCGGTTGTGCAGGTTCAGCGACTTGCACTGGAACGGCTGAAACAGCGGCAAGAGATCCTGAGTCGTCATTGGCATAAAAGCTTCCTGAAAAACTGGCATTTGCAGCGCGTCTATATCGTCCGATACACGACTCCAAGTGTACATCGCTGTCTAAGTGAACCTTGTGGCAGGGATTCGTTGTAAGCCACCGCGAATCTTCATAGGGTCGGCTCACAGCCAGATTGAATCGGCGTGCAGGAGAGCTTGATGACCGAGACAGCGTTTGCCGGTGCCAATCGTACTTTGATCCGGGCATTCATGGATGGCGCGGCGCTTTTTCCGCAGGCCGAACTGGTGGTTTCGTCGGCACAGCGACCGGGAACGCACCGGTTGGCCGATGTGCTGGCCGATGGTCTGCGCTTTGCCGCCGGTTTGCGCGCACGCGGGATCGGCGAGGGCGATATCGTCGCGGTGCAGCTTCCCGCGTGGAGCGAGTGGATGGTAGCCTGTGTCGGCATCGCGTACGCCGGGGCGGTAATGCTGCCGATTGTGTCGATTTATGGCGCAAAGGAAATGGGCTTTATCCTGCGCCAGTCGGGGGCAAAGCTGCTGGTGACGCCCGACAGCTGGCGCAATGCCGATTATGGCGACGTCCTGGTCGCTTGTGGCAATCTGCCAGCGCTGGCAACGCATGTCGTTATCGGCGATGCGGTGCCCGCGGGTGCCGTAAGCTGGGATGTCATGCTTTCCGGTCAGGACGACGCGCCGCCTGCCGAGCGTGATTCGGACGATCTGGCGATGCTCGTTTATACATCGGGAACGACCGCCGATCCCAAGGGCGTTTGCCATTCGGGCCGGACTTTGCTGTCGGAACTCGCTGCCGTCGCCCATGCTCGCCGCAAGATCGTGGAGATCACTCTGTCGCCGTGGCCGCCGGGTCATGTCGCTGGAGCCTGCACGATGATGCGGTATCTGGCACAGGGCAGCAAACTGGTGCTGATGGATCAGTGGGATGCAGGCGACGCGGCGATGCTGATCGAGCAACAGCACGTCAGTTCATGCTCGCTGACGCCCTTTCACCTGACCGGCATTCTCGATGCCGCCGAGCGCGATGGTCGCGATCTGTCCAGTCTGGTCAGTTGCCTTGTCGGTGCGGCACCTGTGCCACCGACGTTGATCGAACGGTGCGCCGCACGCGGGCTGAACACGTTCCGCTGTTATGGATCAAGCGAACATCCAACCGTCACGATGGGCGACCCGTCGGACACGATAGCGACGCGACTAACCACCGAAGGGCGGATCATGGCAGGGTCGGAAATGCGCTTCGTCGATGACGATGGTGATGAGGTGGCATCGGGGGCCGATGGCGAAATGGTCACGCGCGGGCCGGAACTGTTCACCGGCTATTTTGATTCCAGCTTGAACGCGGCGGCATTTCTACCAGGCGGATGGTACCGAACCGGCGACATCGGCCATTTCGATCGCGACGGCTTTCTGGTCATCAGCGATCGCAAGAAGGACATCATTATTCGCGGCGGAGAGAATATCTCGTCGCGCGAGGTCGAGGATATCATGCTCGCCGATCCGGCGGTGCTGGACGTAGCGGTCGTCGCTTACCCCGACACGCGCATGGGAGAGATCGTCTGCGCCTATGTCATCGTGCAACCGGGTGCCAGCGTGACGCTCGACAGCGTCCGTGCCTATTTCGCACAGAGCAGCGTCGCGCGGCAGAAAACGCCCGAACGCATCGTTCTGGTCGATGAATTTCCCCGCAACAGTACCGGTAAGGTGCTGAAACATGAATTGCGCGCCCGGGCGCGTGCCGAAGCCAAGGAACACATTGCATGAGTGAAATCATTACTGTCGCAATCGAGGACGGTGTTGCCACCGTTACACTCAACCGTCCCGAGGCGATGAACGCGCTGTCCAAGGCGCTGCGTTCTGAACTGTTCAAGGTCATGACGGCCATCGACGCCAATCCGGACGCGCGCGCGGTCGTGCTGACGGGAGCAGGAACGCGCGCCTTCACCGCTGGGCTTGACCTGAAGGAACTGGGGACGGAACCCGGTGCACTGGGCGCTGCCAATGCCGAAGGTGCCGATGAAAATCCGGTCAAGGCGATCGAAGTTTGCCGCAAGCCCGTTATTGGCGCGATTAACGGAGTCGCGATTACCGGTGGGTTCGAAGTTGCGCTGGCCTGCGACGTGCTGATCGCATCCACCAATGCGCGCTTTGCCGATACGCACGCGCGTGTCGGGATCATGCCGGGCTGGGGCCTGTCGCAAAAACTGTCGCGGAGCATCGGCATCAGCCGGGCCAAGGAACTGTCGTTCACCGGTAATTTCCTTGACGCGGCAACCGCCGAACGCTGGGGTCTGGTTAACCGCGTAGTGTCGCCAGAGGAACTGCTGCCGACCGCACAGGCGCTGGCCCGCGATATGGCGTCGATCGATCCAACAATGCTGAAGGCGTATAAGGCGCTGATTGATGAGGGTTACGCCGCGAGCTTTGGCGACGGACTGGCTGTCGAACATCGCGTTTCGTCGGCGGCGAATTCCACTGTGACGCCCGAGGATGTCGAGGCACGCCGTCTTGCGGTGCAGGCACGCGGGCGGACGCAGTAATCATGCTGACGGTCATAACCGGTGCCGGTGGCGGCATGGGTGCGGAGACGGCGCGGCGCTTTGCCGGCGAGGGGCCTATGCTGTTGTGCGATGTCTCGGAGGCAAAGCTCGATGCACTCGTCGCGTCGTTACCGGCCGGCGCGCATCGCGTTGTCGCGGGCGATCTGACCGACTTGGCGGTTCTCGACCGAATTGTGGCCGGGGTTGCGGGGGGCGATGGCCTGGGTCGGCTGGTTCATACCGCTGGCCTGTCGCCGACGATGGCGGATGCGCGGCGCATTCTTGACGTGAATCTATGTGCAAGCGTCCGGCTGGTGGATGCGTTGCTGCCTTATGCCAACGCGGGCAGCGTCGCGCTGCTGGTGGCGTCGATTGCGGGCCATTCGGCGGCGACAGACCGTGATAATGATCTCGACGATCCGAATGCCGAGGGTGCGCTCGACCGGATTGCGTCGGGGCTCGATCCCTATGCCGGTTACAGCTATTCCAAACGCGGCGTGATGCGACTGGTCGAGGCGCGGGCGGCAGCGTGGGGCAGGCGTGGGGGCCGCATCGTCTCGCTTTCGCCCGGCTTGATTGACACACCGATGAACGAGGCTGAATTTGATGCCAACCCGATCATCGCAAGGATGCTCGCTGCCACGCCTGTGCCGCGCATGGGGCGGGCAGCGGAGATCACCGACGCGGTCGCTTATCTCTGTTCCCCTGCGGCAAGCTTCGTCACCGGGACCGACCTGCGCGTCGATGGCGGCATCGTCGCTGTGATGCACACCGATTCCAGTTTCGGACACTAGACCATATGTTCGCCTGCCATGCCTTCCTTCTTGCCGGCCGAAATGGCATCAGGCGCAAATGAAGTATGAAAATATTGTTGTTCGCGTCGGGCGTATGCCGCTCCCCGGCGCTCTGACCGCCGATGCTTACGAATATTGTGCGGAGCCACTTGAAGCGTTGAAGCCCGGAGAAATTCGTATCGAAACAATTTATGCTTCGATCGACGCGGGCGCGCGAGGGATGCTTGACCCATCTGCGAACTATCCAATGCTGCTGCGACCGGGCAACCGGGTGTACACGTCCGGGGTGGTGGGGCGCGTGATTGAGAGCCTTGACCCCGCCTTCGTGCCTGGTGAATTTGTCCGTGCACTGTCGGTAACCCGCCAGAAATATCTGACCGTTGCGCCAAAGCGCACCTTAGGTGTGCGCAAAGTCGATCCGAGCGACGGTCCCCTTCATATCCACATCGGCTCATTGGGCATGACGGGCTTCACTGCATGGATCGGAACCTTCACGATTGGTTTGCCCAAGCCGGGAGAGACTATGTTGGTTTCGGCTGCCGCCGGTGCAGTAGGCTCAGTTGCCGGCCAGATTGCCAAAGCGATTGGTGCACGGGTTGTCGGCATCGCGGGCGGAGCCGAAAAGTGTAGTGCTGTGGTCTCGCGCTTCGGCTTCGATGCCTGCATTGATTATAAATCCGATGGCCTCGGCGAAGCGATGGACGCGGCTTGCCCCGTCGGCATCGACATCTATTTCGAAAATGTCGGCGGCGCTATTCAGAAGCTCGCTATGGAGCGGATGAATATGTTCGGGCGGATTATAATGTGTGGTCAGGTCTCGCAATATGACGGCAACGGCGGCGGTAGCGAGGGCGGCCCCAATCTGATGAATGTTATCAACCGACGGCTTAACTTGCGCGGTTTCATTTCGAGTGACCACATGGACGCGTTCCCCGCATTTGAGCGCAGCGCTCTTTCGCTGGTTCGCTCTGGAAAACTGATATCCTATGCGACCGTGACTAAGGGGTTCGACCAATTGCATGATGCCGTCAATTCACTCACCCAAGGGCGCAACTTCGGCCAGCAGGTTCACCAGATGGCGGACGATCCCATGACGAGTGATTGCTAACCGGATCATGTTGCTGCCAGCACGCCGGACTTGCGTGTAACTATCCAACTGGCAGCAACCACCAGAGCGGTTGTTGCTGCAATACCAAAAAACTGTCCGCGAATGCCCATCATCGCCTCGTAAGGCGCGCTCAGAAAAGGGCTGAGGGCGCCGCCAAGGTACAGGCAGGTCGTCATCGCGCCAAGCGCCCGGGGCACGATGTCATGCGGCGCAACGCGCATTCCCCAGGTCCAGATCGCGGTTAATCCGAACCCGACACTGACGCCCGAAACCATCAGCCCAATGGCGAATTGGATCACCGTCGTTCCGGAACCAAGAATGCACATCGCAGCGGCCAGCAACAGAAACGAGGCGCGCAGCACCGTATTGCTGGAAAAGCGTAACGCGATGCGACCGGCCAGCACCGAACTGACAGAGACTGAGGCTGCGTTGATGGCATAAAGGGTTGCTATCGTCCGGTGATCGCCAATCCCGGCAAGGGCCATGACGAACGGGGTCTGCACGCCGCTCATCAGCATCATGGCGAACCACGCGAACCCGACAAGGCAAACCGGCACTATGGGGCGTAACCGTCGCAGGTTGCCGATCATGTTTTCGGTTTGCTTCGGCAGCGTGGGAACACGCCCCGCCAGCAACACTGCTGGCAGGAACGCCAGTGCGACGGCCGCATGGAGCAGGAAAGGGGCACGCCACCACCAGCTTGCGGTGAAGCCCGCAATCAGGACAAAACTGATCCCGGCAATCGCCCCGGCACCGATAATCAGCCCATTCATCCGGGCGCGCTTTGCGCCGCGATAATAAATGGCGATCAGCGAATTGCAGGCCGTTGTCATGACTCCCGCAGCGCCGCCCATCAGCAGCCGGGCGCCAAGGAATGGATATGGCGCGTCCAGCAACACGCCGGCCGAACCGGCCACGGCAAATACGAACATCGACAGGAGCAGCATCTGGCGAAGGCCGAACCGTTCGATCATCGATCCGGCGAACAGTGCGCCCGCCATCACGCCGAAAAGCGGGAGGGTGCCGGCAAGCTGCGCAAAAAAGCTGCCACCCGCACCACCGCCGAAATGATTGGCAAGGTCGCTCATAATCGGGGCAGAACGTCGTAAAGCAGCGCGCCAGAGAAGGTGGCGGTGAAGCAGGCGAGGGCGATCATCGCCCGCCGCGCCTGTCCCAAAGCCAATGCCGGCGATGGTTCGTCGTCTCCTTTAGTCGGTGCAATCCCGTGGCTGGCCATATAGCCTATCCTTGTCCTATGCTCACCACCCGCATTCGAGCTTGCGCGTTGGCTAGGACATCAAAACCAAGATGTCTAACCATGTCAGGGCAGAATGATGGGCAGGCGATCGTTGCGAGGAGACGAGATGAAATCCAGGGCATCAATCAGCTATCGAATTAGCCTGATCTCACGGTTGCAGCGTACCCGATTCGACGCGCGCGCCCGTAGTCTGGGCATCACGCGCGCGCAGTGGCGGGCGATTTATGCGATCAGTCATGAAGAGGGTGCGTCGCAGCGTCGCATCGCGGAGATGATCGAGGTCACCGACGTTACGGCGGGCCGCCTTATCGATCGGCTGGTCGATAACGGCTGGGTCGAAAGGCGGGCCGATGCGACCGACCGGCGTACGCATCGCGTTCACCTTACGCCGCTCGCCGGGCCGCTGCTGGAAAAACTGGCGGCGCTGGGGACGGATGAGGAAGCGATTGCGCTTGCCGGTATTTCGGAGGAAGATCGTGCCGCCACTCTTGCCGTGCTCGACCGGGTTAGTGCGAACCTTGAAGAAGCCTCCAGATGCCTGGGAGCCGACCCTAAGATATGGTCCCAGGCCTGCTGACGGGGCCGCTTATTGAACTAAGTGAGATTGCAGACTCGGGATTTGTTTGTAAGGACTATCGGGAAGAATGGGCCATGGGCCCTGTAGTTCAGACCCGAGGTGTTGCCGATGTCTTCGATGAGTTTTCCCGAACCGGATTATATGGCCGACGAGGAAATCCGCATGTTCCATGATTCCGTGGGACGTTTTCTCGACCAGAGCGTGGATCAAAAGCGGATCGCGAAATGGCGTGAAGACGGGCAGGTTGAACGCGGGTTCTGGCGCGAAGCGGGCGCGGCCGGATTGCTGGGCGTATCGGTTCCCGAAGAATATGGCGGGCATGGAGGCGATTTCCGTCACGATCTCGTCGTCGTCGATCAGGTCCATCGCAAGGAGATCGAAGGCTTTGGCGCGAGTCTCCATAATGTCATCGTCACGCCGTACATCCGGTTGCATGGGACCGAGGAGCAGAAGAAGCGCTGGTTGCCGAACCTTGTCACGGGTGAGCGCGTTGCAGCCATCGCGATGAGCGAACCGGGTGCAGGGTCCGATCTACAGGCGATCCGCACGACCGCGCTGAAGGACGGCAACGGTTATCGCATCAACGGGTCAAAGACTTTTATCTCGAACGGGCAGGTTGCCGACCTTATCGTGGTGGTTGCGAAAACCGATCCTTCATTGGGTGCGCGGGGTATTTCGCTGCTCGTAGTCGAAACCTCTGAGGTCGAAGGTTTCCGACGGGGGCAGAATCTCGACAAGATCGGGAACGAGGCACAGGATACTTCGGAACTGTTTTTCGACGATGTCTGGGTGCCGTCGGAAAATCTGCTCGGCCTCGAAGAGGGCAACGGTTTTCTCCAACTGATGTCGGAATTGCCGCGTGAACGGCTGCTGATTGCGATCAATGCGGTGACGACGATGGAGCACGCGCTTGCCGTGACGGTTGATTACGTCAAGGAACGCAAGGCGTTCGGACAAACGGTTTTCGATTTCCAGAACACCCAGTTCAAGCTTGCCGAAATGTACGCCAAGGCGCGTATTGCCAAGACGTTCATCAACGATTGCACGGCAAAAGCGATCGCGGGCACGCTTGACAATACGACGTCGGCTATCGCCAAATTATGGGCGACCGATACCGAATGGGAAATCGTCGACCAGTGTCTGCAACTGCATGGCGGCTATGGCTATATCAACGATTATCCGATCGCGCGGATGTTCCGCAATTCGCGAATTTCGAGAATCTATGGCGGATCGAACGAGATTATGAAGGTGTTGATCGCGCGCTCGCTCTGAGCAGATGCGGCCAGGACCGGAGGTGGAGTCAAAGGAATGAATATGTCTGAAACCGATACGATCGACCGCGTAATCACTTGCGAACGCATCCACAACTTTCGCGATTATGGCGGCTATTCAACGTCGCATGGTCGCTTGCGAAGTGGATGGCTTTATCGGTCCGCACAACATTTTGATGCGAATGCCGCAGACCTTGCGCGAGTGTCCGGGCTTGGGCTGGCGGTGGTTATCGATTTGCGTGGCCGGAGCGAAAGGCGTGAAGCGCCGTGTCCGCGGCCTGACGGTTTCGATGCCGAAATCGTGTCGATCGAGGACGAGACTGTAACACAGGCTCCTCACATCGAAGCGGCTCGCGCAGAGATGACGGCTGAAGAAGCGCGCGCATCGATGGCGAACGCGTATCACACCATGCCTTTTCGCCCGGTATTGATGCAGCTTTATACGCGGTATTTTGAAAAACTGGCCGAGGTCGATGGACCCAGCCTGATCCATTGCCTCGCCGGAAAGGACCGCACGGGCATTGCGGTCGCGCTGTTACATCATGTGGTGAATGTTCACCCCGACGATATGATGGCGGACTATCTACTGACCAATGTAACCGGAAATATCGAGGCGCGCGTGCGTGCCGGTGGCCGCCACGTTAAAGCGCGCATGGGCGAAATGTCGGACGATGCGCTGCGTGCGCTGATGTCGGTGGAGCCGATGTTTCTGCAAAACGGCTTTAAGGCGATGGCCGAGCAATATGGCAGCATCGACGGATATCTGAGTGAGGGCCTGGGCGTAACGCCCGAGCGGCGCGAAAGGATTATCGCGCGGCTGACCGTATAAACGATCGGTAAGCAAGGGGGTAGTGGTCGGTCCGGGACTTGTGCCCCGGACCGACTGAAATCCTAGTGAAGTTTCGCGACTTCCGACTTCGTCAGCGATGTCGAAACGGCCGCATCCGGGGCAACGACCAGCGAGCTGGCTGGGATCGTCACGAATTTCGAGTTGAAGATGATCTGGACCGAACCATCGCTGTTGATGCGATCGATGGTGCCGAGACGCGTCATGTTGGCGTCGCGCAGCGTAGCGCCGCGCTTTGGTGCTGGCGCCGTCTGGGCAAGGACAGGGGTCGCGATGAGAGCGAGGGTCGCGATGGCAATAGTGAGACGCATGTGCTGATTCCAATATGTTACAAATAACGATCGGTGCGCCGACCTTACGCTAGCTAAGTATTAGCAAGCGTAAGGTTGTCAAGTCTTTTTGGTGCGCCGCAACATATTTATTTCTCACAGGAATGCGCGAAGGTCGCCAAGAAAGCCGTCGAACTGATCATGGTGAAGCCAGTGCCCCGCATTGTCATAGGTAACGACCCGTGCTGATCGGAAGTGCGATGCCCGACCGTCCTTTGCAGGGTTGGATGCCCAACTGTCGTTGCCATAGGCGAGCAGCGTCGGGCATTCGATCCGGTTCCATAATGCGTGAAGTTCATCGTCGGAAATATCGAGCGGCGGTGACGAACGAAGGTAATTGTCGAATTTCCAGCTATAACTGCCGTCCTCGTTGCGGTTGACGCCGTGGATCGTCAGGTGCCGCGCCTGTTCCTCCGACAAATGCCGGTTTTCGGAACGCATACGGCCCAGCGCATCATCGATCGACGGATAACGCCGGGGCTGACGTGAGCTGAGGGCGCGACGTTCGTCGATCCAGTCGCGCCAGCGGTCGGCAAATCCGCCGGCCGACTGTTTTTCGAGGTCGTTGGGCGACAGGCCGAGTCCCTCGATCGCGACCAGTTTGCGCACGCGTTCCGGGTATAGGCCGGAATAACGCAGCGAAATCGCACCGCCGAGCGAATGAGCGACGATCGAGACGGGTTCGGTGCCCTGCTGATGAATCAACTGCGCCAGATCGCAGATGAAATAGGGCATGGTATAGGCTCCGTCCGGCGACCATGCGCTGTCGCCGTGTCCGCGCAAATCGGGCGCGATAATATGCCAGTCGTTGCGGAGAGCACGAGCGATCCGGTCCCAGCTGCGCGCATGGTCGCGCCCGCCGTGAACAAGGATCAGCGTCGGCGCACCCGCATTGCCCCAGTCAAGATAGTTCAGCCGCAGGCGCTGGGAAACGAAGCTGTAGGACGTCGGGCCAATATCGTCGGTAATGTTCATGCGTCTGCCTTGGATCGTAACGTTAGCGCGTGTTTGCGTGCGCTTCGCCGTCAGGGCAAGTCTGCTTCGAGCCAGACCCGCAGCGCGTCAGCCACGCGCACCGGTTCCTCCATCGGCGACAAGTGGCCGCTGGCGGTGAGTATGTCGAGGGTCGCGTGGCGGACAATCTCTGCAATTTCGATGCTGCGGGCAGAAGCGACGATACGATCGGCGTCCGCACCGATGGCAAGAATGGGCACGCGAGTGCTGGCGAGCGCGGGGCGCGCGTCTGGGCGCCCCATCGCCGCGCGCTGTTCGCGCACGAAGCGTTCTGGTTCCGCGCGTAACAACAGCGCCTCCACCTGGCCCAGGTCGATTTGCGAGTCGGGGTGGACGAGCGCGGGGGCGAGGCGACGGACGATGGTGTCATAGCCGTGACGGGCGACCGCATCGATCGTTTGCAAACGAGCGGCGCGCGCATCGTCATCGTCCGGTGCAGCGCTGCTATTGATAAGAGCGAGTCGTGTAACGCGCGACGGGTCTGCACGCTGGACGGCGAGTGCGACATAGCCGCCGAGCGAATGCCCGGCGACCGCGATTGGGCCGGTCGTGCGCGCGAGGATATCATCGGCCATCGCGGCGATGCTGTCACCGGTCGCGACCATCGGGTGGCAGTCGGCGACATTGCTGAGCAGAGTTGCAACTTCGGACCAGCTTTCGGCATCACCGGCAATCCCGCACAACAGGATCAGCGTTTGCCGGTCAGCCATTCGCCAGCGTTTCGTACAGGATCAGCGCGGCGGTGACACGGTCGGCGATGGCTTGCGCATCGGGGAGGCGGCTGGCGTCGCTCATTATGCCCATGTCCAGCATCGCGCCGTTGCGCCGTGATGTTATGTTCAGGAAACGGCCGCTGCCGATGATCGGGACCGGATAGTTCGCGGAAAGGGTCATTCCGGCGAACCGCAGTGGTTCGGATGGGCCGGGGACGTTCGACAGGGTGACATTGCCGGGCAGCAGACGTGAACCTTCGGCGGTACGGTCGGCGAACTTTGCGCGGCGGTCGCGCGGTCCGAACGGGCGTTCCGGCGCCCCGAGCATCGCTTCATCAAGGTGGGTGCGTGCACGTTCGTTGGCCATCGACGCCTGAATACCGCGCAATCGGGCGATCGGGTCGGCGAGGTCGGTGGCAAGATGCGGGTGCAGTGCAACGATACGATTGCCGAATGCGCCATGTTCGACACGGCGATAACTGCGTGCGGAATTGACCACGATCGGCGTGTCGGGAAGGTCGTCGATAGCCAATAACGTCTTACGGATCGCAGTTGCGGCGATGGCGAGAAAAATGTCGTTGATCGTACCGCCCAGCGCGACGCCCAGCGCTTTCACGCGCGCCAGTGGCAGGGACACGGTGGCGAGGTTGCGCTGTGCCGAAGTCGGTCCCGACATCCTGAGCGTCGGCGTACGCGCACGGGCGGTGTCTGGATTGCCTTTACGCGCTTCGAGTTCGGCGAGGGCGGCGCGACGTTGGGCCGAATGGGCGGCGGTAGCTTCGGTGAGGTCGGCGAAACGGGCATCTGCGGCGGCGCGCCACGTCTGGTCATCGGGCAAAGTAGCGTCAGCAGCGCGAGACGGGGAGGGGGCCTCTGCATCGCTCAGGCGGCGCAGGATTTCCTGAAAACCGATTCCATCGGCCAGCGCATGATGGGTCTTCAGGTAAACCGCGCCGCCCGTGCTCAGGCCATCGAAAACGAACGCGCGAAACGGAGGGCGACTGAGATCGAGGCGCTCCATTGAAAGCCGGGCGATCTCTGCGCGCAGTTGCACGGGGTTCAGCGGCGTCGAAACGCATGTGACGTGATAGTCGAGGTCGCAGCTCGCCAGATCGGCCCAGACGTCGGAATCATAACCGTCGGGCGCTTCGACCAGACGGACGAGCAGCGGCGTTCCGGGCAGGCGTTCGGCAAATTGCTGCCGGACCGTGGCGGCAAAATCATCAGTCACGCCGTCGAACAGCAACAGCGCGCCGACGTGCATCGGCGACGCATCGGTTTCCGACAGGATCATGAAGTGATCGTCGGGCCGCAGCGGGGTCAGGCCGTTGCTCACACGACCGCGCCCGTCGCGCGCAACGCTGCGATGGCTGCGGGGTCGAGGCCGATTTCGCCGAGGATCGCATCGCTGTGTTCGCCATAACTGGGGCCACCACGCAATGCGCCGACGGGGCGTTCATCGAACTGCGCGGGACTGGCACCGACGAGATAGCTTGTCTCCGCATCCACGTCGACGCGGGTGACGAAGCCGTTCTCCAGCGCCTGCGGGTCAGCAATGACCTCGGACGAGTTTTGCAGCGGTGCCCAGACGCCCTCCATACCGGCGAGGGCGCTCCGCCAATGGGCAAAATCATGCGCGGCGAACACGCGATTGAGTTCGGCGACCAGTGCCGGAGCATTGGCCGCGCGTGCGCTATGGCTGGCATAGCGGGCGTCGTCGATCAGGTCGGGTCGGTCGATATGCCGTGCGAAATCGGACCACCAGCCATCGTTCAACAGACAGATGCTGAGCCAGCGATCGTCACTGGTGCGATACACGTTGAGCAGCGGATTGTGCGCCTCCGCCTGTGGGGTGGCCTGTCCGCGCGGCGCGCCGATGCTCGCCATAATCACTGACTGCGACATGATGTAGGTGCCGACCATGTAGAGTGCGTTGTCGACGACCGATCCCTTGCCGGTGCGTTCGCGTTTAAACAGCGCGGCGGCAATCGCTCCCGCCAGTGTCGCGCCCCCGCAAAGGTCGCCAACCGAGCCGGGCTGTTGCGGTGGCTCGCCGCCGGGAAAGGTCTGACTATAGCCCGATCCCGAACGGCACCATGACGACGGAAAGTCGAACCCGCCATCGTCGGCCAGCGCCCCATTCAGGCCATAGCCGGTGCCGCGCGCATAGATGAGCCGGGGATTGCGTGCCATCAGGGCGGCGGGTTCGATGCCGAGTTTTTCCCGTGCGCCGCGCCGCAAATTGGTGACGAACACATCGGCACTGTCGAGCAGGAGATCAAGTTGCGCACGTCCGGCGGGTTGCGTCAGGTCGAGCGCGATGGATCGCTTGCCGCGATTGCCCGCTTCGAAAAACGGATTGACCTTGCCGCCGGTGCCGGGGAGCCGGAGATTCCGACCGGGATCGCCGCCACCGGTCGCGCGCTCGACCTTGATGACATCGGCACCCCAGTCGGCGAGTATCATCGATGCTGCGGGGACAAAGGTGTGTTCAGCCACTTCGACCACGCGCACACCCGCCATCACGTCGTACATTATCACTCTCCTATTGGAGGGGCCGGGCCGTTATCCGCCCGGTCCCCGTGGTTTATGGGTCGGATCAGGCGGTTACGTTGTCCTCATGGACTATGCCAGCAAGGTCTTCGGCGTATGCTTTTTTCCGTTCGACTTCCATGCCGCGCAGGATCTGGATGCGCTGTGCCTGCGGGCTGCCCGCGCCGTGCATCGATTCGGTCAGATAGCCTACCGCATTGCGACCCAGCGTCATATTTTCGATCAACCGCAACATGCGCTGGCGATGTTCGACGGGTACATTGGCGCGACCCTGAAAATATTTTTTCAGCATCGGTCCGGCAACTTCGTGGTCGAAATCCTGTTCCGATGGCAGCGTGACCATCAGTCCGCCTGCAAGATCCTGCGCCAGACGGCTGATCTCATACGGGAAGCGCGTGACGTTGTGTTTGCAGACGTTAGCGAGCATCGAATCGTTCATGAAAATGCCCGATGGCAGCGGCTTTGCCTCATGGCTCGATGCGATGGCCGACGAATAGATCGTCTCGTTCAAATGGGTCATCTCGACCAGCTTGTCCTTGATATGACCCGCATGATCCGCCCCGTTCATTTCTGCGATGGCGGCGGCCGCACCGACCATGACATCGCCAAGCCCGGTTTTGCAGACATAGGATGCGCGGTGATACGAGGTAAAGCGCGCCACCATGTCCTGCGCGAATTCATGTTCGCCATCCATCAGCACATGTTCGTGCGGGATGAAGACATCTTCGAACACGACCAGCGTTTCCTGACCGCCGAACTTCGCATTGCCCTTGTCAATCTCTCCGGTTTCCATTGCGCGCGTGTCGCATGACTGGCGGCCATAGATGTAGGTCAGTCCCTCGGCATCGCCCGGCACCATCCCGACGATCGCATAGTCGCGGTCGTTCGGACCCATGTTCATGGTCGGCATCACACAGATCCAGTGCGAGTTTAGCCCGCCGGTCATGTGCGCCTTTGCACCCGTGACATAGATGCCCTGTTCGGTGCGCTTGGTGACGTGGAGGAAAAGGTCAGGATCGACCTGCTCGCTTGGCCGCTTCGAACGGTCGCCCTTCGGGTCGGTCATCCCGGCACCAATGATGATGTTGTTCCGCTGCGCGTGACGCATGAACTCAAGATAGCGCTGGTGATACGGCGTGCCGTGCTTGGCATCTATGTCGTATGTGATGGAGTGCAGGACGCTGATCGTGTCGAGGCCTGCACACCGTTGGAAACAGGTGCCGGTCAACTGGCCGAGCCGACGCTGCATCCGGTTTTTCATCACCAGATCCTGCGGCGATCCGACGATGTGGAGAAAGCGGTTCACGCGTGCGTCGATCAGGTCGCTGTGCGCGGTTGCGAGTTCGGGGTCTTCGACCGCCAGATCATAGGTGCGCTTCAGGGCGTTGATCGAGGGACGGATGATGGGATGGTCGACTGGTTCGTCGATCAGTTCGCCGAACAGATACACCTTCACGCCGCGATTGCGCAGGCTTTCGACATAACCGTCGCCATCGACGATCGGCTTGAAGCGCGACCAGCGGCGTTCGGCGGATTCTTCGCGGGGATGGTGCGCGATGGCGTTCATGACAGTTTCTCCTGACGGTGCGCCCGCACGTCGTTCGGCGCGGCGCTATAATTTATAATGCGACTTGCCATTTGCCCCGAACAGGTCAGTATCCGCGATGGAAACTCACTGAAACGGGCGCAAACTTGGCGACGATCGATCGTTATCAGTTCCGGGTGTGTACGAACGGTGCGCGGCGGCGGGGGGCCGATGTCGACCGGCTGTTGCGCGATGCGGGCATCGATCCGGGCGATCTGGACGTGCCGGGGTGGCGCGGCGATGTCACGGCAATGGCGCGGCTGGTGCAAAATATCCGCCTTACGCTCGACGATGAATTCATGGGCTATACTGAACATCCCATGCCAGTCGGTGCGTTCGCATTTGCGTGTCAGGTGGCTCTCGACGCGCCCGATGTGGCGACGGGGCTTCGGCGCGCGGCACGTTTCTATAACCTTGCGACACGCGATATCGTGACCGGGATTGGCGAAGGCGCGCGGTTCATCATCATCGTACATTTCACCGATCCTGCGCTCGATGCGACGCATTACTTCCGTGAATTCTGGCTTCTCACCTGGCATCGCCTCGCGTGCTGGCTGGCGGGGGAAACGGTGCCGATGCTGGACGCGTCGTTCGATTATGGACGGCCACGCGCCTATTTCGAGGAGTTCAAATATATGTTCCCCTGTCCGCACCGGTTCGAGGCATCGCAATTGGCGATCGAACTGGACAGTCATGCGGTGGGCGTGCCGATCCGCAGGACAGAGGCCGAGTTGGTGCAGATGCTGGCTCGCGCTCCGCTCGATATCATGACGATCCCGGCGAGCGATGCGGGTTTGGCACGCCGGGTCCGGTTATTGCTGAATGCAGAGCCTGCGCTTGATGTCGATGCGGTTGCCGCCCGGCTGGGGCTGGGGCCGGACGCGTTGCGGCGGCGATTGCGGGGTGAGGGGATGGGGCTGTCCGCAATCCGCGAAAACGTGCGGCGTGACGCGGCGATGCGCCATCTGTCACGCAGCGGGCAAAGCGTCGAGACGGTTGCCGCCGCGCTCGGGTACGCCGAACCACGATCCTTCACGCGCGCGTTCCGTCACTGGACGGGGATGAGTCCGTCCGAATTCAGGCGCGGGAAGGGGAGTTAATCCAGCGAGCCCGCGCGAACGGATGGAGCCCGCGAACCAATGCTGACATATATGTCTAAGTTGATTAGGTCTGGACAAAAAGCAGGTCTTTAGACAATAGTTCGTCCTGCACTTGCCCTCCTTAAGAGGGGCGAGGCATTTCAGGGACGGGGAGCCAATGACTTTTAAACTTTCGCTATTCTCATGCGTGTCGTCGATCGCGGTCATATGTCTCGGAAGCGCGCCAGCCTTCGGCCAGAGCGCAGCGCCGAGTGCGCCGGAGCAAACCGCTGCTGCTGACGAACCACAAAACGCCGATATCATCGTCACTGGCCTGCGCCGTTCGGCGACGGCACAGGACACCGCCGCTGCGATCAACGTGCTGAGCGCGGAACAGCTTGAAAAGACTGGTGTTCAGGGCACTTCGACGCTGCAATTCCAGACGCCGGGCCTGCTCGTATCGCAGGATCTTGGGCTTCAGACGCAGGTTTATATCCGCGGTATCGGTTCCAATCTTCAGGGGATCGCGACGTCGAACAGTGTTTCGACTTACCTCGACGGCGTTTACCTGCCCAACACGACGCAGACCAACCAGAGCTTCAATGACATCGAGCGTATCGAGGTTCTAAAGGGTCCGCAGGCGACGCTTTATGGCCGCAACGCGACGGGTGGCGCGATCAATATCGT
This sequence comes from Sphingomonas paeninsulae, assembly GCF_003660165.1. Classification (NCBI taxonomy): domain Bacteria; kingdom Pseudomonadati; phylum Pseudomonadota; class Alphaproteobacteria; order Sphingomonadales; family Sphingomonadaceae; genus Sphingomonas; species Sphingomonas paeninsulae. Next base: position 463,303 of record NZ_CP032828.1, read on the forward strand.
AACGCAGGAGCCAACCGCCGAGATGTCGGGCCGCGCCGACCTCAGCTATGGGAATTACAAAGACGTCAACGCGCGCGGATCGATCTCCGGTCCGGTTATTCCCGACCTGCTGTCGGTTCGCGTGTCGGCGCAGTATGAGAACCGAGATGGTTATTATACCAATCTATATACCGGTAACCGGATCGCCAATTTACAGATCGCGGGCGCTCGCGTCGCGTTGAAGTTCACGCCGTCGAGCAACCTCGATATCCTGCTGCGCACCGATTACACTTATACCGAAAGCGGCGATTTCCTGAAGCTGCGTCCGAGCACGTCGATCTATTACGCGGGCAATCCGCAATATTATTCGAACGATCCCCGCTCGGTCTATTACGATATCGAACCCCAACAGCCTTCGCGCGACTTCGGTGTCAGCGCGACGATCCGCTGGAGCACGCCGCTCGGCAAGTTCACATCGATCACCAGCAATCGCGATTACAAGGTCGGACCAATCTTTTATGATGCCGATCAGGTGCCAAAGCCCGGCACCTATTTCCCGAACGGGGTCGGTGCCATCGGTTCCATCGTGAAATCGAACTCGATCTATCATGAAACATATCTGTCGACCGACGAAAAGCGCCCGCTTTCAGCAATCATCGGCGGCACATATTTTCATGAAGATGCCGAGGAATTCAAACGCCAGCTTGGGCCGAGCCTCGCCGTTCCAAATGCTTTCACTGATCGCTACGCAAAGAGCGAAGCCTTTTCCGGCTATATCGACGCCAAGCTGAAACTCGGAGAGTTCAGCATCGTTGGCGGTGTGCGCTATACCAAGGAAACCAAGACTTACGATTTCCGGCGTATCGATCCTGCGCAGGCAAGCACGTTCAACAGCCGGAGCGACAGCAAATGGTCGCCGCGTGTCGGTGTCGAATTCCGGCCTACGCCCGACCTGCTGGTTTATGCGACTGCAACCAGCGGCTTCAAAAGCGGCGGCTTCAATACCGATGTGCCGACCAACAGCTTTGGGCCGGAGAGCATCTGGTCGTATGAAGGCGGCTTCAAGGCAACGCTGTTCGACCAGCGCGTCCGCTTTAACGCATCCGGCTTTTATTACGACTATAAAGACATTCAGGTTCTGCAATATCTGACCGTTGACGGCGTGATCTCTCCGATCATCACGAACGCGGGAACGGCGAAGCTTTACGGAACGGACGTGACGCTTGATGTCAGGGCGGCGCGCAATTTCACGGTCGGCGGCGGCCTTTCCTACCTGCATTCGGCGTTTGGATCGGCGCTGTTCTGCGATCCGCTTCGTGGTTCGTGCACCAATGCCAATCCGGCGTTGCGGCCGTTCTACAATGTGGAGGGCAATCGATTGACGCGGGCGCCGAAAATCTCGGCGACTGTGAATGCCGATTATAAGATCGAGCTCGATTCGGGTGACATCTCGCTGCACGGCGACGGTTCGTATCGTTCGCGGACCTATTACACTGTCTTCCAGAACCCGATCTATTCGGCTTCCGGTTTCTGGCTGTTCGGCGCGAACGTTCGTTATTCGTCACATGCGGGCTGGTTTGTCGAAGCTTATGGCCAGAACCTGACCAATAAGCTGGCAATCACGCAGATCATCAACAGTTCGCCGCTGCGTAATCCATCGACGGGCGTCATCATCGCTGGCACACCTGCGGAATTCGATCGCTACTCGCCGCCCCGTACCTTCGGGGTTCGCGTCGGCGTGAAGTTCTAAAGGTGAAGCAGGGCGCGATTCCGCAGGGCGTGGCTGACGAGGAAGCCTATCCCAACACGCGGGTCGCGTGGACGGCCGTTGGCGTCCTGCTGCTGCTTTATGCCCTGGCCTTCGTGGACCGGCAGATCATCTCGTTAATGGTCGGCTCGGTGCGGGCCGATCTGGGGGTCAGCGACTTCCAGATCGGGCTGCTACAGGGTTTTGCGTTCGCTCTCTTATATGCGCTGTTCGGATTGCCGCTCGGGCTTGCGGTGGACCGCCTGAACCGGCGGCGCGTGATCTTTGTCGGTGTCATCGTCTGGGCGGCGGCAGCCACGGCTTGCGGCCTTGCGCGGACATTTCCTGAATTGCTGGCCGCTCGTTTGCTGGTCGGTGCGGGAGAAGCGGCGCTCGCGCCCGCTGCCTATTCGATGCTCAGCGACCTGTTCCCGAAAAAGCGTCTGACGCTGGCGCTCTCAATTTTTACGATCGGTGCACAGCTTGGCGCGTCGCTGTCGCTCGCTATCGGCGGATTTATCGTCGAAGCTGCAAAGGACGGTGTGACTCTGCCGATCCTTGGTGCGGTTTCGGCGTGGCGGTTTGCATTTTTGGTGACGGGCCTTCCCGGGCTTGGACTTGCCTTTCTGGTGTTCCTGATTCCCGAACCGGTGCGGCGCGGGGCCGGCAAATTCAGTGGCACATGGCGTGAGCTGTTCATATTCCTGCGCACCAATATCCGGTTTTTCGCGTGCCACTTCCTTGGCTTTTCGTGCATCATGGCGATGGCTTATGCGCGCCTCGCGTGGCTTCCGACTTACTTCCAGCGCCATTTCGGATGGCCGGTCGGGCAGATCGGCCTTGTGCTCGCGGTCTTCGGTTTCGTGACCGGTGCGCTGGCGCTGCCGCTGACCGGGGCGATTGTCGATCGCTGGTATTCGCGGGGTATCGCCGACGCGCATTTCCGCTTTTACGTTTACGGCGGGATCGTCGCTACGGTTTGCGGCACCGCCTGTTTCCTTATGCCGACGCCGACGCTGTTCTTCATATTGGCCGGGCTTGCGACCATCCCGCTGGGCATGGCGGCGATTGCGGCAGGCGCGATCCAGATCGTCACGCCCCCTGCGCTTCGGGGGCGGATGTCAGCGATTTACCTGCTGTTCACAGGTCTTGCGGCGCTGACGGTGGGTCCGGCGATTGTCGGCGTTTTCACCGACCTCGTGTTCAAGGATGATGCGCTGATTCACCTTTCGCTGGCATCGAGCAACCTCGTTCTGGGGCCGATCGCCACGCTCGCCTTCATTCTTGGCCTCGCGCCCATGCGCCGTGCGGTTGCGGCGGCCAACCTGCGCAACGAGTAAACGCCGCGCAGGCTTTTATCGCTACCGGCCGAGCATATCCTTGGCGATGACGATCTTCATGACCTCCGACGTTCCCGCGAAAATGCGAAAGATGCGGGCGTCCTGATAAAGCTGGCAGATCGGATATTCCTGCATATAGCCGGCCGACCCGTGAAGCTGGAGGCATTCGTCGACAACGCGGCCCTGCACTTCGGAGGTCTTTAGTTTCAGGGCAGCCGCTGTCGCCTGATCGAGTTGCCCTGCGTTGAACAGTCGCACGCAATGGTCGAGGAACGCCTGACACGCGTCGACTTCGGTCCGCATTTCGGCGAGCTTGAACTTGGTGTTCTGAAAATCGGCAACGGTCTGGCCGAACGCTTTACGTTGCGTGACGAAATCGATGGTCAGTTCGATCGCCTTTTGCGACCACGGCAGCGACTGGGCCGCCGTCGTCAGGCGTTCCTGGGCCAGACCGCCGCGCATATAATCGAACCCCTTGGCCGCATCGCCAAGCACATGGATAGGCTTTAGCACGACGTTTTCGAAGATCAGTTCTGCCGTATCCTGCGTATGAAAGCCCAGCTTTTCGAGCTTTCGCCCGTTGCTGAAGCCCGGCATCCCGCGTTCGACGAGGAACAGGCCAAGCTGGCGCTTGTTATTCACCTCGGTCTTGGCCGCGACCACGAACAGTTCGGCGATCAGGCCGTATGAGATATAGGTCTTGGCACCGTTCAGTACCCATGTGCCGTCGGGCTGTAAGTCGGCGCGGGTCTTGAAACCGGCGATGTCGCTGCCCGCGTCGGGTTCGGTCATCGCGATGCCGCAGATCATTTCACCGCTGGCGAGTTTGGGCAGATAGTGGCGCTTGGTTTCTTCGCTGCCGTATTTGCCGACATAGGGGGGCGCATTGCGGTTGAGTGCGCCGGTCCAGATCCCGGATTCGAGGCTGTGGGCCACCTCCTCCATCATCACCTGATCGTAGCGGAAATCGGTGAGGCCAAGGCCGCCATATTCCTCGGGAACCCATGAACTCAGGAAACCCTGTTCACCCATTTTCCGGTAAAGCTCGCGATCAACCATGCCCTCGGCGCGATAACGCGCGCGGTTCGGTATCGCTTCACGTTCGAGGAACGTGCGGAAGGTGTCGCGAAAAGCCTCATGCTCTTCCTCATAGTGATTTCGGATCATCATCGTGTTGTATTCCTGTGAGTTCAGAGATCGGCGAAGCGCGGCGGGCGCTTTTCGCGGAAGCTGGCGATGCCCTCGACGAAATCGTCCGAGCCGAGGCGCTCGATCAGCAAATCATGGGCTGTGCGCGCGGCATCGCCAAAACTTTCGTCGGCACCGTCGAACAGTTGCTGCTTGATGAGGCGCACCGCCTGCGGGGCCGAGTTGGCGGCAATGTCGTGGGCATAGGCGATTGCCGCATTGAGCAGCGCGTCGGGTTCCTCGATCCGACTGACGAGGCCGATGCGCAGGGCTTCTTCGGCCCCGAGCATACGGCCCGACATCAGCAAGTCGGATGCGAAATTGCGACCGACCAGACGGGGTAACAGCCACGCAAGCCCTGCCTCTGCCGGAAGGCCACGCTGCGGAAACGCCGCGCCGAATTTTGCGGTCGTGCTGGCAAAACGGACGTCACACGCGGCGGCCAGCACAAAGCCGACGCCGACACACGGCCCGTTTATCGCGCCGATCACCGGCTTCGGCATGGCGAGCGGGAAAGTGTAGGTGCTGGCGGTATCGGCGGACAGACCAAGGCCGGCATAGGCTGTCGACAGCGTGCCGGGTCTGGGCACGTCGTAATTGGTGCCGCGCCCTTCCGCCAGCCGATCGAGCCGGGTCAGATCTGCGCCAGCACAAAACCCGCGTCCCGCGCCGGTCAGCACGATGGCGCGCGCCTCTTTCGATCGGAACGCGGCGATGAACGCTTCATCGAGCGCAGGGTGCATCGCGTCGTCGAGTGCGTTTAAGCGCTCGGGTCGGTTCAGCGTGATGACGCCGACGCCATCGCTGACGTCGAAACGAACGATGTCGTTCATGCCGCCGCCGCGTCCCGCCAGCCGAAGCGGGGCGCATAGCCGATCAGTTCGTGCGCGCGTTTTGAGGACAGCAGCGATACATCGCCGTCGAGCGGCCCACGGATCGGCGTGTCGGGAAAATGCGTGGCGGCAAGTTCGGCGCTCGCATGGCCTGTAATATTGTCGGTCGCCGCGATAATCATGCGTTCGTGACCGCCAAGGTTGGTTTCAACCGCAAGCCGACATGCTTCGCCCGCGTCGCGCGCATCGACATAGCCCCAGACATTGAACTTGCGGTGTCCCGGTTTCGCCGCAGCGCCGGGTTGCTGCGCATAGTCGGCGGCGTCGAACACGTTGGAAAAACGCAGCGACGCGATCGACATATCGGGATGCCACCGCACGATCTGGTCGGCCATTTGTTCGCCAAGGAACTTGGCGAGCGAATAGGACCAGTTGGGCAAATCCGGGTGCGTCTCGTCGATCGGCAAAAAGGTTGGCGGCGTGTTGAACGGCAGCCCGAGGATCGTCTCGCTCGACCCCCATGCGATCCGTTTGATGCCCAGTCGCGCGCAGGCGGAAAAGACATTGTAGGTCGATACCGTGTTGACGTCGAAGATCCGGGCATCGTCGGAGAGGCCGGGGGCGGGGATGCCCGCAAGGTGAACGACCGCGTCGGGGATTTGCGGCCCCGGTGCCATGCCGAACATCGTATCTATCCCGGACAGGGCGCCCAATACCGCGCCGAAATCGGTGCAATCGACCGCTGCGGTGCGCACGCCATCGAGGGTCGCGGCGCGCAGGTCCAGCCCGACGACGCGGTGACCCGCAGCTTTTAGCGAGCGCACCGCCTCCCGCCCAATCTTGCCCGCGCTGCCGGTGACGACGACCCGCATCGGTGCGCTCATGTCCGCACCGACACGCGACCGGTGAACCGCATTGGAAAGGTCACCCCCGTGACGACATGGGGCACATAGGGTGCCTCAAGTGCTTTGACCTCGTCAGGCGTCAGCACCAGATCGAGCGCCGCAACGGCGTCGTCCAGTTGCGCCGCCTTCGACGCGCCCACGATGGGCGCAGTGATTTCGGGCTTCTGCAGCAACCATGCCAGCGCAACCTGCGCCGCCGGAACGCCGCGCGCGGACGCGACCTTCAGCACCGCGTCGATCACCGTCGCATCCTGTTCGGCGGTCCGCGCATAGATTGCCTTGCCGAACTCATCGGTTTCCGATCGGGCAGTCTTTACATCAAGCGGTCGGGTCAGCTTGCCGCGCGCCAGCGGGCTCCACGGAATGACACCGACGCCCATATCGGCGCACAGCGGCAACATCTCGCGCTCTTCCTCGCGATAGATCAGGTTGACCTGCGGCTGCATCGAAACGAACCGCGTCCATCCGTTCAGCGTCGCGGTATATTGCGCCTTTGAAAACTGCCACGCCGCCATCGAAGAGGCACCGATATAGCGCGCCTTGCCCGCCTTCACGATGTCATGCAGCGCCTCCATCGTTTCCTCGATCGGCGTTTCGGGGTCGAAGCGGTGGATCTGGAACAAGTCGATATAATCGGTATCCAGCCGTTTCAGGCTGGCATCGACTGCGGTGAACAGCGCCTTTCGCGACAGGCCGCCGGTGTTGGGGGCGTTGCGCCACGGAATATAGGCTTTGGTCGCGATCACTACCTCGTCGCGATTGGCGAAGTCGCGGAGCGCGCGGCCGGTGATTTCCTCCGACGTGCCGGCCGAATAGCCGTTGGCGGTGTCGAAGAAGTTGATCCCCGCCTCGAGTGCCTGCCGAAAAAAGGGTCGGCTCGCCTCTTCGTCGAGCGTCCATTCATGCTGGCCCGCCTGCGCAACGCCATAGGTCATGCAGCCGAGGCAGAGGCGCGACACGCGCAGCCCCGTTTTGCCGAGCATCCTGTATTGCATTGCACTCTCCTTCGCCCGTTTGGACTTTGCCCGCGATGGACAACCTGTCTATCTATGTGAACTATGCCATAACAGCGACGGTCCTCAAGTCGATAGCGCGCTTGCGCGAAAGGCTCCGGGTGGGCCAATTCTATTGTAACTGGGCCAGATGTAACCGGGCGGGATAAATGAAACAGTTTTTCGATTTACGCGCGACCCACAATCCACACCGCTGGTATCTTCCCGTCACCGTCGATATCTGCGTCGGCCTGCCCGAACGGCGTTTCCTGTTCGGTGGCGTGGGACTGGCCGCGGCGATCAGCGCACTCGAACAGACGTGCGGCCGACCGGTGATCTGGGCAACGGCGCATTATCTGTCGTTCGCAAAGCCGGGGTCGGTCGTAGATCTGGACGTATGGGTACCGGTTGAGGGAAACCAGACCAGTCAGGCCAATGTGATCGAACATGTCGATGATCGAAAGATTATCGCGGTCAGCGCCGCGCTCGGTTCGCGCGACAGCCCGATCTCCGACCAGTGGATCGCGATGCCCGATGTCCCCGGCCCCGATGACTGTCCGGAAGTTCGCAGTTGGCGCGATCATGGTGGCGATGTTCGCGACCGGTTCGAAATCCGCCTCGCCAGTGGTCGTTATCCGACCGGGGAGCCGCCGGTCGGGCGCGGCGATACCGGCCATGTGCGGTTCTGGCTGCGTTCGCGTGACGGTTTGCCGGTGGATTCGCTTATGCTCGCTATTGCCGCCGACTATGTATCGGTCGCCATCGGCAACGCGATTGGCGAGGAATCGGGGGGCAACAGCCTTGATAACACCATCCGATATGCGCGCATCGTGCCGTGCGAATGGATGCTGTGCGATGCACGGATCGAGAGCGTCCATTCGGGCATCGTGCACGGTGGAATGTATCTGTTTTCAGAGGATGGCGTGCTGATGGCGACCGCCAGCCAGTCGTTGATCCTGCGTACAGACATGAGGGGCAGATAGGGACGGGCAGAGGGGCGAGATAGCGTAACAGGGTGTCAGAGCCGGGTCCGCAACCTCTGCTGCGGCCAAATATAAAGGATATGGATGATGGGTAAATTGGATGGACGCGTCGCAATCGTAACGGGCGGCGGGCGCGGGATCGGCCGCGCGACCGCGTTGCGATTTGGAGCGGAAGGAGCAAAAGTCGTCGTCGCGACCCGCACCGCAGCACCGGGTCAGGAAGTCGTCGATGAAATCGTCGCGGGCGGTGGAGAGGCGATGCTGGTGACGCTTGATATTGGCGAACGGGCGGCGGTGCGTGCGCTGATCGACCAGACCGCTGCGCATTTCGGGCGTATCGACATCATCCTGCACAACGCCGCTTATCTGACTCCGGCGAAGCTGGCCGATATGCCCGACGATGTGCTCGACAAGATGTTCGATGTCGGCGTGAAAGCTGTGTTCTGGCTGACGCACGATGCATTGCCGTGGCTGAAAAAAAGCCCTGCGGCGCGTATTCTTGTCACCTCCTCGGTTGCGGGCAATCAACGCTCGTTGCCGGGTCGGGTGCATTATGGGTCGGTGAAGATGGCGGTGACGGGCTTCGTGCGTGGTGCCGGTCTGGAACTGGCGCAGCACGGTATCACGGTCAACGCGATTGAGCCGGGCCTGACGCGGTCGCACGCGCTGACCAGCATGGCGACCGAGGAACAGATCGTCGCGATGGGGGCTGCCATTCCCATCGGTCGCGCCGGTTATCCCGAAGAAATCGCCGCAGGTTTCCTGTTTCTAGCGTCCGACGATGCGGCCTATATGACCGGGCGGACGATTACGATGGACGGCGGCAACTCGCTTGGCGATGCGGGAGGTCTGCTGATCGAGCGCGACGAATAACGCGCTTGGTTCAGGGTTCCGCCGATCCGGCAGAACCCTGAAATCCACATAATTGGCGATTATGGAGTTTGCAAACCTGTTCCCCAAACGTCGGCAAGTGGGGGAAAGCGGTCCGGCAGGTTTTAGCGTAGAGTTGGTAAATGCCGCCATTCGATTGCTCGGAGATATTTTCCATGTCGTCGTATCTGTCGTAGCTGCATTGCTTATGTCATCCACCGAGGGCGCTACATGACCCCAATAACTATCACCGGTCAGCAGAAGTGACCCTCGAAGAAGCCGCCCAGCTCTCTTCAATCATTTTCGGTGAGGCCTTCGAGGGAGAGGATTTAAGCGACTTCCCATTGTACGAAGTGCGGTTCAACGGCTGTGTGTTCCGCAACTGTATTTTCGATACAAATAGGTTCGGCGGCTCTCACTTCATCAATTGCCGCTTTACCCATTGTTCCTTTCGTGACGCCGAGTTTAAGGAGTGCACGTTTTACGACGCCGAAGGGGCCAAAGGGTCCGAGTGGGCTTTTTGCGATCTGTCGCACACCCGGTTCGTCAAATGCGATCTCGGTGCCAATAAGATTACGAAGAGCAAAGGGTTTTTGCTAGAGCTGACTGATTGCAGCGCCGTAGAGATGCACCTCGATCTCGAAGTTCATCGCCGCGTCGTCCAGCGAAACGTGATCGGCGGTATTCGCTGTTTCAAGACGAAAATGCAGGGTTCAATCCTCCGCAAATGTGACTGGGAAGAAAGCAGGTTTGAGCAATGTGATCTGCGCGAAGCAGATTTTTCTCATAGCAGACTGACCGGCGTCAGCTTCCTCAACTCGTCTCTCAACAATGCCAGCTTCGATGAGGCTATCCTCAATGAAGCGACCATCGCCCACGCGGGGATTGAAGGATTAGACCTTAATTTAACCCGATCTTACGACAACCTCATCGTCAGCCGCGACCAGCACGATGCGATCCTGAACAATTTCTCGATCCGGACAGCTAATTGAATGGCTGTTTTTCGGCGACTCGTCGCATGATCCGGGGCCAGACATTGGAGCGTGCGGAAGTCGAGAGGTTAGCGTTGCGAGGAGGGCCACAGCATCTCTCAGACTGTGATCTTGAAGATGTTTGTCTCACCAAGATCAATCTTGCTGGATGGAGCTTTGAGCGGTGTAACGTACGCAAGAGCGACCTTTCACGCCGAAAACGCTGGGATATACCTTTGTTTACAAGGATATATCCCTAAACCATGGCATCCAAAATGCTTTGTGACAGCGGGTTTGGCTCTCTCATGCGGATCATCGCTTCCTGAACGACCGTCGCGACAAGGGTGCCGTCCTGACCATAGATCGTGGATCGGCTCAGCCCGCGCTCGCCCGAGGACGAGGGCGTCTCCATGTCGCACAGATGCCAGTTGGTGAAATCGAAGGGACGGTGGAACCAGATCGCGTGATCGAGGCTGGTAAACTGGAATTCGGGCGTGTCCCACGTCACCGGATGCGGTTGCACGATGGTGGGCAACTGGGCGAAGTCGGACGCATAGGCGAGCGCAGCCTGATGAAAACGGATTTCGGGACCAAGCGATTGCTGGCTTCGGAACCATGTCTGGTGTCGCGGTGGCAGGGTTTCCACATCGAAACCCGGTCGCGGCAACCTGACGTTGCGCAATTGAATGCCGACCGACACACCCCGCAGATCGTCGTCGATCAGCGTTTCCGGGGCGGGCGCAGCGGGCAGGGGTGCCTGATGTTCGAAACTCGGTCCCGAAGGACGCTGGAACGACGCCAATAGCTCCAGGATCGTCCGCCCGTCCTGCATCGCCGAAACATGGCGCGTTGCAAAGGCACCACCGTCCCGCGTCCGGTCAACGCGGAAAAGAACCGGTTTTGCCGGATCGCCGGGGTGGATGAAATAACAGTGTAGCGAATGGCAGACGCGATCGCCGACGCTGTCATAGGCGGCAAGCAGACTTTGCGCGACCGCGGCCCCGCCGAATATCCGAAAGCCGTCGTCGCGCGGTGCATGGCCGGTGAAGAGATCAGCGCCGGTTCGCTCCAGCGCCAGCATTTCAATCAGTGTTTTCACAGGCGGAACCACAAGCGATTCAGCCATCCTCATGAACGGGCAAACAGTTGCGGATTGCGGGCGAGTGTAAACACGCGGTGATGCGAATTGGGATAGCGCATCGAAACCTGACTGGCGCTGTCGAGCGCGGCCACTTCATCCGGCGACAGCGACCAGTTCGCAGCGGCAAGATTATCGGCAAGCTGTTCGTTGCTGCGCGCACCGATCAACACGGTTGAGACGCCCGGCCGTGCGAGCAGCCAGTTGAGCGCGACCTGACTGGGCGAAGCACCGTCATGGGCCGCGGCGATTTCCAGCAGCGTATCGACAACCTTCGCCCCCAATGGCGTGTCATACGCTTTCAGGCGACCGCTCAGCACGAGCCGCATGGCCGTGTCGGCATCCGCGCCACCACGGAACTTGCCCGACAGGAACCCTTGCGCAAGCGGACTCCAGATCAGCGCGCCGACACCCTGATCGACGCCGCAGGGGAGCAATTCGTCCTCTGCATCGCGGACCATCAGCGAATATTGGATCTGCTGCCCAATGAAGCGTTCGGTGCCAAGCTGCTGGGCGGTCGCGCTGGCCTTCATCAATTGCCAGCCGGCATAGTTGGAACAGCCGATATAGCGCACCTTGCCCGCGGTCACGAGATCGTCGAGCGCGCGCATCGTTTCCTCGATCGGCACCAGCGCGTCGAAACTATGGACCTGATACAAGTCGATCCAGTCGGTGCCGAGGCGTTTCAGGCTGGCGTCGCAGGCTTCGATAAGATGGCGTCGCGACAGGCCGGTGTCATGCGCATTGCGGCCCATGCGGCCGAATGCCTTGGTCGCGACAACGACGTCCTTGCGGCGATTACCCAATGCTTCGCCAAGGATTTCCTCGGAACGCCCGGCCGCATAAACGTCGGCGGTGTCGAAAAGATTGACCCCGGCGTCGAGGCAGATGTCGATTTGCCATCGTGCGTCGTCGCCCCGCGTCGCGCCAACGCCCCCGAACACCCCTTCGCCGTCGCTGAAGGTCATTGTGCCAAAACCAAAGACCGAGACTTCGAGCCCGCTTTTGCCTAAATACCGCATTTCCATCGTTGCCGCTCCTTGATAGTCCGCTAGGTTATATAACTATGTCATTGACCGCTTGATCGAAGGCGTCAACGCGAAAGGGATAAAATGGAGCTGCCGAAACTGTTGCTGATGAGCCGGGCACTCGAAAAAATGGTCAGGCCGCCGGAATCGGAATTTGAACTGGTGCGGCTCGATGCGACCAGGGATCGCGATGGATTTCTGGCCGCAAACGGCGGCGGCATCGAAATGGTCCTGACATCGGGCACCGAACGGCTCGACGCGGCGCGGCTGGCTCTGTTGCCTGATCTGAAGCTGATCGCTGCGGTTGCGGCGGGTACGTCAGAGATTGATCTGGACGTGGCGGCGGCGCGCGGCATCGCGGTGACGAATGCGGGCGACCTCAACTCCGCCGATGTTGCCGATTTTGCGATCACATTGATGTTCGCACACGTTCGCGATGTGATCGGTCATGATCGCTATGTGCGCGAAGACCGATGGCCGACGGCGCGAATGGCGCCGGGGCGCTCGATCGCGGCGCAGCGCGTCGGGATTGTCGGACTGGGCCATATCGGACACGCGATTGCCACGCGGCTGGCGCCGTTCGGTGCCGAAATCGCGTGGTGGGGTCCGCGCGCCAAGCCCGATATCGCATGGCCCCGGATTGAATCGCTGAATGAACTGGCCGAATGGTCGACGGTGCTGATCGTCGCTGCGCGCGGCGACGACAGCTCGCGCGGGTTGATATCGGTCGATGTCATAAAGGCGCTTGGCCCGGACGGGTTGATCGTCAACGTGTCACGCGGGTTCGTGGTCGATGAGGCCGCGATGATCGCCGCGTTGAAGGACGGCTCACTGGGCGGCGCGGCGCTCGACGTATTTGAACATGAACCGATCAAGGGCTCGGATTGGGCCGATGTGCCCAACGTCCTGATGGCACCGCACGTCGCGGGTGCCACGCAGGAATCGTTCAGCGCGGTCTTTGCCGGTGCGCTCGACAACCTGCGCCGTTATGTGGCGGGTAAGCCACTGTTACGGCGGGTGGTTTAATGTCGGGCGTGGGGCTCCTCAGAGTATTGCTGGAACCGGCACCTCGAAATCGAGCAATTGTTGCGCTTTGCCCTTGGCGAGCGGATCGAGGCGGAGGCTGGCGAACTGCCCGCCGCCGAGCGCGTCGAGGAAGTGCAGGTTGATCGCGTTAAGGCCCGGCACTTCGTAACGCAGTACCGCTGGATTGCGCGCCCCTTCGAATTCGTGCGCGAAAAACGCGCGCATCGCCGCTTCGGTCAGCGCAGCGCGGATATAGGGCAAATACTCAGGACGTCGCGCGATTACGCCGATGTTGAACGCATCGCCCTTGTCACCCGACCGCGCCCAGGCGAGTTCGATCAGCGGCACGGTGCGCGGCTGCTGTCCTTCCGCACTGTCACCCGGCGCGGGGCGAACGGTGACGGATGGATCGAAGCATTTGGGCGGCGCGGGGGTGGCAATCGTCTCGGTTGTGTCCAGTGTAACGGTGACTGGCACCTCGTTACGGTCGATTAAGCACGAAAAAACGCGCATTACCGGCGTGACTTGCGCCCTTCCACCGAACCAGCCGGTGGTTCCCGCCGACATCGACGTCGTTGGGGAATCGAATTCGCGCAGAAAATATTTAAACGCTTGCGGGTCGTCATGCTCGACGGCCACCTTGCAAATCACCTCTCGACTGTCCTGCGCACGGGCGTTGGCACCATAACTCGACTCCGCACCGAGTATCTCGATCCGCTTGGCACGAAACGGAGCAAGGTTCCGCTCGCGCAACATTTCCTCAACGCGGGTAAGCACTGCATCGCCCTGCCGCTGCGCCTTGCGCGCCGCCTCCCGACCAACGACCGGCATGAAGCCCATGCAGCGCTGGCCGTCGGTGTGGGTGATCGAAACCTTGTAACTGCCACTCGGTGGATAGCCAATCGCGCCGGTCACGCGGACGCGATTTTCGCCGGTCTGCTCGACCTTCACCTGCGTGAAATCGCAGACGACGTCGGGCAGCATATAGGCTTGGGGTCGCCGACTTCGTAGAGGATCTGTTCGGCGACAACTGCGCAGGATACCAGCCCGCCAGTCCCTTTCGGCTTGCAGACGGTAAAGCTGCCATCCGCCACGCATTCGACGATGGGATAACCGATGTGCGCCCAGTCGGGCACGTCCTCCCAATCGGTGAACAGGCCGCCCGACCCCTGCGCACCACATTCGATGACATGTCCGGCGAGCGAACCTGCGGATAGCTTGTCATAGTCGTCAGGCGTCCAGCTGAACTCGTGGATCAGCGCGCCGAGCGTCAGTGCGGAATCGACCACGCGACCGGTGATGACGACGTCGGCCCCCAGCGCGAGTGCCCGTGCGATCGGCGTCGCGCCGAGATAGGCATTGGCGGTGACGATCGTGTTCCGGGGCGGAAAAGAGAGCCCTGTATAAAGTTCGCTTTGATCGGAAAGTTCATCGATCCGTTCGAGCAGTTCGTCGCCCTCGACCACCGCGATGCGAAAGCTGACGCCGGCTTCGGCAGCAAGCGCGGCCATGCAAGCGGCACAGGCGCGCGGGTTTACGCCACCGGCATTGGTGACGACTTTCGTGCCCGTTTCCTTTAAAGCGCGCAGATTATCCTTCCACACCCACTCAGTGAAATCATTGGCGAATCCGAGGTCGGGACGGCGGCGGCGCATTTCGCCAAGCACCGACATCGTCGCTTCGGCAAGATAGTCGAGGATGATATAATCGACCCCGGCGGCGATCAGTTGCGCCGGGGCAACCGATGAGTCGCCGTAAAAGGCACACGCGCCACCGATCCTGATTGTCTTTGCCATGATGTGATCCTCTCTCGATCCGATTATCGCGTTTATTGACTTGGTAAACCAGGTTGTCGAGGATAACGGTAGAAAAAAGAGAGGATGAGAAATTGCCTGACTTTGATCTCATTATCCGCGGCGGAACCGTTCACGATGGTGACGGTGGCGCAGCGCGTGTTGCCGATGTGGCTGTGCGGAACGGTTTGATCGCGGTCATTGGTGAAGTCACCGGAACGGCCACAGAAGAGATTAATGCGCGCGGACGGATCGTGACGCCGGGCTTCATCGACGTCCACACCCACTATGACGGTCAGGCAATGTGGGAAAATACGCTCACGCCATCCTCCGGTCATGGCGTGACGAGTGTGGTGATGGGTAATTGCGGCGTCGGTTTCGCGCCATGTCGTCCGGGCCAGCGCGACATGCTCGTTGCGGTGATGGAAGGTGTCGAGGATGTGCCAGAGGTCGTGATGACCGCAGGCCTGCCGTGGAACTGGGAAACGTTCCCGGAATATCTCGATGCACTGGCGGCGCGTGAACTCGATATCGACGTCGCTGCGCAACTGCCGCATTCTGCATTGCGCGTTTATGTAATGGGCGAACGCGCAGCAACCAGCGAGCCGCCGACGGCGGACGATCTGGCCAGGATGCGCGCGCTGACCGCCGAGGCAATTACCGCTGGGGCGATCGGTGTCACCACTTCGCGCAATCTGATGCACCGGACCAAGGCGGGGGATCTCGCACCCAGCCTGTTTTCCGAAGAGGACGAACTTGGTGCGCTGGCCGGTGGACTGAGCGATGCAGGGGCGGGCGTGCTCCAGATTATTCCCCGTATCATGGGCGACGCGGGCGATGAAATCGCGTTGATACGGCGACTGGCCGGGGTTGCCGGACGACCTACCTCTTATTCGCTGTTGCAGATGCCAGCGGGGCCAGAGGATGCGTGGCGGATCTATCTGCGTGAAACGGCAAATGCCGTTGCCGCAGGTCTGACGATCCGTGCGCAGGTCGCGCCGCGTCCGGTCGGGATGTTTTACGGGCTTAACCTGAGTTTCCACCCGTTCTCATTACACCCCAGCTTTAAGGCGATCGCGGAATTGCCGCTTGCCGAGAAGGTGGCGAAGATGCGCGATCCTGAATTCCGTGCGAAATTGCTCGCCGAAGAGCCAGAAGACACCAATCCCGTGTTCCTGAAGACTGTGGAAGCGGCGCGCTTTGCTTATGAGATGAGCGACCCGCCGGTCTATAATCCGGACCGCGCCGACCGGCTCGATGTCCGTGCCACGGCGGCAGGCGTGTCGTTCGAGAACTATGTCTATGACCTGCTGCTGAAGAACGACGGCCACGCGCTGCTGTATCAGGCGGGCGCGAACTATCGGGATTCGAATTACGATGCGGTGGGCGAGATGCTGGCGGATGCCAACACCATTGTCGGTCTTGCCGATGGCGGCGCGCATTATGGCATGATCTGCGATGCGAGTTTTCCCACTTACGTCCTGCAATATTGGGCGCGCGATGCCGACGCCGCCGTCCGCATTCCATTGCCCGAAGCGGTCGCGGCGCTGACGAGTGCTCCCGCGGATACCGTGGGTTTTGCGGATCGCGGACGGCTGCGACCCGGTTACAAGGCGGACCTCAACGTGATCGATTTCGACGCGCTTCGGCTCCACTCGCCGACAGTCGCGCACGATCTTCCTGCAGGCGGGCGTCGTTTGCGACAGGTCGCGGACGGTTATGTCGCAACGATTGTGTCTGGCGTCGTCACCTATCGAAACGGTGCTGCGACCGGCGCGTTGCCGGGACGGCTGGTTCGGCAGCAGGATGCGGTTTTGAGGAAAACAGTGGCATGAAAATCGATGGGGTTGTTGCCGTAACGGGCGCGGGTGGTGGCCTTGGCCTTGGCTTTATCACCGAAGCGGCGCGGCGCGGTTATCGCTGCCTCGCGCTGATCCTTGATGAAAGTCAGCGTGCCGATGTGGCGACGGCGACGGCTGGCCTGTCTGGTGCGGTCGAAATCCAGATCCTCGATGTGACGAAGCCGGGTGATTTTGCGTTTCCGGCCGACCTCGATGTGCTGGTCAACAATGCGGGCATCCGCCTGAAAAACCTGCCGATAGAGCATCTGCCGCTCGATGAGTGGCGGCTTTACATGGAGATTAATTTCTTCGGTGCGGTCGAACTGACGAAGCGAGCTATTCCGGTGATGCGGGCGCGGGGCAAGGGCCTGATCGTCAACATCAATTCGGGTTCGCTCTACAGCCCGATCCCGTTCCTTGGGCCGTATCGCGCCACTAAGGGCGCGATGATGGCATTTACCGAGACGTTGCGCTGCGAAGTTGAGCAGTTCGGCATTGGTGTGCTCGAAATTCTGCCGGGCGCGGTGCGTACTGGCATCAACAAGGAATCGGTTACGGTCCGCGTCGCCCATGCGGTTGAATATCCCGATTACGCTCCGATGGCCGAGCGGCAGCACGCGATGTACAAGGACACCGACTTCAGGATTTGGGAGATCGAAGACGCCGCGAAGTTCATCGTCGATGCGATGGAGGACAATGGCGGCCGAATGCGGCATGGCAGCGATCCCGGCAGCGATGCAAGCGCCGTTTCCGGGTGGCGCCCCAATGGCGGCGAACAACAAATTGCACCTTTTATTGCCCGACTGACCCCGGAGAAAACCACGTGAACGCACCGACCCGAATTTTACCCGAACTGACACCTGAAAATACGCCATTCTGGGCTGGCGGCGAACGCGGCGAACTCATGATCGTGCATTGCGATGCCTGCGACCACGCGATCCATCCGCCTGAACTGATCTGCCCGGTCTGTCTGTCGCGCAACGTCACCCCGCGCGCCGCTTCTGGCACGGGGATTATCCATAGCTACACGGTCAACCATCAGGCGTGG
This sequence comes from Sphingomonas paeninsulae, assembly GCF_003660165.1. Classification (NCBI taxonomy): domain Bacteria; kingdom Pseudomonadati; phylum Pseudomonadota; class Alphaproteobacteria; order Sphingomonadales; family Sphingomonadaceae; genus Sphingomonas; species Sphingomonas paeninsulae. The sequence goes on from NZ_CP032828.1 coordinate 480,985, forward strand.
TTGCCCAATCTGCCGGTGCCTTATGTGCTGGCAGTCGTTGATCTCGACGGTGAACCCGGCGTTCGGCTGACCGCGGAATTGCTCGACGTGGAACCGGACAGCGTTGGAATCGGACAGAAGGTGAAAGTCTCTTTCCTGCCTGTCGAAGACGTCTGGATTCCCCAGTTTCACCGTCTCGCTGCCTGACTTTCAAGGAACTTTCGTGACTCCATATGAAGACATTGCCGTCGGTCGCACGGGCCGGATCGGCACGCTGACGCTCAATCGCCCGGAAAAAGGCAACACGCTGCGCCCGCAGACGCTTGCAGAAATCTGTCGCGGGATGGACGAGTTGACGGAGGATGCGGACGTCGCGGTTATTGTCATCGCTGCGGCGGGAAAGCATTTCTGCGCGGGTGCCGATTTCAGTTTTCTCGATGAACTGACGCGAATGCCCGCCAGCGACATCAAAGCGCAGATTTATGCGCATTTTCAGGGTGCGGCGAAACGCATCTACCATTGTCCCAAACCGACGGTCGCGCTGGTTCAGGGTGCTGCCGTTACCGTCGGATGCGAACTGGCGCTGGCGTGCGATTTTCGGATCGTTTCGGACAATGCCTTTTTCCAGGAAAGCTGGATAAAGCTTGGCATCATGCCACCGCTCGGTGGGCTGTTCCTGTTGCCGCGACTGGTCGGTCTGGGTCGGGCGTCGCAGATGGTGCTGCTCGGGCAGGCTGTAAAGGCGACCGAGGCAGAGCGGATCGGACTGGCTGGCGAGGTTGTCGCGTTCGACGATCTTCAGGATCGCGGCATGGCGTTTGCAGGCGAACTCGCGGCGATTGCACCGCTGGCCTACGCCTCGGTCAAGGAGGCGCTGCACCGCGGACTGGAAACCTCGATGGAGGCCGAATGGTCGTCCAACGTGCTCAATCAGGCGATTTTGCTGGGCACCGACGATTTCAAGGAAGGGCTTGAGGCAGTGAAGAGCAAACGAGCCCCCGTCTTTAGCGGCCGATAGGGAGCGACATGACCGACACCGTTCTTTGTACGATCGCAGATGGCTTGTGCCGGATCACACTGAACCGGCCCGACAAGCTCAATGCGCTCGGTTTCGGGATGTTTCAGGAGATCGACGCGCATCTCGACCGGATCGATACGGACGAGATCGGCTGTATCCTGCTTTCAGGTGCAGGCCGCAGCTTTTGTGCCGGGCATGATCTCGACGACATTGCCGGTGGTAGCGAGGGGCCTGCGGTCAGCCGTTTTGAAACCGGCGTGGTCGAACGGCTGGCGACGATGCCGATGCCCGTGGTCGCCCAGATTCAGGGGCATTGCCTGACCGGCGGCCTCGAACTGGCGCTGGCCGCCGACATCATCATCGCGGGTGAGGGGGCGAAGTTTGCCGACACCCATGCGAAATGGGATCTGGTGCCGATCTGGGGTCTGTCACAGCGCCTGCCGCGTCGGGTCGGCGCTGCGAAAGCAGACGAGATGGTCTATGCCTCGCGCACCTATAATGGCACGCAGGCAGCGGCGCTTGGACTCGCAAACTTTTGCGTGCCCGACAGCGAATTGGTTGCCGAAGCCGAACGGTTTTGCGCCGATATTCTCGCCAATAGCTGGCGTGCGGTACGCGCGATGAAGGCGTTGCGCCGCGAAACCGACGGCATGTCACTCGCGGCCGGAATTGCCTGGGAACTTCACCACACCGCCGGTCGCGGACCGGAAATGGACGAGCGGCTCGCTCGCATGCGCAAGAAAGGTTGATCGAATGAAGATTTTTGTAATCGGAGGCACTGGCCTCATCGGTGGTCACGCCGCACGGGCAATGGTCGCCGCAGGGCATGACGTATCGAGCCTCGCGCGCTCGGGCGAAGCGGCGGCAAAGCTGACCGCGTGGGGCATAACCCCGATCGCCGGTGATGCCGAAGACCGGGACGCCATCGCCAGGGGTATCGAAGGTGCGGAAACGACCGTCTTTGCACCTGCACTCGGGGATGCAGAGACGGTGCTGGTCGACTGGATGATGGAACATATGGCCGGTCGCCAAAAGAGCCTGATCTTCTGTTCGGGCACCGGCGTTCTGGGCCAGCGCACCGGTGGGGCGTGGAGCGAAGACACGTTTGCAGCGTCGGATGACTTCGTGTCGTCACGGGCGTTGAACGGCCGGTTTGAACTGGAGGGCCGTGTTCGTTCGGCGTCGTCGCGCGGTCTCGTGCGTGGGATCGTGATCCGTCCGCCTGCGGTTTGGACGCACGACGTGCCGCATTCGCTGGTAACCGGCGTGCTGGATTCTGTGCGCAAGACGGGAACAGCCTGTTACGTCGGACAGGGCCTCAACATGTATTCGCACGTCCATGCCGAAGATCTGGGAGAGGTTTTCCGTCATGTCGCGGAAAGCGGGAAGGATGGCTCCGTCTATCACGCCGTTGCCGGGGAAGTTCCCAATCGCTGGATCGCCGAAACCGTCTCGCGCCTGACCGGCGCACCGACGCGGAGCGTGACGATGGATGAGGCGATCGAGCTATGGGGCAAATTCGCCGCGCTGATCGTGTTCGGTGTCTCCAGCCGGTCACGCAGCCCGCAGACCCGTAAGGAATTCGGCTGGGAGCCGAAGCATAATGATATGTTGGCCGCGGGCGAGGAGTCGCTGAAAAAGATGCTCCAGGAATCGGCGCTCTGAACTAACCCTGTTCTTCCAGCATTCTGAGCGCCGCGCGCCGGTCGAGCTTGTTGGTCGCCGTCAATGGCAAGGTGTCGGCGATCACCAGCTTGCGCGGAATTTTGTACGACGACAGCAACGGCCGTGCGTCCGCCAGTACGGTTTCGCGGTTCAGCACGATGCCTTCGCGCGGGACGAGCAGCGCCCCGACGATCTGGCCGCGCACGGAGTCCGGTACGCCAAGGACATGGGCCTCGGCGATGCCGGGCAGCGTCAAAAGCGCCGCCTCAACCTCGGCCGGAGAGACGTTTGCGCCTGCCGTTTTGATCATCGCGTCGCGGCGGCCGTGGAAAAACAAATGCTCATCGCGGATCGAGCAAATATCACCCGTTGCGAACCAGCCGTCGGGATCGAATGTGTCGGCGCGTTCTCGTCCGACATAGCCGAGCATCAGCGTATCGCCGCGCACGTGCAGTTCGCCCGGCTCGCCCTCGCCAAGCAGTGCGCCGGTTTCGGAATCGACGATGCGGTGTTCCATGCCTGGCGCCAGTAAGCCCATCGCGCCACAATGATCGTCGTCGATCGTCGCCATTGCAATGCTGTGGGGACCAGCCGTTTCGGTCATTCCCATCGCAAAGCCAAAGCCGTTCGGGTTGCGGGGGTGTCGTTCGGATGGGATCATCGCCAGCACGCTGCCTGCACGCATGGCGCTCCAGTCGCGGGTGCCGAACGTCGGATCATCGGCGATCTGACGTGCAAGGTGCGGCCACACTTGCAGGGTCGTGCAGCGCTCGCGCTCAATCACGTCGAGGATTGCGCTGCCGTTCTTAGCAGAGCTGATAACTGCGCCACCGGTCTGCATGATCGTCAGCAAGGACGTTATGAGTCCGCCGACCCAAAACATCGGTGACGCGACAAACAGCCGGTCGGCATCGCGATACGGCATCGATGCCGACCAGCGCCGCGACGACCGCAGGAAAGTACCGTGACTGTGGAGGACGCCCTTGGGTTCGGAAGTTGAGCCGGAAGTGTAGATTATGGCCAGCGTATCGGCAGGAACGACCAGAGCCTCAGCCGCTGCGGTAAGTGTCTCCTTTGGAGTAGTCGGCAATTCTTCCGCGATAGACAGTGCCCATGCGGCCTGCCCGCGCCATAGCCAGACCTGACGGAGATGAGGAACGTCGGTCGAGCCTATAACCGGTCCCGATGCCCCGAGCATCGTTTCGATACGCTTGATAAAGTTGGTGCCGAGATAAGCGTCGGTCGAGATCAACAGTGAAAAGCCAGCACTGCGAAATATGCGTGCCAGTTCGGGTGGACTCGACAGCGTGCTGACTGGAACCGCAACTGCGCCAATACGCCCAAGAGCAAAGAAAGTGACCAGAAAATCAGCGCCGTTTGGCAGCAACATACCCACCCGCGTGCCACGCCCGACACCGGCGGTGAGCAACATTGCGGCAAACGCCGCCGACCGCGCATCAACCTCTGCATAGGTAATGCGCGCTTCGTCTATCACGAGCAGATCACGGTCGGCATGAGTCGCTACGTTCCATGCGAGCAGGGCAGGCAAGGTCGCCGGCACGGGCGCGGTTTTCGGCCAGTCGAGATGCGCGGTCGCCATGGTGGTCATATCTTGCCTTATTTTCTCGCTACCTATTAAGCGATGTTGACATGGACGGTCGCTGCGAACAACGAACCTGAGAAATTAAACAGCAGGACGGGTCCAGATGACACAGGCACAAAGCAGCGAAAGCGGTTACTCGCAACGCGCGATCGAAATCGCGGCGAAGGTCGAGGCGTTCGTGCGCGACGTAGTAGTGCCTTATGAAACCGATACCCGGCGCGACAGCCACGGCGGTCCGCTCGATTCACTGATCGACGAGATGAAGGAACTGGCGCGGGCCGCGGGTGTCCTGACCCCGCATATCCTTCCCGACGGCAGCCATTTGAACCAGCGCGACACCGCACTGGTCCTGCGCAAATCGGGGCTGTCGATTCTTGGCCCGCTGGCCGTCAACACGACCGCCCCGGACGAAGGCAATATGTACCTGCTTGGCCATGTTGGCAGTCCTGAGATCAAGGAGCGCTTCCTGAAGCCGCTGGTCGAGGGCAAATGCCGCAGCGCCTTTTTCATGACGGAGCCAGATGGCGGCGCGGGCTCCGACCCCTCTATGATGAAGACGACCTGCCGGATGGATGGCAACCATTGGGTGATCAACGGCAAGAAGCGTTTTATCACCGGCGCGGACGGTGCCAAGATTGGCATCATCATGGCGAAGTCCGAAGCGGCCGACGGCACGGGCGGTGCCTGCATGTTCCTGGTCGATCTGCCCGATCCCGCGGTGCAGATCACGCGCGTGCCACACACGATCGACAGCGGATTGCCGGGGGGCCATGCCGAAATCACGATCGACAATTTGCGCGTTCCCGCCGACCAGATGCTCGGCCAGAGCGGCGAGGGTTTCAAATACGCACAGATCCGCCTCAGCCCGGCGCGTCTGTCGCACTGCATGCGCTGGCATGGTGCTGCGGTGCGCGCCAACGAGATTGCGACCGACTATGTCTGTCGGCGTCAGGCGTTCGGCAAACTGCTGATCGACCACGAAGGCGTCGGGTTCCAGCTTGCCGATAATCTGATCGACCTGAAACAGTCCGAACTGATGATCGACTGGTGCGCCGACGTGCTCGACTCCGGCGAACTTGGCACGGCGGAAAGCTCGATTGCGAAAGTTTCGGTGTCCGAGGCGCTTAGCCGCGTTGCCGATCGCTGCGTGCAAGTGATGGGCGGGACTGGCGTGACTGGCGATACGATGGTGGAGCATTTCTACCGCGAGATCCGTGCATTCCGGATTTATGACGGCCCAACCGAAGTTCACAAGTGGAGCCTTGCCAAGAAAATCAAGCGCGACTGGATGAAGGCTCATCCGGCACCCGCAGCATGAGCGGCTTTGAGATCGAGACGCAGACTGGCACCAGCGAGGTTCGCGAAAAACACCGCTTCGACGTTGCGAAACTCGAAGCGTGGATGGCAGCGAACGTGGACGGTTTTGCTGGCCCATTGAAGGTCGAACAGTTCAAGGGCGGACAGTCCAACCCGACCTACAAACTGGTTACGCCAGCGCGCCATTATGTCATGCGTCGCAAGCCGCCGGGCACGTTGGTCGCGGGTGCCCATGCCGTCGACCGCGAGGCGCGTGTTCTGTCGGCGCTCGAAGGCTCGGGCGTGCCGGTTGCCCATATCTATGGCCTGTGCATCGATGAGAGCGTGATTGGTACCTGGTTCTTCATCATGGACATGGTCGAGGGGCGGATTTTCTGGGACGCGACTTTCCCACAAGTTTCACGCGATGAGCGGCCGGCCTATTTTGATGCGATGAATGCGGCGATCGCGGCGCTGCACAAGGTCGATCCAGTGGCGGTTGGCCTTGGCGATTATGGCAAGCCGGGTAATTACTTCGCGCGGCAGATCGCTCGCTGGAGCCGGACTTATCTCGAGGATGCCGATGCGGGTCGCGATCCCAATCTTGACCGGTTGATCGAATGGCTGCCGACTGCCATTCCCGAAGGCGACGAAACCCGCATCGTCCACGGTGATTTCCGTTCAGACAACATGATTTTCCATTCGACCGAGCCGCGCATCGCCGCCGTGCTCGACTGGGAATTGTCGACACTCGGTCATCCGCTCGCCGACTTTGCCTATCATGCGATGATGTACCGGATGCCGCCGCTGATCGTGCCGGGGCTTGCGGGTGCCGATCTTGCCGCGCTCAATATCCCGAGCGAGCAGGACTATGTTGCCGCCTATTGCGCGCGGACCGATCGCGACGCGCTGCCGGGTTATGATTTCGCGGTGGCGTTCAATTTCTTTCGCTTTGCCGCGATCATCCACGGCATCAAGGGTCGCGTGATCCGTGGGACTGCCGCCAATGCCGAAGCTCAGGCGAGGGCCGATGCGTTGCCCGCGTTGACTGCCATCGCGTGGGAACAGGCGCGGCGGGCAGGGGCGCCCGCCTAACCAGCGCCTAACCGTTAAAAGCGAGGCGCAAACCGGGTTCGGCCCATCGTGTCCGTGCCAGTCGGCCGCTGATCGACAGGGTAATATAGGCGTCGCGCATATCGCCGCCGCCGAAGGCGATGTTGGTGACATAGCTGTCGTCGAACGGCAAAGTGCTGACCCGACCTTCGGGGGTAACGGTCGAGATGCCGCCTTCGTAAAGCGTGCCGACGCAGATGTTGCCCGCTGCCGTGACTGCGAGACTGTCGAGGCCGACCATCCCCGGAACTGTCGCGACAAGACGCCGGGACGAGCGGTCCGTCGCATTGGCATCGAACGCATAAACCCGTGCCTGAAAGGTATCTGCGACGTAAACCGTCGTGCCGTCGGGTGAGAAACCGACCCCGTTAAATCCCACCGCATGATCGTACACGCGCTTTATGGCCGAACCGTCGGGCCGGCAGCGAAACAGCCCGCTTGCCTCTGTGATGCGGTCGTATCGCTTGCCGAGGTCGGTAAACCAGAGTTCGCCGTCGGCTGCGAAAACAAGGTCGTTCGGCGCGCTGAGCGGGATGCCATCGCATGTGTCGAAAACGCGCTCCATGCGCCCGGTTCCCAGATCGACGCGTTCGATCCGGCCCTCGCAGCCCGGACCGACAGCGTTGCCGTTGAACTGCGCATTCAACCCTCCGCTGTTGCAGACATAAAGCGCGCCGTCGGGTCCGATCGCCGCGCCATTGGGACCGCCGCCGATGTCCGCCACGGTTTCCTTGCGGCCATCCCAGCAGCGCGTTATCCGACCCGCCGCAAGTTCGACGACGATCACCGATCCGTCGGCCATTACGACTGGCCCTTCGGGAAAAGCGAGGCCGTCTGCGACAATTTCTACCGACATCACATTCTCTCCTGAATTGCCCGTTTAACGGATCTCGTATTTCTTTGGCTTGCCCATGATATCGAAGCGATCGACCTGTGCTGTACCAATCGGATTACCGATCTGGCAATATTTCAGACCAACCTGAAGCGCCATCGTGCGTGGCAGGTCGAGTGATTCCCAGATTGCGCGGACCGTACCCTGTGTCGCGGCGGGAGGCTTGGCGGCAATGGTGCGGGCGAGTTCATCGGCCCGCGCCCAAAGCTGATCCAGCGGCAGAACTTCCGAAACCAGACCCATGCGCAGCGCGCTGGCTGCCGAGATGCGTTCGTCGTTACCGAGCAATGCCATGCGCAGGACATCGCCGAGCGGCATACGATAGGTCGCTCCGATCGGCTCGAGAGCAGCAGTCAGGCCGTACGTGACGTGTGGATCGAAAAAGGTCGCGTCCTCCGATGCGATGATGATGTCCGATTCATTGATCCAGTAGAATGCGCCGCCCGCCGCCATGCCGTGTACGGCGGTAATGACCGGTTTCCAGCAGCGATTGGCTTTCGGTCCGAGCTTGTCGCCGGGGTCTTCGGCAGTCCACACGTTGTCGTGCATGATTTCCTGGCCGGGTTCGCGCGTCAGCTTGACATCGGCGCCGGTCGAAAAGGCACGACCCGGTGCCGCCCGCAGGACGACAGCGTGCACGGAGTCATCCTCGGCGATATCCTTCCAGAGAAACTCGAATTCCTCTAGCATAGTTTTCGTGAAGGAATTCAAAGCGTCCGGGCGGTTTATCGTGACCGTGGCGACGTGTCCGGATTTATCTACGATTATAGTTTCGAATTGCACTGTCAGCCCCTTTAACTAGGTTATATAACCATACGGACGACGCCAGAGGGAAGCAACCTTGCACCCTTTGGATGGAGTGGGTAATTTTATGATTTATAACGGGGGACGCCAGGTGGACGAGACGAGCGTAAACGCCGCAAACACAAAGCAGCCGACGACGCGTGAGGAGTATCTGACGCGACAGGCTATCCGGGTTCCAAAGACGGCAGAGGTGGTTGCGGATCATATTCGCAGGCGGATCATTCGCGGCGAATTGAAGGAGGGTGATTTCCTTCCGCCCGAGGGGCAGTTGATGGCGACACTCGGCATATCGCGGCCGACGCTGCGCGAATCGTTCCGCATTCTCGAGGCGGAAATGCTGATCAGCGTCGTTCGGGGCTCGCGGACCGGCGCGCGCGTTCACCAGCCACGCGTCGAAAGCGTTTCGCGCTATGCTGGCTTCGTGTTGGCCGCGCAGGGCACGACGATCGCCGACATCTATGAAGCGCGTCTGGCGATCGAGCCTTATATCGCGCGTCGTCTGGCGGAAAAGCAGGTTCCCGGCGCGACCGATCGGCTGCGTGCCGAGGCCGAGCGTCTGACTGGCTTTGTCGAGAGTGCTCGTTACGTCGACTTCATGATCGGCCTTGCGGAATTCCACCGGCTGCTCGTGGAATTGGGCGGCAACCACACTTTGCTGTTCGTGATCGCGATCCTGCAGGATGTGGTGGAACATTATCAGGTCACATCGCTGACGCGTCGGGGTATGCCTGAAGACCTTCAGCGGAAACGTTCGTTGTGGGGCATCCGGTCATATCGGAAACTGATCGAGCTGATCGATGCAGGTGACGCAGACGGAGCCGAAGCACATTGGCGTTTGCACGTCATTAATTCGAATAAATCCTGGCTCGACACGGGCAATGGCGAGCGCCTGCTCGACATTCTGGAATAAACTCTCCGTCGAACGGGTTTGAAAAAGGGGGTCGCAGAATGTCTGCGGCCCCCTTTCCCGTTATTCTGCCGGCTCGACCAGATCTTCAACCTCGATCCGACCGTCGGCATTGCGGACGTGATCGAACATCTTGGTGATGTCGCCCGAGGTGACGACACGGCGCGTTTCACCGGGAGCCAGCGGGGCCGGTCCGCCGTAGGAAACGGCTTCGGTGCTGACATGGCCTGCCAGCTTGCGCAACGCGGCCGCCGTACAGTTTTCACGACCACCCATCATCCCGAACGCATCGAAATTATAGATACGTAACGCGTTGCCGTGGGTGACCTTGTCGATCTGTTCACGTGACAAATGCTTCACCGATTCCAGCAACATCGACGCGGAATCCGGCCAGACGGTATCGGAATGCGGATAGTCGCACTCATAGGCGACATTATCCTCGCCGATCGCGTCCAGATTACGAAGCCCGAAATCATCTTCGATGAAGCAGGTGAGGAAATGTTCGCGAAACACCTCGCTTGGCATTTTCTTGCCGAAGTCGGTGTAGGTCCACGCCTTGTGATGGCGATAGGTGAAGTCGGCCCGTTCGATGAAATAGGGAATCCAGCCGATGCCGCCTTCCGAAAGCGCGATCTTCAGCGTCGGATATTTCTGCAACGCCTTCAGATACAGCCAGTCGGCGGCCGAATTGACGATAGAGATCGGCATCGTGACGATCCACGCGTCGATCGGTGAATCCATCGAAGCATGTGGTGCGGCGGCTCCCGAACCGATGTGGATGTTGATGATGACGTTGTTCTCGGCACACACTTTCCACAGCGGGTCCCAATGGGCGTCGTGGATGCTGGGCTGGCCGCGAAGCGAGGGGTTGTCCGAGAAGGAAATGGCGTGGCAACCCTTGGCGACGACGCGTTTGATCTCTGCGACCGTGGCGTCGATATCCCAGTAAGGGATGATCGCATTGGGGATGTTGCGGCCCGGATAGGAGCCGCACCATTCGTCGATATGCCAGTCGTTATAGGCGCGCAGCAGGATCAGTGCATTGCCCATATCATTGAAATGGTGGAACAATTCTCCATCAAAGCGCACGACGCTCGGAAAATTGAGGGAGGAGAGGATGCCGTTGGCATTCATGTCCTCGATACGGGCGTGAATATCCCACGAGCCTTTCCGCATCTGGTCAAACGAGATCGGTTCGCAGCCATATTCCTCGCGCATACGACCGACGACCGCGTTCAGGCCGATGTTGCCCGCACGGCGCCCTTCGAACAGCCAGAAGTCGGCACCATCCTTGTCCTTCAGCACGCGCGGCTTGATGGCCTTGTGTTGCGCACTCAGATGCTGGTCGAACATCGTTGGAGGCTCGACGATATGATCGTCGACGCTCGCAATGATAAGGTCTTCCATCTTCATAACACTCTCCATTGTTCAATCCTGTAGAACTGATACAACGTCAGTTTATGCAGTTTGGATCCGGTTGCAAGGGATTATTGTTGGCCTCAGCAGACTCCCGACTATTCGCGCGCCAACAGAAAGCAGCCCGCCAGCGGCCCACCGGCGGTTGATAATGCCGCAACACGTGGATCGCCCTTGACCTGCCGGGCGTCGCCGCGACCCCATAATTGGGTACACGCCTCATGAACCTGTCCATAGGCGTGCATTCGTCCCGCCGAGAGCGCGCCGCCATTGGTGTTGATCGGCAATTCGCCCTCCAGCGCGATGCGGCTGCCATCGCCGATAAAGTCGCCAGCTTCGAACCGTTTGCAAAAGCCGAAATTCTCGAGCCAGTTGATCGTGTGATAACTGAAGCCGTCGTAGAGTTCTGCGACATCGACATCACCCGGAGTCAGGTCGGTGCGGTTCCACATCATCTCTGCGACCTTTGGCTGGCCCTGTGTCGCGAGTGCGTCGAGTTGGGTCCAGCTGTTGCGATAGCGCATGTTCGATCCCACCGCCTCGATCCGTGTCACCGGATTGGGCAGGTCGCGGGCGGCGTCGATATGACTGAGGATAATCGCGGTCGATCCGTCGATAGGAACGTCGCAATCGAATAGGCGGAGTGGGGTGGAGATGATCGGCGATGCGAAATAATCGTCCATCGTGATCGGGGTGCGATAGACCGCAGCCGGGTTCAGCCCGGCGTTGCGCCGACCATTGAGCGCGATCCGGGCGACCTGTTCGGGCTTGATGCCTGATTCATGGACATATCGCGCGAAATACAGCGCCTGCTGCGTCGAAGCGGCGTAGGTGTGATAGGGAGCATACCATTGAAACCCGCCGCGTACCCGTTGGCCCGGCACGTTCAGCGCATTGGCGAATGCGGTCTTGCGCGCGGTCGCTTCGTACATGGTCCGAAATATCAGGACGTGCCGCGCCAGCCCTGCCGAAATCGCACCGATCGCGTTGAAGATCGCGCCGAATTGCCCAGCCGTTTCCGAACAGTTCGAATACCAGTTCACCTCGATCCGCAGCGCATCCTGAAGCGCGGGAATGCCGACATCCGAAAAGCCGGACCCGTCGGATCGGTCGCCGGGCCAGGTCGCCATACCATCGATATCGCTGCGTTTCAGGCCGGCGTCGGCGATGGCCTGCATGGCCGCGTCGATGGACAGACCCAGCGCCGACTTGTCCGCCCCGCGAGAGATTTTCGACTGGCCGATCCCGGTGATTGCGGTCTGTTTTTCAGGATAGTTCATTTGCCCGACTCCACAGGGGCGAACAGAGGCACCCACAAATCCTCATTTTGTTCGAAGCGGACCTGAACCTTCATGCCGATAAAGACCGTTTCAGGCGCGCAATCGACGATGTTGGTGGCGAGCAGCACATCTGCCTGCTCGTCGAGCGCGACCAGTGCGAGCACATAGGGCACCGGCAGATCGGGCATCCACTGTTTGTGATTTACCGTGCAACTGATGATCGACGCGCGCCCGGACACCGCGTGCGGCGCGGTATCGCGGCTTTCGCAGACCGGGCAAAAACCGGTCGGTGGATGGATCAGATAAGCACAGCCATTGCACCGCTCGATAAGCAGTTGTCCGTTTGCGCCTCCGGTCCAATATGCGGCACTGTCGCGATCGGTGACGGGCAGGGGGCGGGGGACGCTCATACGATATCCTTCAGTTGGGCAAGCAAGGTCTCTGCAACGGCCTGCGGTCGTGTCTGCATAAGCTGGTGGCCGGCGTCGATCCGGCTGATTTCGGACGCGCCAAGGCGTGCGGCGAAGCGTTCCTGCCACGGCGGTGTCAGGATCTGGTCGCGCAATGCGATCACATAATGTGTGGGGATATCGCGGACGGCTTCACATCCCCATACTGTATCTGTCGTGGCGCACGCTGACGGCCAGTCGTCACCACCGAGCTTTGCCAGAAATGCCGATTGCGCAGCCGGCTTCATGTCGTTGCAGAACATTGTTGAAAACATTGCTTCGGGCGAAGTTGTTTCGCGGTCGAAGGGCCAGCCGACCTGATCCTCATGCTCGCCCTGTCGGCCCGTGCCCAGCATGGCCGCCAGCGTCTGACCTTCGGCAGGCACCGAACAGGCGAGATAGGCGATCTTTGCCACGCGTCCACGTTGCGCAGCGGCAAGGCGGGGCAAGACGGTTCCTGCCTGCGAATGTCCGACCAGCATCAGCCGGGATGCGTTGACGGCCCCTAAATCCGCAGTGAGTTCGGTCACGACATCGGCAAGAGCCAGCGATTCCACGTTGCGCCCGCTCTTTATGCCGCATCCCGGCACGTCGAGCGCCACCATTTCGGGCGCGCGCGCACCGGCCTGTTGCTTTATAGCAGCGCGAACCTCATCCCAGACCCAGCTGCCCTGTTTCCCGCCATGCAGGAACGCGATCGCGACGTCGTTCGTCATTCTGATCCTCAACCCACTTGCACTTTGTGCTGTATTACCTAGTGAACTACCAACGATTTAGGGTCAATGGCGACCACGGGAGAACGGACATGACCGAAGGTACGGATACCGGACCTGTAGTGCTGGTGGAAAATGAAGGCGGTGTGCGGATTATCACGCTCAATCGCCCCGACCGGCTGAACGCGCTGAACGAAACGATCATGGCATCGCTTGCCGACGCGGCAGCCGATGCGGCGCGCGATGGGTCGGTGGGGTGTGTCGTGGTGACAGGCGCTGGCCGTGGCTTTTGCGCAGGCGGCGACCTGAAAGGCGGAGCAATGAAACCGCAGCCAGCCAATCAGGACACCGGCGGGCGTACCGAACAGGGCTTCGCTCGTTTGCGTGGCTTCATGGAAACGTCGCGGCTGCTTCACGAAATGCCCAAACCCACGATTGCAATGATCAATGGTCCCGTTGCCGGGGCTGGGATCGGCATTGCGGGCGCGTGCGACCTGCGATTTGCCGGCGAATCCGCAAGTTTCCTGAGTGCCTTCGACCGGATCGGAGCCGGTGGCGATTTCGGGTCAAGCTGGTTCTGGTCGAAAATACTCGGCACCGGCGTCGCGCGCGAATTGTTCTTTCTTGGAGAAAAACTCGAGGCGCAGGCGGCGCTTGCCAAGGGCGTCTACACCCGCCTGTTCCCCGATGCGGACCTCCGCGCTGAGACGTTGAAGGCCGCGCATCGCCTCGCTGACGGACCGCGCATGGGCTATCGTTATATGAAGGCGAATCTCAATTTTGCCGAGGATGCGCAGTTCGAAGCGGCGCTCGATCACGAAGCGCTGAATATGGGATTATCCACGATAGCAACGGCGCAAATTTACAAGGCGACGCAGGAAGCAAAGGCGCAATAACCCAAAGGAAGGCGCTGTTTCGTGGCCGTTATCGCGGCGACACAAACAGCGCCTGATGACCGCGTGCGTACACGCCGTCACGATCCGAAAACACGCTGCTGACGATGCCCAGGCCGTTGCCCGCCGTGTCGGTCAGTGAATCGATCAGCAGCCATTCGCCGCGCGGCATCCGGCTGAAATGGATCGCGATATCGACATTGGCAAAAGTGAAACCCCGCACCGGCAATACGCTGCCGATGGCGCCGCCCATGTCCCCCATCATTGCGGAGCGGACCAGCGGTGAAAGCGGCGTGCCCGCGACCATTGCGATGTCGATCCGGACCCACATCGCGCCGGGGCCGGGATCGCGAGAACTCCCGTAAACGATGCGCCGTTGGATCGCATTGGCGAGCGCCGGGCTGCTCGGTGGCTTGGCACTCGGGAAACTCTCGGGCGGCGGATAAGCCAGCGGGCTTTCGATCGCGGGCGTTTCGGCAACCCGGACCAGTAAAGCGGTCGCGCGCCCCGATACGCGGCCTCCTGAAGAAAGTTCGGCCTCGACCAGCCGCAGGCGATTGCCTTCGCGCAATGTCCGAACCGCGACGGTGGTTTCCACGCGCGGCGCGGTGCCGAGTATGTCGATCGTCAGTCGCGCAATCGACATTTCGCCGCTGACGCCGTCGATCGCGTGCGCCAGCAGCCCGCCGATCGCCACACCGCTGAGATGCGCGCCATCCCACGGACTGGCCGCCGCCTCGGTCGGAATATAGCCGCCAGCCGAGGGGTGGAAATATGCTTCAGGCGTTGTACGGTCGTTGTTCAAGGCTGCTCTCGCGTTACACTATAGTCGGCTGGATCGTCGGTAGGTTGGGCCATTATCAGTACAAAGACCTATTTGACTAGGTTGCCTAAGCAGTGCCATGACAATTTACGTTGAGCGGCGCGCGGCGCGGCTGTGGAGGACGACATGGACCTAAGCTATGGCACGGAAGCAGAAGACTTCCGCACCGAAGTACGCAAATTCCTGCGTGACAACTGGCAGGCGAAGGGTCTGCGGGGAAGCGAACTAAAGGATTATGTCCGCGCGTTCCGGACACGCGCGACCGATGCAGGCTATTTGTACCGCGCCATTCCAAAGGAATTTGGTGGGTCAGAGCAGCCCGCCGATGTGGTGCGCGCGCAGGTCATCCGTGAAGAGTTTGCCAGCACCCGCGCCCCGATGGAGATCACCGGTAACGGCATGAATATGCTGGTGCCGACACTGCTTGAGCGTGGCACGCCGGAGCAGCGCGAAACCTTTATCCGTTCGACGATGTCGGGCGATTTCACATGGGGGCAGGGCTATTCTGAACCCGGCACCGGTTCCGATCTCGCCTCCGTCCGTACCAAGGCGGAACTTGTCGGTGATGAATGGGTCATCAATGGTCAGAAGATCTGGACGAGCCAGGGCGACCGCGCGACGCACATGTTTGCGTTGGTCCGTACCGAGCCGCAGGCCAGCAAACACGCCGGTATCTCTTATCTGCTGATCGACCTCGACCAGCCCGGCGTTACGCGCCGTCCGATCCGCCAACTGACCGGTGACGCAGGCTTTTACGAATTCTTCTTCGACAATGCGAAGGCACCGGCTGGCTGGCTGGTGGGTGACCGCGGCGATGGCTGGAACGTGTCGCGAACCACGCTGAAGCATGAACGCGCCGCCATCGGTTCGGCGACGTCGCTTGGCGGCCAGTTCGACAAGTTGATCGAACTCGCCAGGGAAATCACCCGCGATGGTCGCCCCGCCATCGAAGACCCCCAAATTCGTCAGGCGCTGACCCGAATTGAGGGCTGGGTAATGGCCCACCGCTATTCCAGCTACCGGCTGTTCAGCCTCGCTGCCGCCGGGGAGGAATCGGGTCCGATCGGACTTATGATGAAGCTGCTGCTGACCGAAACGGGTCATGAAATGGCGCTCGCTGCTCAGGATCTGATCGGCGACGATGCGCTGGTCGAACCGGCTCCTGCCGGAACGCGCGGTCGCGGCCCCGAAAAATGGCTCGATCAGGTCATGGGTTCGCTCGGCAATTCGATTGCTGGTGGCACAACCAATATTCAGCGTAATATCATCGCAGAGCGGGGCCTCGGCCTGCCGCGCGATCTGGCGATGGAGCTCGACCGATGAGGTTTCACCCAAGCGAGGAACAGCTCGCGATTCAGGATGCCGTGCGCGGTACGCTTGAGGATGTGTGGCCGAAGTCACGCGTTCAGGCATTCGTCGAGGGCGAAGCCGATTTCGACGCCGAAAGCTGGGCGGCGCTGATGGCGCTGGGTCTGGGCGGTCTGTTGCTGCCTGAAGACAAGGGCGGGGCAGGTCTGGCTTTGCTGGATGCAGCGATGGTCGCCGAAGTCGCTGGACAAGCCGCCGCAGCGGGGCCGCTGGCTGCACAAATGCTGACGGCAATGACCGTCAGCAAATCGAAGAACGAGGCCGCGCAGGCGCACCTTGAAAAGCTCGCCAGTGGCGAAAGCATCGCGACGTTCGCATTCGGTGGCGAGTGGCTGCCCGAGACATGGGACGCAACGCCCGATAAAGGCAGCGTCCGTTTCGTCCAGTCGGCAAGTGCCGCAAATCTTTTCCTGCTCGGTACGGCCGGTGGCGGCATTGCGCTGGTCGAAGCGGGCGAGGGCGTCACTGTTGAGCCGGTGAAGTCGAGCGATCGTACGCGGCGGTTATCGACGGTCACTTTCGCCGGTGCAAAGGCGTATCAACTGTTCGAAGCTGGCGACCCATTCGTCGCGCGGATATTCGACGCGGCATTGGTGCTGACCGCTGCCGATGCGTTGGGTGGCGCGCAATATTGCGTCGATCTGTCGGTTGCCTATGCAAAGGAACGCGAGCAGTTCGGTCAGCCGATCGGCCGGTTTCAGGCACTGAAGCATCAACTCGCTCAAATGGCGCTTGAAGTCGAACCGTCGCGCGCTCTGGTCTGGTACGCGGGCTATGCTCATGACGCCGATTTGCCCGATGCCGCACGCGCAGCCGCGATGGCAAAGGCCCATCTTGCGGACCGCTTCGTATCGGTTGCACGCGCGGCGGTCGCGGCGCACGGTGGTATCGGTTACACTTGGGAATATGGGCTGAACAACTGGTTCCGCCGATCATTGTTCGATCGAGCGTATCTGGGCAGTCCGGCGATCCACCGCGCCCGTTCGGCAGATCTGGCCGGATGGTGATCGAGGTCGAACCCGCCGCACTTGGGCTCTCGCTTGCGGGAACGCCCTTGCCGGTGTTCGACCACGCACCAAATAATCCGATGGGCGCGTCCCCTTTGCGGCGTCCCGGTTCTACCCGGAGAACGTCGTCGATCGACGTGACCTGGCCCGATGGGCGCGATGGGGTTGCTGTCCTTGCGGCGGACGCGCGCGATATCCTGACGCCGTTTTCCGGTGGTGCGCCGCAGATTCTGGCGCAGGATCATGCCGATGTTCTGGCCGATCATCGGGTAATCCGGACGATCAGCAGCATTCCGCCACGTCCGGCGCTGGCGCAACTTGCCGGTGCCCGCGCTGGCGGCCATTTGCGGTCCGCCCTCGACGCTGTGCTCCACGAGGAACGGATCGCCGGCACACCGCTGTACCTGCTGCTCGACGATCTTGCCGGTGCTACTCTGGTTGCGGGCTGGGCTTGGTCGCGCTGGACTAAGGACTGGTATTCGGGACTGCCGAAAGAGGAAATCGAAGCGCATTTGCGTCAGATGGAGGGAATCTGCATCGGCTTCCGTCCCGGCTCGAGCGCGCTTGGTGCGGGTGGCATACCCCGGCCCGATCAGAACGCCACGCGCGTGGTACCCTTGCAACATCCCGACGATCCAGATGGCTGGCACCCGTTGCTCGATCGCGGCGGGACCAATTTCCGCCGGGCGCGCCGGATCGACGTGTGGCGTGAAGATGGTCTGATCCATATCGATTCCGCATTTCAGGACAGCGCCAGCGCACCCGATGGCGGACAGCGGATTGCCGTCCACGAATATCGCCTGACCGCCACCGCCGATGGTGATGCCACGACGCTGTTATCGGCGGTCGCGACGGCGGGTACACTGCCCTATGCCGAATGCCCGGCCGCGCCGACCAACATCAGCGCGATGGTCGGCACGCCCTTGCGGGATCTTCGGCAGGCGGTGTTGCTCACCTTACGTAAAACTGCCGGTTGTACCCATTTGAACGATGCGGTGCGTGCGCTTGCCGAAGTTCCGCGACTGGCGGCGGCTTTGCCGGTGGCGAGCGCCAATTGACCCCGAACTTTGATGGCAAGGTCGCCGTAATCACGGGCGCGGGTGCGGGTTTTGGCGCAGCATTTGCCCGTGCGCTCGCACAACGGGGCGCAGCAGTCGCGCTGCTCGATATCGACAGCGCCGCCGCCGAACACGAGGCGAGGGCAATCCGTGACAGGGGCGGATTGGCGACCGGTTATGGCTGCGATGTCGCAGACGATGCCGCGTTCGATGATGTCCTTGCGCGCATCGTTGCCGAACGTGGCGGGGTTGATATTCTCATCAACAACGCCGGGCTGCACAGCGCCGAATTTAACAAGGGCTTTGCCGAACTTGGGTCCGCCGCAAGCCGGCGGCTGATCGACGTCAACATAATGGGCGTCGTCAACGGGTCGGTTGCCTGTCGACCGGTCATGGCGGCGCGGGGCGGCGGTGTTATCCTCAATATCTCATCAATTGCAGCATGGTCATGCACAACGGCTTATGGCGTTTCGAAACTTGCTGTGCGCGGGCTGACGCTGTCGTTTGCGCACGAATTTGCCGGTGACAATATCCGCGTCAACGCCATCGCACCGGGCCTGATCGCGACTGATAAAATCCGAGGCGACTTTCCGCCCGCGTTTTTCGACCATTTCGCCAATACGCTGCAATCTGTGCATCGTACCGGCGAGGTCGATGACGTGGTTTCGGCAATGTTGTACCTGTGTTCCGACCAGTCGAGTTTCGTGACTGGCGAAACGCTCAAAGTGTCGGGTGGCTATCCACTGGCGCTATAGGGTCCATCGTCAGCACAATGCGCCCCGCCGTTTCACCGGCACGCGCTTCGACCATCGCCGTTACGAATTCGTCGAGCGGGTAAGTCTGTCCGATGGGAGGGTGCAAATGGCCCGCTTCGTACAGGTCGAACAATGCCGTCACGTTTGCGGTCGCTGCCTCTGGTTCAAATTCGCCGAACTGACGCACATCGACGCCGATCATCGACGCGCCCTTCAACAGTGCCAGATTGGCCGGAACCTTGGCGATTGTGCCGCTGGCAAAACCGATCACCAGCAGTCGGCCGTTCCATGCGAGGGACCGGAACGCGGGTTCGGTGGCCGCGCCGCCGATGGGGTCGATCACGACATCGACCGTCTGTCCGCCGTTGGCCGCCTTCACATCATCGCGCCATGTTTCAGAACGCGAATCCACAGTTGCAAAGGCACCGCCCTGCGTCGCCAGCGCGCGCTTCGTCTCACTCGACGCCGACCCTATCACCTTTGCACCCAATGCTTTGGCAACCTGAATCGCGGCATAGCCAACAGCGCCTCCGGCCCCGAGAACCAGCACGGTTTCCCCGGCCTTTAGCTGCCCGCGCTGGACCAGCGCATAATAGGCGGTCGCGTAGCTGACCCGGAATACTGCTGCTTCGACGAAGTTCATCGATTGCGGAATAGGAAGCGCCAGTTTTGCGGGAACGACCGATTCCTCGGCAAATGCCGCGCCGAATGCACTGGCAAGCACGCGCTGACCGATCCGTGCTGGATCGACGCCTTCGCCGACCGCAGTTACGATGCCCGAAAATTCGCTGCCGGGAATGAACGGAAGCGGCGGCTTCAACTGATACTCACCCGCCGCGACGAGGACATCGACAAAGCTGACTCCCGCCGCCTGAACCGCGATCGTCAGCTTGCCGGGGCCGGGAGGTGCAAGCTCGCGGTCTTCCAGAGCAAAAGTCGATGGCGCGCCAAACGCGCTGATGATGACGGCGCGGCTCATCGGCCGGTCCAGACCGGTGCGCGCTTTTCGGAGAATGCGAGCGGGCCTTCTGTGGCATCCTCACTCGATCGCCACGCCTCATAGGCCGGATAGCTCGACTGATTGGCGAGCGCGGCTTGCAGGCTCGGCTCATCCAGCCCGCGATAAACGACTTCCTTCGACGCGCGCAGTGCAGCAGGGGCCGCCCGCAGTATCTCTGCACACCAGCGCGCAATCGCCGCGTCCAGTTCGTCGGCAGCCACGACTTCGTTGACGAACCCCAGCCGATACCCTTCCGCTGCGCTCACCCGTCGCGCCGTCAGGATCATACCCATCGCCTGTTTCGTGCCGATCTCACGCGCCAGCCGGTGCAACCCGCCACCGAATGCGATGGCACCGACCAGCGGTTCCGGCAGTCCGAAGCTTGCGGTATCGGCGGCAATAATCACGTCGCACGCCAGCGCCACCTCGAACCCGCCGCCGAGCGCAAGGCCGTTGACTGCGGCGATCAATGGCTTGGCACAGTCGAACCGCTCGATCAGCCCGGCATAGCCACTCTTGGGATAGACCGGATGCTCTCCGCGCAACGCCACCGCTTTCAGGTCGCTTCCCGCGCAGAACGCCTTTGGTCCAGCACCCGTGACCACACAGATATATTGCTCAGGGTCGGCGGCGAAGTCATCGAACGCGGCCTGCAATTCCTGGTGCATCCCGCCGTTGATGGCGTTCATCACTTCGGGGCGGTTCAGGGTGACGGTGGTGACGTGGTTCGCTGCGGAAACGCGGATGAAGTCCATGGTTATTCGATCCTGATCAGGCTGATGCGGGCGCGCGGCCGCGAACGTGGAACGGCGGATAAAGCGAGTCCGCCTTTTGATAGTCAATCCGTACCTGTCGATGCGCGATTTGCCAGCGCCCATCCGTCCGCACGAGGCGGTCGACATAATGACCGTGATGATCGAGCCCCTCGTTCGTCAGCACCTGAAAATACGTCCGTGCCTGCGCGACGTCGTCCTCGACCTCGATCAATGACGTGGTGATGTGATGCCGTGACACTTCCAGCGCCGGGTTGCGTTTGGTCCCACCGCCGCCCGAAAGCCGCTCGATAATTGCGGCACGGCCCCTTGTCGTCACGCCGGAAAACTCAATCACACCATCTTCGGCGAAAGCATCGGCAAGTGCCCCAACGCGTCCCCTGTCGCCGTTGATATTATAGACCGCCATCAAATGGCGGATCGCCTCGCGATCTTCGCACAAATTACTCATGTTAGGCTCCTCAACAGCGCAGCGCGCCAGTCACCCGGATTGCGGGCGCCGATAAACTCGGCATCCAGTCGATCGACCAGTTCGGCAACGCTTGGGATATCGTCGATCAGGCCGGTCGAGTGTCCGCCGCTCCAGATGTTTTTCCACGCCTTGACGCCCGTCGGCAAATCGGGCCGGTGCATCCCCTTTGGCGGCGGCAGATTATCCGGGTCGAGGCCGTGTTCGATCATCGATGGGCGCAGGAAACTTGCCGCCATTCCCGCAATCGCATCGGTGTAAAGCACGTCCTCACTTCGCGAATCCACCAGCATCTGCTTGTGCGGATCAAAGGTGCCCGATTCGCGCGTGGCGATGAACCGCGTGCCCATCACGACGATATCGGCCCCCAGCGCGAGCGCGGCAGCGATACCGTTGCCATCCGCAATGCCGCCCGCCAGCATGATCGTGCCATCGAATATGCGCCGGACCTGCGGCAGGAATGCAAAGGGATTGAGCGTCCCTGCATGACCACCCGCGCCACCGCCAACGAGCATCAACCCGTCGACCCCCGACGCAATTGCCTTTTCGGCAAAGCGCATCGTCGTCACGTCATGGAATACGGTGCCGCCCCATTCATGCGCCGCCTCGACCTCTGCCTTTGGATCGCCAAGATTGGTGAGGATCAGCGGCACGCGCGCTTTCCGGCAGGTTTCAAGGCGTTCGGCCCGCACCTGCTGGTCGATCGCATTGGACGCCAGCAGATTGACGCAAAACGGCGCAAAGCGTTCGCCACGGTCCAGACTTTCGGCTTCCGCATCGCGAATGGCGCCCAGCCAGGCATCGAGGTTTTCGGGCGCGCGTGGATTGCCGCTGGGAAACGCGCCGATTATGCCTGCGCGACAGGAGGCGATGACGAGTTCCAGACTGGAGCAGATCAACATTGGTGCCTGCATCACAGGCAGGCGCAATTGTGACCAATCGATGCTCATCATTCCTCCCTAGTTGCCGAGCGTCGCCAAAATGGCTAGCGCGGCGATCGGATCATAGGTAACTAGGTGCAACAGGCCCGTCGAGGGCCTTTTCTTTCGGACGGAGCTGGCATGGCGATCAAGACGCGGATTACGGAACTACTCGGGATCGCACATCCTATTGTTCAGGGGGGAATGCAGGGTGTCGGCACGGCTGGCATGGCATCTGCGGTTTCCAATGCTGGCGGCCTTGGCATCATTACCGGCCTGACTCAGCCGACTCCAGAAGCATTGCGCGAAGAGATTGAGCTTTGCCGGACGCTGACGTCCAAACCCTTCGCTGTGAACATGACCGTTTTTCCGACGATCAATTCACCCGATTACAAAGCCTATGCGCAGGCGATCATCGATGGCGGCGTAAAGATCGTAGAGACGGCAGGCACGCCCGCCGTTCGCGAGATCTGGGAGCAGTTGAAGCCCCACGGTATCGTCATTCTCCACAAATGCACCGCGGTTCGTCACGCGCTGTCGGCGGAACGCGCCGGTTGCGACGTGATTTCAATCGACGGCTTCGAATGTGCGGGCCATCCCGGTGAAGACGATATTCCCGGCCTGATCCTGATCCCCGCAGCCGCCGATAAGGTGAAGATCCCGATGCTTGCCAGTGGCGGGTTCGGCGATGGCCGTGGTCTGGCGGCGGCGCTCGCGCTGGGTGCGGACGGTATCAACATGGGCACGCGCTTCTGCGCGACCGTGGAGGCACCGATTCACGACAATGTGAAGCAGGCCTATGTCAACAATGACGAGCGCGGATCTATGCTGATCTTCCGCAGTTTGAAAAACACCGCCCGCGTCGGTCGCAGCGCGGTTTCGGAGGAGGTGGTCCGCCGCCTCGCCGCACCGGATGCGAAATTCTCCGATGTGCAGGAACTCGTTGCCGGAACTGCCGGACGCGAATTGCTTGCCACCGGCGACCTGACGAAGGGTGTGTTCTGGGCGGGCATGATTCAGGGTCTCATCCATGATATCCCAACGTGTCAGGTGTTGATCGACCGGATCGTTGCCGACGCCGAAGAAATTATTCGCGGACGGCTTGCCGGTTTCCTCGTCTGATCTTTTTTCGTTTTCAAGTTTAGGAGCATTTAAATGGCAGAAGCCTATATCGTCGCCGCCGTCCGCACTGCCGGGGGCCGTCGCAATGGTCGTCTGGCTGGTTGGCATCCTGTCGACCTCGGCGCGAAGGTACTCGATTCGGTTGTCGCCCGTGCAGGTGTCGCACCCGACGCTATCGAAGACGTCATCATGGGTTGCGTCACGCAGGCCGGTGAACAGTCGATGCAGGTCGGTCGCAATATCGTGCTCGCCTCGTCGCTTCCGGTCAGCGTTCCTGCTGTCACCATCGACCGTCAGTGCGGCAGTTCGCAACAGGCAATTCAGTTCGCCGCTCAGGCAGTGATGTCGGGCACGCAGGACATCATCATCGCGGCGGGCATCGAAAGCATGACGCGCGTGCCGATGGGCTCCGCTGCACTGCATGATACCGGCGTCCAGTATCTCAGCCAGGCTGTGAAGGACCGTTTTGGCGTGGCTGGGTTCAGCCAGTTCGGTGGCGCAGAAATGATCGCCAAGAAGTGGAGCTTCACCCGGGCCGACCTCGATGCTTTCGGGTTGGAGAGCCATTTGCGCGCGCAGGCCGCGACCAAGTCGGGCGCGTTCGACAAGGAAATCGTGCCGATCGAAATCACGCTGGCCGATGGCACGACCGAAATGCACGTCGTCGATGAAGGTATCCGTTGGGATGCGTCGATCGAAGGCATGGAAAAGGTCAAACTGCTGGTCGAGGGTGGCGTTATCACCGCTGCGACGTCCAGCCAGATCACCGACGGCGCAAGCGCGGTGATGATCGTTTCCGAACGTGCTTTGAAAGAGCATAACCTGACCCCGCTCGCGCGGATCGTGAGCATGACAGTGACGGCGGGCGATCCGGTCGTGATGCTCGAAGAGCCGTTGTTTGCCACCGACAAGGCATTGAAGCGCGCAGGAATGACGATCGATCAGATCGACATGTACGAAGTCAACGAAGCTTTCGCGCCAGTGCCAATGGCTTGGCTGAAGCATATCGGCGCTGATCCCGCCAAGCTGAACGTCAATGGCGGTGCCATCGCCCTCGGACATCCGCTGGGTGCTTCGGGAACGAAGCTGATGTCGACATTGATTTATGGCCTGAAGGCGCGTGGGCTGAAATACGGCTTGCAGACGATGTGTGAGGGTGGCGGCGTCGCCAACGTCACGATCATCGAAGCACTCTGATCGGGATCGCGCGATGACCGCACTCGCTGGTAAAGTCGCAATCGTAACCGGCGCATCGAAGGGGATGGGCCGCCATTTCGTCGATGCACTGGTTGCGGCCGGTGCGCGCGTGGCGTGTCTTGCCCGCGCGTCTGCCGAACTCGACGCGGTGGTCGCGCGGCATGGCGATAAAGTTGCGGGTTTCCCCTGCGACGTGTCGAGCGTGACGGCGGTCGATGCCGCAATTTCTGCGGTGGCGGCGCACTTCGGTTCGATCGACATTCTCGTCAATAATGCGGCGATTTTCTTCCCCTTCTTGCTGGAGGAAGCGAAACCCGAACAGGTCGAGCGTCATATCGGGGTCAATTTGCTTGGCCCGATCTGGTGCATCCGTGCGGCCATCCCGCATCTGCGTAAATCAAAGGGCCAGATCGTCACGATCAGCTCTGAATCGGTGCGGATGCCATTCCCCTATCTGACCATTTATGCCGCCACAAAGGCTGCTGTGGAAACGCTGTCACAGGGTTTGCGCGACGAATTGCGCGAACACGATATCCGCGTGTCCGTCCTGCGATCGGGGTCGGTTGCGGGGGGCACCGGTGGCGCAGAATGGGATCCAGAGGTCGCACAACGCTTTTTCGAGACGATTAAGCGCACCGGCCATGCCGCTTTTACGGGTGACTATACCGAACCACAAACGATGGCTGCCACGCTGGTCGCCGTGCTGTCACTGCCCGCTGACGTCAACATTGACTTGATCGAGGCGCGCTCGGCCTATGCGGCCAACGAAGGGTCGCTTGCCCGCGCCAGCGCCAACAGAACTTAACAACAATACAGGACTCCAGATAATGCAGATTACCAACCAAACCGCAGCAGTCGTTACCGGCGGCGCATCCGGCCTTGGCGAAGCAAGCGCACGCGCGCTCGCGGATGCTGGCATCAAGGTCGCGATCTTCGACCTTAACGCCGAAAAGGGCGAAGCGATTGCCAAGGAAATCGGTGGCGTTTTCTGCAACGTCAACATCACCGACGAAGACAGCGTTGTCGCTGGTTTTGAAAAGGCCCGTGCCGCTCACGGCCAGGAACGCGTTCTTGTGCATTGCGCGCAGACATCGCGCGGCGGCAAAACGGTCGGCAAGAACCGCGACACTGGTGGTTTCAAGCGTTTCTCGACGGCCGATTACGAATATTCGATCCTCGGCATATTGGTTGCCAGCTACCGTTTGGCTTCACTGTCGGCACTCGGCATGGCGGAACTCGAGCCACTCGAAGATGGCGAGCGCGGCGTAATCACGCTGACTGCTTCGGCTGCTGCACAGGACGCACAGGTCGGTCAGGTCGGTTACGGCTCGGCAAAGGCGGGCGTTAATGGCCTCGCGCTGCCAATGGCGCGCGATCTCATGGACCTCGGCATTCGCGTCAATTCGATCATGCCCGGTATCTTCGCGACGCCACCGATGCTCGGTGTGCCGCCAAAGGTGCTTGAAGTCCTTTCGGCATCGGTGCCGTTCCCCAAGCGTCTGGGCAAGCCTTCCGAATTTGGCAGCCTTGTTCTGGAACTGGTCCGTAACAGCTATTTCAACGGTCAGAATATCCGGCTCGACGGCGCGATCCGGATGCCACCGCGCTGAGCCTTTGTGACTCAATCAGAAACGAAAACAGCGGACCGGGTGCCTTCGGGTTTCCGACCGCTGGCCCTTACCGATGGGTTCATTGGGCATAACGGTCCGGTGTACATCGATCGAACGGGCGCTGAACCGGTCTTCGGGTTCAGCATCCGCGATACGCACTGCAATCCGATGGCGATTTGTCACGGTGGCTGGGTTGCGACCATGATGGACATGGTCCTGCCGCTGACCGCGCGTTTTTCCGTGCCCGATCTCGCCGATCATTTCCTGCTGACCGTCAACATGGCGGTCGACTATCTCGGCTCTGCGCGTTTGGGCGCATGGGTCGAAGGACGGGGGCAGGTTCTCAAACGCACCGGCCGCATGGTGTTCACGCAGGGTCTGCTGACTGTGGACGGTGAACCGATCGCACGGGCCAGCGGCATCTTTCGGATCGGTCCGACTGCGCCGCCGATCGACGAGTTGGGTGGTTAATCCAGCCTCTCCGCCAAAATCGCTTTCACAGTCATTCGCCATCATCCAACAAATGCTGATAAAGCACGGGATTTATTAGAGTTTTGTTCGGCTCTGATCGTCGCCGTTCGCAGTCGTCCGGAAACGGATGTGGGACTGAGTGTGGGACTGGAGCTCGGCGCCGGGCTTTAAACGCGGCGGTCGCCGTGCTAATTTCCGGGCATGGGAAAGCTGACCGCGACCATTATCAGCGCGCTATCCGAGCCCGGTCGCTATCCAGATGGCGACGGTCTCTATCTCAAAGTCTCGCCTTCGGGCGGGAAGAGCTGGGTTTTGCGTATCCAGGTGGACGGGACCCGGCGCGATATCGGTCTCGGTGAAGTACGCCACGTCCCAGTGCGCGCGGCGCGACTGGAAGCCGCAGCAGCCAGGAAGCTCGCGGCAGCCGGCGTAGATCCGCTCGAGGAGCGCCGGAAGGTCCAGAAGGTCGTCCCCACCTTCGAGCAGGCAGCTAAGAGGGCTCATGCCGAAATGGTCAAGGGCTGGAAGAACGGCAAGCATACCAAGCAGTGGATCAAGACCCTCGAGCTCTACGCCTATCCCAAGCTCGGTAAGCTAAAGGTCGATAAGATCGATGGCCCTCTGATTCGCGACGTCCTCGCCGAAATCTGGCTCGAGATCCCCGAGACAGCGCGGCGCGTTCGGCAGCGTATAGGAACAGTGCTCGACTGGTCATTCTCCAACGGCTTTCGCGAGACTGAAGCGCCGATGCGCTCAATATCAAAAGGACTGCCTCGGCAACCGAAGAAGAAGGGTCACTTTGCAGCGCTTCCGCATGCCAAGGTAGCCGGTTTTGTAGTCCGGCTGCAGTCGAAGCTGCCGTGCGCCAGCACCCTCGCACTCGAAGCACTTGTGCTCACGGCAGTCCGCTCCGGCGAGATTCGGGGAGCGCGCTGGTCAGAACTCAACGAGGATATGACCCTGTGGACCATCCCTGAAGACCGGATGAAGATGGAGATTGAACATGTCGTGCCCTTGTCGCGGCAGGCGACTGATGCATTTCTGCGGGCTCAGGCGTTGCGCGTTGAGGATTGCGATCTAATTTTTCCGAGCGGAATCTCGGGCGCGGCACTTTCGGACATGGCGCTCCTCGAGCTGGTCCGGGGAATGAACCTTGCGGTCACGGTTCATGGTTTCCGTTCGAGCTTTCGCGACTGGGCGGCCGAAGAAACCGAGGTTGCTGATGCGGTGGCAGAAGCGTCCCTGGCTCATGCGGTCGAGGGCAAGACGAGGGCTGCCTATTTGCGCACTGACTTTTTCAAGAAGCGGCGTACCTTAATGCAGGATTGGGCTGACTATTGCGTTCCGCCGGCAAAGCCGGCCGCCAATCCGCATGCGCCGCGGACGGCGAAACCGCTGACAAAATCGGAAATCGTGCCGATGGCGGCGATGGTCCAGCCGCGTCGGCGAAAGTTCCTTCCGCGGTGATCGCTTCGCAATGAAGCATGAGCTTTGTTCCCGGTCGCCGGGCGGCGGCGATATCTGGAAACCTGTTTGGGTGGGGATGGTCTCCGCTGTTCGAGGCTAGAGCCCGCAGATGTTCAAGATGAAGGCTTGGGCGACGGGGCTGTCCTGGATCCGCGACTAACCCGCAAGATCAATGAAGCTGGTTTTCGGACGCCCACGCCGCCGCGGAGTGTTTGGTTGATTTCCCTCGCTGCTGGCGCGTTGCTTTCCGACGAAGGCTTCCAGGCTGCGGACTTTAATTAACGTCGCTTTTCCGATCTTGATTACATCGAATTCTCCGGCACCGATCAGTTCGTAGAGTTTGGTTCTGCCGATCCCAAGCATTTCAGCGGCCACGGGAATGCGCACCGACAAACGATCGCGCGGTCTAAGAACTGTGGCCGTCATGCGGGCGCTCCAGACTCCAACCGGCCTTCCCGATTTCGAGCTGGGCGATTTTTTACGAAGACACGATCTCCCTCCAGAAACGCTACCAGCATCGCGGGGATCAAAGAGGTGGCTCGGCAAAACTGAACATGGCGATAAGTGGAGTTTCTGCTTGATGGCGACCAGGATGGTCGTGAACAGGAGAGACGATGAGCAAGAGACCACGCCGGAATCACAGCCCGGCATTTAAGGCAAAGGTAGCGCTGGCGGCGGTGAAGGGCGAAAAGACGCTGGCGGATTTGGCGCAGCAGTTTGACGTTCATCCCAATCAGATCACGCAGTGGCGGAGCCAGCTTCTGGAAGGAGCTGCCGGGGTTTTCGGATCCGAGGGACGCATCGCGATTGAAGAACCGATCGATGTAAAAACGCTGCACGCCAAGATTGGCGAGTTGACGCTGGTCAATGATTTTTTGTCAGGGGCGCTCGGCAAGGCAGGTCTGTTGCCGAGCGCAAAACGATGATCGACCGTTCACATGCGCTGCCGGTGTCGCGCCAGGCGCAGGCGGTGGTGCGCAGTGCCACCGTGTCGGCTGCCGGACTCTGCAGTTCGCGCGTGTCTTCGATGAGGATGACGCGCTCATCGACCCATGCCATTTCGGCGAGCAGCGCGTTGGCGAGCGTCGTCTTGCCCGAACTCGTGCCGCCAGCGATCAGTATGTTGTAACGCTGGGTGACGCAGGCCTTCAGCCGGTCGGCAGCTGCCTCCGCCATAATGCCGTCGGCGACATAGTCATCAAGGCTGTAGAGTCGTTCTGCAGGCTTGCGGATTGAGAAGCAGGGCGCGATCGACACGGGCGGGAGCACGCCTTCGAACCGCTCGCCGGCCCGGCCTTCAACGTGCGGCGGCAGTTCGGCCGATACGATTGGCGCGTCGCCATGCACTTCGGCGCGGGCGTGCGATGCGACCAGGCGGATGATCCGTTCGACTTGTGCGGCCTCCATGCGGACATTGTCGCAGCGCGCGACCATTGCTGGCGAAGAGGGAACGGCCGAACAGGTCATGTATCTTCAGCAGGTCGCCATGGCGACGAAGGGTAATACCGGAGCCTTCAACGCCCTTATGAAGGTGATGGCGTCGCGTGCTGCCGCCGGGCCGCCGCCGTTAACGCCGCAGGAAATCGCGTCAGAAGCTGCCGACATTGCTCACCTCAAGGAGATACCCCTGCGGCGGTGACATGATGCCATAAGATGTCAGGAGCTTTTTGAGCCCCACGTCGGACAAATTCAGTTTGGCGGCGAGGTCGCGCATCGGCGCCGACCACGCAAACGCTAACAGATCCTCGGGCATGACTAACATATTGGTAGTGTACGCTAGTTGTTCTTGAGATATCGAAAAAGAGTAGCGCTCGAACTACGATGTGACGGAGGAGCTGATATCCGGTTTCGCTCAAGGCCGTATGTCATTCGGGCTTCGCATCGGGGCATTCCTGCCATTGCTGGGTAATCCCTGTCAGTCGCCACCTATGGCATGATCGCCAATGTAGATTTGACCACATGGCGTGAGCCGGGACGCATTGCGCGCCTTTGACATGCGGACCGGCCATCTCTGTTAAATGGCCCACCCGTGGGTGACGCTGATGCCTTATCGTTCGGATCACGTGTGACGACAGCTCATTGTTGTCGCCGCGTGCGGTAATTTCCAGTTGCAAAGCGGCAAAAGCGATCAGATTTTCACCTACGCTCTGCCAGGAAAGTGATCTTTCAACGATCTGAATCCCTTAACATTAGGGCATCGCGGCCTCCAATCTCCAAGGCTTTCTGCCTTTGTGGTGAATGGTGCCTAGGCGGCTGTTTCAGCTGCCCATCGAATCCAAGACAATAGGCTCTCATCACAGTAGCCTGAATGTCAGCTGGACCATAACCTCGCGACCGCGATTTGGTGCACCGATTATGTCTGCATTCCGATTAGCCGATGCGCTCCCTGATGGTCCGCCACTGAACGGTTGCTCAGACGACCGCACGAGATAATATTTGTTACTCAGATTTCGTCCAATTAGCGCCAGTTCCCACCGACCATCGGGGGCCCCGATGCGAGCACTTGCGTCGAATAGCCAATATGGCTTTTGACGCCCCAGTGGTTCGTTAAATGCGTTGTTAAAGTATCCACCGCTGTAATTGGCATCGCCACTGAGACCCAGCTTGAAACGCGAAATGTTTTCATAATTGAAACCGCCGGATCCACCCCATTCGGGGGCACGGACGATCGCTTGGCCCGCTAAATTTTGTTGGGTAAATACGCCTGCTACCGGTGCAAGGTTGCAACCCTGCGAAACCGATTGCCCCTTGTAACAAGCGAAAGTAAACTGCTCATAACGGGCTTTGTCGTAAGAAACAGCTCCTCGCAGAGTGAGTCCTGCCAGCGGACTCGTCCACGCGCCATCTAGCTCGACGCCACGCGTGTAGGCTTTGCCAGCGTTGGTGGATAGATTGGTCACTCCCGTTGTCGCCGCAACTTGCAGACCCCGAATATCATAGTCGAACAAAGCTAAATTCAGTCGCAAAGTTTTGTCGAATAGGCGAGCCTTGAGCCCAATCTCGCCGCCCCGATCGGTTTGCTGGTCGTAGTTCAGTTTCACACCAGTGTAATTTCCACCCGCCGAGCCGTTGAACCCTCCGGAAAGAAAGCCTCGCCGGTAAGATGCGAACAGATTGATGTCCGGTGTTGCGCTCCATTTCAGCGTAACTTCGGGTGAAAAATTTGACCAGCTATCCGCAGGGACCGCGGAAATCTGCTCGATGCCCCTGGAAATCGTCCGAAGCCGCTTATCCTCATGTGAATAACGCCCTCCTCCCGATAGCTCGATATTGTTTGCCGGTTTAAGAATGAGCTGGCCAAAAAGCGAATAAGATTTGCCCCGCTGGCTATTGTCGACATTGAAGAGGCTGGTAATTACCCCGCCCGGTGAAAAATAAGCGCGGTTATTATAGTCTATGGCCCCGGACTGGTACATTCCACCGGCTGAAACGTTTATAAAGCCAGGCAGTGTCGTGAGAACGCGGAGTTCCTGATTGATATCTCGATAGGTAACGCGCTCTGGAGTATAAAGCAGGTTACTCTGGATATCGATCGCGCTCGTGTTGCTTAGATTCTCTGTATGAAACCGATAGACACCGGTGAGCGAGGTTATTGTTACGTTGTCCACTGGAGTGAAATTGAGTTCCAGTGAGGACAGAAGTTGATTCCGATCGGAATAGAGGCGGCCCCCATGTTTGGTGGGGTAGATAGCCTGAAATGCAGGTCCCGGGTCGATCAGTGAAGTTCGCCCGTTTAATTGGCAGTCCATCCGGATACTGGCCAGCTGAGGCGTTGCGCCCGAACAGGCGGAAATCTGATTGGTAGACGTCGATCCCGTATCTTCTCCTTCGCCGTATGCAAATTTGAATCGAGCGCTGAACCGATCGTCCGGAGAATATTTGAGTGTTACCCGGCCAGCAAATTCGTGCCCCTGCGGTCCATAACCAAAGGATTTAAGAGAGCCGGGAGCGGCGACGCCGACATTTTCTATGTAGCCGCGCATCCCAGAAAAATAACCGGCAACGCGCACGCCCAATGTTTCCGTGATCGGCCCCGAAACATATCCCTCCAAGCGGGTTTCGTGGGCATTGAATTCGTAGCCAGCGGAAACTTTCATTTCCAATTGAGCGGTGGCATCGGCGCTGCGAATTGAAATCACCCCGCCTGGACTGTTTTTTCCAAAAAAAAGGGCCTGTGGTCCTTTCAGGATTTCAACGCTGGAAACGTCCATGGAAGCGAGCCGTTGAACGCTTGATCTTGCGACCTGGATGCCATCGATGTTGAACGAAACTGCCTGATCGGAAAACGGGTTGATTTCCGACCCAGCAATTCCGCGTATCGCGATCGGGGCGCCCTGAACCCCGCCCGTGTTTTCGCCAATCAGAAGGAGCGGAGTGATCCGGGATAACCCTTCAACATTGACGATAGAGCGACGGCCCAGTTCTTCCCCGCTGACGGCTTGTAAGACGACCGGCGCATCGAAAGCAGTTTCCAGTCGTTTTCTGGCAGTGACGATAATTTCACCATCCACCTGTTGCCCATTTTCGTCTTTTTGCGGCGAAGTTGTTTGAGCAAAGCTTGAATGCACGACGAGTAAGCTCGCCGCCGTGCAAAGTAGCTTGCAAGCGCAGTTACGGATTCTCATTTCCCTCTCCTGTTGTATAAGCCGCGTCGTTGGCGCGCAGCATTTCTCGAATGCGAGCTCTGGGGCCTCCTCTTTTGGGAAGCGCGGCCTCAGAAGTCCGCAATTCTTGAACGAACTATGCTATGCAGAGCCTTTAGGCGTCAGCGAACGATCTTTGCTTCGCTTTTAGCAAGTTTTTTGCGTCGCGACCTTCGGCCACCGGGCGCCCAACCTCGGCTGCTAGTGCACGGGCAGCGTCGACCGTTTCGACATTGGTCATCTCGGTACCGCCAGCAGTGTCTTCGATTCCAACACGAAGGTGACCGCCGCGCTCCAGCGCATAACGCGCGACAGGCGTATCGAGCAGAACGCCCGCCTGACAGCTCACGATCCAGGGGAGATCAATGCCCTCCATCATGGAAAGATATATATCGAGCGCCTCTTTCGTGGGATGCATGCCGAAGTTGACGCCCTTCACCTTGTGAAGGCCCATAGTGTAGGGGCCGCCGAAATAGAGTTTGATTATGGTTCCGGCAGGAAACATGTTGCGCTCAGCATATGCTCGCACCCAGCGAAGCTGCCCCGGCTCATAAATGCCAAGAGACATGGGCACGTCGGTTTTCTGAGCAAATTGCACCATCTCAAATGACTGGGCATAGGTTAGCCCATTGAGATTGCTGTTCGTCGGAAGTCCCCGTTCATCCAGTATATCGAATTGGGTAATGCCGGGATCGATCGCAAACATGCGCAGCACGCCGTCATCGAACATTGGGCGAAGATGCGCGTTCTTTTCCCAAAGCTCGTCGCCTTTCAGATAGTCGCCATACATAAGCGCATCAGGATATGTCTCGAGAATTGCCCGTTCGATGGCCACCATTTGCTTGACGCCCTCTTCGCGGGGCGCGCGAAAGTCATGATGGTGATGAATGATCGCGGCGCCGGCCGCTAAGCAGGCGCGCGCATCGGCTATCGTTTTTTCCATGCGTTGGACAGGTTCCCCTCTCCGCAATGGCGTGATGGCTGCTTCCAGAACGACCGGAGAGTTGGATTTATTATAAATACTTGATGACATTTAATCAGTTCCCTTTACATTTTTATGTTACTGAACATCAAAAATTATAACTAAATTGCTGTATGAAAATGAATGCGATATTCATGCATTAATATTCGATATGTTATCGAATATTACTTAACTTATGCTCATACTGAACGTTATATATGGTAGATTATCATTCAATTTTGCCGCATTATCACAAGTGGCAGTAACTGCCAAGATCAAAAATGTTAGAATAAAATAGGTCGAGCTAGATTTTTGGGGGGCCTGCGCAGAAATGCTGCGCGCGGGTACTCGCGAAACATTTCACGGCGTATGCTAAAGTGATTTGGAGAATTTTTTGTGAGATTCCTATCGACCAACGGGACGCACGCGGCGGCTGACAAGGCAACGGGTTACGATCCGGCGATGAGCGTCTCCCAGGCGGTGCTTGCCCTGTTTGTCGAGACCGGCACGACGCAGTTCAGTGTAAAGCAACTGGCCGAACACGCTGGAGTGTCCGAGCGAACATTCTATCGCTATTTCCCGCGCAAAGAAGATGTTGTCAGGCCTGTCCTTTCTGCGGGGGCAAGCCAACTTAGCGATCTACTGATACATCGGGATGATTCCGAATCCCTCACCGTGGCTATCAGTGGCGCTTTCGCCGCTTCATGGTGGGCCGACTCGCCTATCGAGTCGCAAACTCTGCGTCGCCTGATGAAAGAAACAGAAGTATTCCGTGCAGTCTGGCTCGATATTATCGTAGAAACCGAGAACAGGCTTGCGGTTGCCTTGGCAACAAGAATGGCCGCCGGTACCGGCAACGCACGTGCAAAGCTGATGGCAAGTATCGTCTGTGCCGTCATCAGGGCTTCCGTCGAGGGTTTAGACAGTCAATCACACACCCTCGCTACCGTCTTTTCCCACAACCTCGATCTGGTGGCGGCGGGGTTGTTTAACGTAGAGCCTTGATCGTTTTTATGCAGCTTGGCGATGCCGCCACGGCAGGAAGCCAGTTGTCTCCCTGATACCAGCCATCTCCAGTTCAGTAGCTTAAAACTCCTTGAATGCGTCGATCGGTAGCAGAATTGTCCCGTCGGTTTCTTGACATCCTTCCGTCCGTGTAATCATATCATTCTAAGATATTAATAGAGGCCCTCGTCGGTTTTTTCCGGACGGATGCTATAATGAGGATGTCCATGTTCAAGGCGATCTGCCTGATCAAACGCAAATCCGGTATGACTCTGGATGCATTTATCGATCGCTATGAGCATCGCCATGCCGCGCTGTGCGCTAGATTGATTCCCGATATGGTGAATTATGTCCGGCGCTATGTGGTGACCGAGCTCTGGTACGAAGACCGCGCCGCCTACGAAATCTCGATGAAGACCCTTGAAGCACCCGAAAAGGCAGCTGCATTGCGCGCAGACGAACAGGAGCTCTTCGATCTTGCATCGATTCGGCGCTTTATCGTTGATGAGCGAGCTACGGTTTTTCCGCTGGGGAACACGTCGGCGTTATGAGCGAAACGCGTGAGGTGGATTTTCTGATCGTCGGAAGCGGAGCGGGCGCGATGTCGGCGGCCTTGCGCATGGTAGATCAGGGACTTTCGGTACTGATCGTCGAAAAGCAGTCGCAGTTCGGAGGATCAACCGCAATCTCGGGAGGCGTGCTGTGGATCCCGTGCAGCACTGTCGCGCGGCGGGCCGGGTCGGCGGATACAATGGACGAAGCGCGCGCTTATTTTGACGCGTGTCTTGGTCCGGAAACCCCGGCTTCGTCGCGCAGCCGTCGCACGGCCTTTTTGGAAAAGGGACCGGAGTGTTTAGATTTTCTGGAGCGGCTCGGGATGCGCTGGGCATTTGGTGACGGCTATTCTGACTATCACGAGGGCGAATATGCCGGTGGTAGTGTGCGCGGCCGTGCAGTCGTCGCTCCGATGTTCGACGCGCGGACGCTTGGCATCTGGATGGATCGCATCGGGTTCAATTTCGACCTTCCGCCGGTAATGTTCCAGGAAACGGTGCCGCTCCGCAGCAGGGGGCGAACCTGGGCCAGCAGGATCGCCTATTTTCGCGTCGCGCTACGGATGGCACGCAACAAACTGGGCGCCCGAATTGTCGGCATGGGCGGTGCATTTTATGGTCGACTGTTTGCACAAGCGGTTGCGCGCGGCGTGGAGTTCAGCGCCGGTGTGACGATCCAGTCGCTGACGGGGCAGGACGGCGCGGTCACCGGCGCGATAGTGCGCGAGGACGGGCATGATGTTGTTATTCGTGCGCGCCGGGGCGTGCTGCTGAATTCCGGCGGTTTCTCGCTGAACCGCCTCATGCGCGACATATGGCAACCAAGGCCTAGCTCGATCGACTGGACACTCGCCAATCCCGGCGACACCGGCGAGATGATCGAGATGGTGCATGGCATGGGTGGCGCGCTCGCCTTGATGGACGCGAGCTGGTGGCTGCCAGGAACCGTGTTGCCGGGCGACGTGCGAACCTATCTCGTGCCCGAATTACAGCAGCCGCACGGTTTCGTCGTTGATTCCAGCGGCCAGCGCTACATGAACGAGGCGACCTCCTATGTTGCGATCGGTCGGAGCATCTATGAACGCAACAAAACGGTATTGGCGGTCCCCAGTTGGCTCGTCATGGACCAACAATATATGAACAAATACCTCATCCTCGGCGCATCGATGCGCACGATCCCTCCGGCTTGGCTGGAGACGGGGGTCATCGTGGAGGCGGCCAGCCTCGCGAATCTCGCAATTAGGTGCGGTTTGCCCGCCGCTGCGCTTGAGGCGTCGGCCGATCGTTTTAACGAAATTGCGATTTCCGGAGTCGACGAGGATTTTGGACGCGGACACAGCGCTTACCACCGCTTGTTCGGCGACCCGCTTCACAAGCCGACGCCGGGTCTTGGAACGGTGGAGAAGGCTCCTTTTTATGCGATGCCTATTTTTCCAGCCGATGTCGGCACGGCGGGAGGATTGCTGACCGACGAACATGCACGTGTGCTGCGAGAAGATGGAACGCCGATTGCAGGGCTTTATGCTACCGGCAATTGCACTGCGACGATCATGGGCCACAGTTATCCGGGCGCCGGTGCCAGCATCGCGCCATCGCTGGTGTTCGGGTACATTGCGGCCGAACACGCTATTTCCAATAGCCACTGAAGAGCTTAGTTATTGCGCTGACGACGGTTACAGTTCGATCAGATCGCCCTGTCGATCGCTTCGAGCCGCTCCAGCATAAGGTGTTCTCCCGCAATGCCCGGCATGGCCACCTCATGTTCCAGTTCGATCAGCCCGGTATAGCCTAGACTGCGGATGTGTCGCAGCACATTGACCCAGTTCAACTCGCCGCTGCCCATTTCGGCACGCCCGGGGTTATCTGCTACCTGAACTGCCGCCACCATGTCCCAGCATCGCGTCAGCGTATCAATCACGTCGCCGCCGCGCGCCTGAACGTGAAAGATATCGAGGAGAATGCGGACCGCAGGACTGCCGACCGCCAGTGCTACCGCATAGGCGTCGGCGACATCTGACAGGAGCAACATGGGGTAGTCGCGGGCGTTCACCGCCTCGAGACAGATGATGACTCCCGCGCGTTCTGCCAGTGGCGCGACCCGCTTCAAATTGTCGATCAATGCCGCTTGCTGGAAGGCGGGCGATTCACGGTCGTTGCGACCTATCAACGTCGTCATAAGTTTTGCGTTGGCTCGCTTGGCGGTTTCGATCGAGAGTTCCAGTTCGCCTTGGAGCGCGGTCTGTTCGTCCGGATCGCGCGAAGACCAGCGGCCGAGATTCCAGCTTTCGACATTATTGACGAAGCATCCCATCTCCAGCCCGCGTCGGGCGAGTTCAGCGCCGATACGCGCCTGGTCGGCGGGTGCGCGCAACTTCAGGAAATTATCTTCGATGCCAGCGAACCCGTGATCGTCGATAAACGCGATTTGCTCGATCGGATCGATGGAACCGACGCTTTCCAGAAATAGCGGCGTATCGAGCGAATTCAGTCCTATATTCGGGGCATAGCGCATTGCTCGGCCTGATTTCATAACAACCCTCTCTTGGCCGTCGATCGCGGCTGCGCGGTTCATCTGCTCCTCAGCTTAGCAGTAGACGTGATAAATTCTAGCATCTAACATTTCCGATGGGTACCCAAGCAAGGTGTGCCCATGAGGAGGGATGTCATGATCAAGGTAATCTGGCTATTGAAGCGAAAACCCGGCATGTCGAAGGAAGCCTTTCGCGAGCACTACGAAAGCAGTCACGTGATGCTGGCGCATCAATATGTCGGTCATCTGCTTGAAGGCTATCATCGCAACTATCCGGTCGAGGGATGGCTCGCGCCGAGCAGCAAGCGCGAGGACGGCGTCGTCGAACCGTTCGAATATGAATATGACTGCATTACCGAGATGCGCATCAAGGACGAGGCCGCTGCCGACGAGATGTTGCAGATTTTCAACGATCCGGTGATCGGCAAGATATTTGTCGACGACGAGCATCGCTTTCTTGATCGCAAAAAGGTCGTGATGCTCACTTGCGACGAGGTCAACAACGGTACGGGCACAGGTCCGCTTGCGCCGTCGAAGGAAGAGCTCGCAGCCCGGGCACCCGTACTCGCGCACTAACCGGACGGAATCACGCAAGGTCGGCGTCGCCGGCCTTGCGTCCGATCCATTCAGACTGTTTTTGCCACTTTGCGTTCAGTGATCGACTCGTAAAGCACGCAGTAGAGATCTTCTGCCATCGCCTCGCTCATCCGCATGCGATCGGTACCGACGCGGCTCATCATGTCGTCAAGCACTTCCTGGGGATTATCATGATCCACCTCGTAGACTGCGAAATAGTCCCACGAGTTTGGACTGATCGCGGTACCCTTGATCTTGAAACGCTGTGCCGCGACGAAGCCTGGAATAGCCAGGACGTCGTCGAGATGCTGATCGTTATACCATGTGTTAAATTCGTCCTCGCGCCCTTTGACGGGGCGGGTGAGCACAACGAGCTTTCCTTGGGTCATTTTCTCTTTCCTTAGTTCCGATTGGATTGGCTCAGGTCGCCACCGTCACTTGCAAACCATTGAGCGCAGTCGTCAGGTCGATTTGACAGGACAACCGGCTCGTCGGCCGCCGCGCGGCACCGAAATACAGTGTATCATTCTCCATCGGGCCGGGCGGGCCGACCCTGTCGTACCAGTCGGGCGAGACGATCACGTGGCAGGTGGCGCAAGCGCAGCACCCGCCGCAGGTCGCCGCGATGCCGGCGATTTGATGATCGACGGCCGCCTCCATCAGCGTCTCGCCGACGACGCCCCTGATGTTCTGGACGGCGCCGTTCGACATGACGATTGTAACGCCGATCGTATTCACTCCGCTCTGCGTGTCAGGCGCCAACCAGCACCGCCTTCTCCTGTTTCACCGCAGAGGCCATGCCCTGGATAACCGATTTATTATACACGGCCTCGAGGAAATCGCGGACTGGGCCGACCTCGGCATCAGCGGGAATGTCGAACGTGCTTTGCAACGTCACACGACACCGGTTCGGTCCGAGCTCATCGATCCACGTCGTGGCGAGATAGTTTTGCATCCCGCCCGACACCACACCTTCGACATTGTAATAGATACGCCGCGCGACGGGATCGGCATGGATCAGCGTTTCAGGAAATGGTGGAAAGCCGCTTTCCGGGGCGAAAAGGCAGATACGCGTGCAAGGGAGAACATCGACGCTGTCGCCGTCCTTGTAGATGGTGTCGATAAGCGGAGCCGGAGCGTCCGGTCCCTTTGCCGCCCATTTCATCACCGCCCCCCAATCACGCAGCATTGCCCAGAAATCATCCGCCGAAACATCGACCTCGCCAGATGCATGGGCCGTTCCCCGTTTGAAATGTGTCATTTCTCTCTCCTACTTGACTGCGTGAAGCGGATTATGCCGGGCCGCCAGAATGCGCTCGACCGTCGTGTGTGCGGCCGTGTCGTACGGCACGGGTTCG
Source organism: Sphingomonas paeninsulae (assembly GCF_003660165.1). Classification (NCBI taxonomy): domain Bacteria; kingdom Pseudomonadati; phylum Pseudomonadota; class Alphaproteobacteria; order Sphingomonadales; family Sphingomonadaceae; genus Sphingomonas; species Sphingomonas paeninsulae. Next base: position 520,680 of record NZ_CP032828.1, read on the forward strand.
CCCAAAGCAGCTTCGAACCGGTGGATCGCTTCGAGGTCTGGCCCGATCGCGCCGCCGAGCTGCAACGATGCGTGATAGACCCGCCGCGTGGTCGATCCGTGTGTCACCCAACCCGCGGTGCCGGCAATCTTTTGGCCATGCCACTTCAGGTTATAGCGTCCGTCGCAATGTGCGCCGGGCACCTCGCCATAGTCGCAGACGATACCGAGCAAGGCCATCGCATCGCGCATAACTTCGAGAAGGGCGATATAGCTGGCATCGAGCGCAATCGGCGTGACCGCGCCTTGCGCGCTGATCAGGCTTATATTGAGAATTCCGGGCCGATGGACCACTGCAGTGCCGCCCGATCGACGAACCGCGATCGGCCAGCCACTCGCTTCGCTGAGTGAACGCGCATGCGAAAACCCTGTCAGCATGGATTGCCGGCGAGAGGCAACGACACAAGGGTCGTTGCGCCACACCCGCAATATGGCGCCCCCGTCATGCAGGTCCGCTGCGATTTGCACATCCGTATTGACACTGTCCTGAATTGCGGTTTGAACATCGTCTATCCGCACGGGGCAGGGCGCGACCTGTCGCAACATCTCAATGAGCATAGACTCGATCCCCGCGATTTTCAGACGCGGGATCGGGCGGGTTTGCCCGGGCCATTCGCTCGTCTCTCTCACCGTGGCCGCCGTAGTCGTCAATGCCCGCTCCAGGATATTGTCGTTCTAATATTCTAGATAGTTTTACTGGTCAACTTTTCTCGGCAATATCCACCGATGCTTCCGACGCCCACATCTCGCGTCCTACAGCGTAACCGAACGTCATGGCCGGCCCGAGTGTGATCCCGCCAGAGGGGTAAGTGCCTGCCATCACGGAATTCATGTCGTTGCCGCATGCGAACAGGCCGGGAATGGCTTCATCCCTCTCGTCGAGGACGTGCGCATGGGCGTCGGTTCTCAGCCCGAGGCTTGTTCCGATATCGCCCGGATAGACCTTCACCGCATAAAATGGCGCGCGTGCGATCGGTCCGAGACACGGGTTGGGTTTGTGATCCGTATCGCCGAGGTAACGGTTGTACCCCGTGCTCCCTTTGCCGAACTCCACATCGATTCCGGTCTTTGCCGCTTCGTTGGCTGCGGCGATTGTCTCTTCCAGCACACCTGCGGGTATATCCAACGCCTTCGCCAGAGCAGCGATATCGTTAGCCCGCGTAAGATAGCCCGATCGCACAAACCGCGCGAGCCGGGTCGGACCGGGCCGAACCAACCCAAGGCCGTATTTGCGGATGAAACGGCTGTCGCAGATCAGGATTGCCGGAATCGTCGGCACCTGTTCGTGCTCGCGATGCATCGCCGCGACAAAGTCGTGATATGACGTGGCTTCATTGACGAAACGCCGACCGATCCGGTTCACGGCAATCAGACCCGGTTTTGATCGGTCGGTGATAAGATGCGGGCATTTGAGGAGCGTGCCGTCTGTATTTTGCATGACCGAAACCGGCGTCCAGAACGCATTGTCGCGGTTGATTATGTCTAACCTTCCACCTGCGGCCAGTCCGATCGTAATGCCGTCACCGCGGTTGTCGGCCGGAGCCATGCTATGATGCAGATCGGGAAACGGCAGATGAGCGCTCATCATGGTTGCGTTGCCGGGAAAGCCGCCGGTCGCGAGAACAACTCCGCTGTGGGCGCGGATGTGCCGTGCGACGCCGTTACGCGCGATCGAAAGACCCGCAATTCGGCCATCTGCGGCGCGGAACACCGCGTCGGCGTCTGCCTCGCTCCACAAAGTCACGCCAGCGGTAACTGCGGATTCGAGCAGGCGTCCGGCCAGTGCGTTACCGAGCGCAAGCCGGGTGCCGCGACGATACAACGTCAGACGGTCGCGGACGTATCGTCCCACCATTGTCGCCGCATGCCTGAAGGCCTTGGCCGAGCGATAAGATTTGAGCAGCATATCGACATCGTATTTGCCGACCATCATGCCGCCGAACAGCAGGAACGTCGGGAGCGGCTTGCGCAATTTATCGAAGAGACCGCCAAGCCTGCGGCCATCATAGATTGCCGGATCGAGCATCCTGCCGCCGGGTGTCGCGCCTTCCTCTTCTGAATAATAGTCGGGGCCGACAGGCCGGGGCACCAGCTTTAGCGCAGTGTTGGCATGCATGAACGCCATCATTTCCGGCGCGGTATCGAGATAGGCGTCGATCAGATCCCAGCGCGCGCGATTCCCGAGCACCTTGCGCAAATACAAAGCTGCTTTCTCGCGACTGTCATCGATGCCGAGAGCGGCCATGTCGGCGTGGTTCGGAATCCAGACGACGCCGCCGGATATGGCTGCACCACCGCCGAACATCTCGGATTTCTCCAGCACGAGCGTTCGCGCGCCACCGATCGCCGCCACCGTCGCCGCGACGAGGCCGCCCGCGCCCGAACCCAGGACGATGACATCGTACTCCTGGTCCCAGCGGGCGGGTGCGGGCAGCAGTTCGATCATGTTATTTGGCGGCAGGATAAATACGCTTGAAATCGAGGAAAGACATGCTCCAGCGCACGATTTCGACACGAGCAAACAGGTTCGCGTGCGTAAATGGATCCTGCGCAATGAACGCTTCCGCCTCGGCTTTTGTATCGACGTCGAGCAGCATCAGCCCGCCGATCACCGCGGTCTTTTCGTTATTCCAGAAGCCGCCGCCCGCTATCATCTTGTCGACGTTCGCTTCTAGAAACTCGAGGTGTCTGGCGCGTGTGGCGTCGCGCACGTGTTCGTGTTCGGGCTTGTCGTAGGTCGCTATCATATAAGGCATGGAATGCTCCTGTGGTGTCGGGATTGCACTGCCCTAGGCAACGGTAACGGCAGGTGGCGTGCGCTCGAGCCGCAGCCGGGTAAGTTTCAGCGTCTGGATGTACCACTGGCCATTTTGGCGAACATATTCCTCGTGATAATGCCCAAAACCATGGATGTGTTCGAGATTGAACAGACGGGCGCGCTCCGGTGGCCAATAGACGACATCTTCCATTGCCCAGATTCCGGAAGCGCGATCGTCCGACAGGATTTCGATCTCTGGCATATGGCCGTGATGGATGCTGATCACGCCATCCAGAAAGTCGCGAATACGTTCGATTGATTTGTCGCGCGAAAGCGGCGCGTCCTGGCCCTCGGGGAAAAACATCGTTGCATTGGGCGTGAAAAGTGCCCGTAGTTTCTCCCATTCCTTGGTATCGGCGTAGCGAAAATATCGCGCCTTGAGCGCGGTAATCTGTTGGATCGCCTCCAGCTTGTCAGTGACGGTCATATTTTCTCACTTATTCTTGTGCCTTTGCACTGCCGGCATCGGCGACCTGGTAGCCGTCGACGCCGTCTGTGCGGTGAGCGATATCGATCTACTCGGCCGCCAGCGCCGTGGCTTCGCGCTGATAGGTTCCAGCACGCGGCCCTTCATTCATGAACTGACGGATCGATCGATAGAGGTTGGAAACGGCCGTTTCCTGCACCGGATTAAGCAATGACCCGGCAAATGCACGCGACTTGGAACCCTTTTGCACGGCGAGCATATTGGCGAAATCCTGTTCCAGAATACGGCCCCATTTCGCCGCTGGATCGCGCCAGTCGCTGTAGAATTCGCGTTTTAATGGGGGTGCCTTCCCTTCCGCATAGCGTTCGAGGGACCAGATATCCATGATGCAGCTATCAGGATCGTAGCCGTTTGGCCGGAAACGATACCAAATGACGCTGTCTACGGCCCCGTGCAGGTAAATACTGTTTGGGAAGATCTGCCAGTCGAGATGAGAGGCTTCGACATATTCGGCGGTGAGTTCCATTGGCCAGCCGGCGCCGTCCTTGATTGCCTCTTCGACTAAAATTTCGCCCCAGCGTGTCAGAACTTCTCCCTGTGGCGTGTCGGAAGGAATGTCGGTGTCGAGCCGTTCCAGGGCGCGATAGGCACGGCCGCTTGCCATGGCGCCTAGCTCGTTATGAAATTCGGTCGTCACGCCCCGGATGTGCTCGCGCATGTCGGGTTCGGGTATCTTCGGGAGCCGCGAGGAGCGGCGATAGGGCAGGGCACCGTCGCTCACATACCACATTGCGCCGTGCCGCCCGTAAGCACCGGCGTTTGAATAATCCTCGACATAGTTCAGCAATTGCGGGTGCGACTGCTGAACGTGATAGAATTCGTTGAAAAAGCCTTGGCCGACCTTCCAGTTGCACGGCATGATGCCGGTCTTGTAGTAACGATAACGCAGCTTTTCGAATTCGAATTTGTCACAAAAATCGTCGATGGGCGCGATGAAGTCTTGCAATGGCTCGCAGTCGGCGTCCATGTTGATATAGACGAAACCCGCCCAGGTATCGACCTGCACCATTTTCAGGTGCACCTTATCGTCGGTCAGTTCGGAGCCAAAGTCCTTGCGGTCGATAACGAGCGTGTTGTTGCCCTGGAGGTCAAATTCCCAGCCGTGGAAGCGGCACTTGAACATCTTCGTGCGCCCGCAGCCTTCGGTCAATTGTCGGCCACGATGGGGGCACACGTTATGATAAGCCTTGATCTCGGTCGGGCTGGTACGGATCACGACGATTGAATCATCGACGATATCGTAGGTTACGAAATCGCCGACCTTGGGGATCTCTTCCAGGCGACATGCGATTTGCCAGACAAAAGGCCACAGCCGTTCGGCTTCGTATCGCGCGAATTCCGGGCTGCAATTGTCCTCTGGCGGAATGAACGCCGCCGTGACCTCGTCGGTCGGAAATTGGTGCGTCATACCACTCATAATTATCCTCTCACCCGATTTTTTCCCAGCCTACAACGCAGCGACAGACGTAGCAAGACTCTTACCTTCTAACATTTATCTATGGACCTAACATTTTACAATGGTTGTCGCTATTGCTATCGCTGGCGTCAGGATTGCGCCGGAATTCTTAAGCAGGAGAGAACAGATGAGAGTCGATGTTCATATTGACCATATTATGGAGCCAACCGCCTATGTTGCGAGCACCTATGCACGCGAGATCGTCGGCGCGGCATTCACATTCTCCAAAGTCACCTATGAACATACGCGCCTGTCGCTGCGCGAGTTCGAGGCGGCGCGGGCGCGAACCGCACAGATTAATGGCTGTTTGCTCTGCCAGACCTGGCGCGCCGATCGCGATACAGCAGCATATCTCGAATCAATGGGTAGCGCGACGGAGTCTGTTGCCACCCGTGGTGGCGACGCGCCTGACGAAACATTCTACGATCAAATTGGCGACTGGCGCGACTCGACGCAATTTAGTGAACGCGAGCGCGTGGCGATTGAATATGCGGACGGTCTGGGGCTGAATCCTCATGGGATAGCCGATAACGAGCCATTCTGGGCGCGCATGAAGGCTGCCTACTCGGATGATGAAATTGTTGACCTGTCCTATTGCATCGCTTGCTGGATGGGGCTGGGCCGGGTCGCCCATGTGCTCGGCATTGATGGAGTTTGCCAGATACCAGCGCTGGCCCGGCTGCCGGTCGCTGCATAGGCTGACCTAGACCGGGACGGCATCCGGCTGGAGATCGGGGTGCGATGCGCTGAAGGCAGGAATATCAGCAAGTCGCGCCTCGATAGCCAACAGCCCCGGATAGCGGGTCAGGTCGGTCGAGACGCGACGCGCGTTATAGAGTTGGGGCACCAGACAGAGATCCGGCAAGGTCACGCAGTTGCCCATTAAATAGTCCGTTTGTGGATCGATCTGCGCCTCCAGCGCCTGAAATCCTGGCTCGATCCAGTGCCGCGCCCATACATCCACTCGCGATTGGTCGAGGCTGAATTCCGCCTTTAGATATTTTTGCACTCGCAAGTTGTTGAGCGGGTGAATGTCGCAAGCGATAAGCTGCGCCATCGCGCGTGCCTTCGCCCGGTCGAGGGCAGTTCCCGGAAGGAGCAGTGGGTCGGGATAAAGCTCATCGAGATATTCGATGATGGCGAGACTTTGACCGACCCCAACCTCTTCATGCCGCAGAAAAGGAACCAACCCCTGCGGGTTTACCGCCATATAGGCTTCGGAATTCTGGTCGCCTGCAGGAAGACTCAGCAGGATCGTTTCATGAGGTAACTTTTTCAGGTGCAACGCAATCCGCACGCGCCATGCGGCGGTCGACCGCCAAAAGCCATAAAGGGTCGTCAAAGGCACGATTACAGCTCCGCTCGAATGGAGGATATCACTGAACGGAGGATGACGGTCTAGGTGTGAAGCGATTTATGGACCCAGGCCGCTTTGTCTGAGACCTGTTTACTCTCGCTCCATTCCTGAAGCATCGGTATCGCGAGGTCGCCCAACTCCTTCATCGCCTTCGGCGTCTCGGTGCGATAAGTCAGCTCGAGCCGGTGTCCGTCCGGATCATGGAAGTAGACCGACTGAAAGATGTGATGGTCGATCGGCCCGATCACGTCGACACCATATTCCTTCAATCGCACGACCGCCTGGTCGAGTTCTTCGGCATTATCCATTTCGAGTGCGATATGCTGGACCCAGGGCGGCGTATTCGGGTCCAGTTCCATCGGCGACTGCTCGGGCAGATCAAAAAAGGCGATGTGGCTGCCGTCGGCCATCTGGAAGAAGATGTGCATATAGGGGCAAGGCTCACCCGTCGTAGGCACGCGGGCCTCCGACATTGCCATCGTGAATTTCAGCCCGAGCGCCTTAGTGTAGAAGTCCGCCGTGCGCCCTGCGTCGCGGCAGCGATAGGCAACATGATGCAGTTTACGGATCATCGGATGCTCTCAGTCTGGGTAATGTCCGGGATGTTGGTTTTAAACGAATTCCGCATGTCATTGTCGGAGCGCACCGACGCAGGATCCGCAAGAAACGCAAGGTGAAGCGCATTGAAACGCTCCCATTCCTCGAGCTGCGGCATGTGGGATGAATTGTCGAATGTGATAAAGCGCGAGTCTGGAATACTGTCGGCATAGCGCCTTCCATCGTTCACGCTCGCGGTTGGGTCATCGTGCGTCCAGACGATGAGGGTTGGTGCCTCGATCTTCGAGAGCTCGTCCTCGGTCAACAGATTGCGCTGCCGGATTTCCATGTTCTGAAGACACATGATGTTCTTGACTGATCGCTTGTAGTCATCTGCCGCGTAGATGTCGTGGCGGATATCAATCAATTCATCGGTCAGTGCTTCCTGGTTCTTGATAACAAAATCGAGACGCGCGCGTACACCTTCGCGTCCGGCGACAAGCGAAGCCCGTTCGGTCAGCGTCTTGAGATTGTGCATGACGGATGGGTGTGCGGTCAGGCCAGCGCTACTGATGAGCGCGAGGCGATCGACCATTTCGGGATGTCGCGCAGCAATGCGCGCAGAAACCCACCCTCCCAGCGACGTGCCCGCAAAATTGGCGTGCTTCACATCCATCACTTCGAGGAATTTCAATAGATGGTCGACATAGCGCTCGATCTCGTAATCGCCGTCTGGTTTCGCGGTATAGCCATGTCCGAGCATGTCGATCGCCAGAACGCGGTAGCCCGCCTCTGCGTGGGGAGCGATATTGCGGCAGAAAGTTTCGATATGACCGCCGATCCCATGCAGGAACAGCACTGTCGATTCACCTTCGCCTGCTTCCACCACCCGCGTGCTAAGACCGCCCACATCGACCCAGCGATGGGAAAAGGCCGTTCGATTCAACGCGTTCCAGTAACTCACGTGATACTCCTGCGGACCTGTCCTTGTAGTATATTAGTATACTTGAAAAGAAAAGAACATTTGGACATCCATCGTTATTCTTTCGGCGACTGAATAGCTTAAGCCGGTTCGAACGTTTCGATTTCCTGGCACAGTCGGGTCAGCAGACGCCCCGCCGGTTCGCCATCGACGACCCGATGATCGACCGTTAGGGACAAGCCGAGCATCTGCCGCTCAACGACATTGCGGCCCGCGTCCAACGACAGGCGAGGTGTCACGCACCCAATTCCCAGTAACACCATCTGCCCATTGTTGAGGATCGGTGTGAAATGCTGGACGCGCGTTGTGCCAAGGTTGCTGATTGTCGCAGTGGCACCCTTCATTTCGGAGACCTGCAGCTTCCGGGTCGAGGCTCGCGTGGCGAAGTCCTTTCGTTCCACAGTAATTGCTTCCAGTGACTTTGCATCGGCATCCCGGATGACCGGCGTCTTGAGGCCATCCTTCGACGCGATGGCGATGGCGATGTGAACCGCGTCCGACAGCAATATCTCGTCGCGGGTGGCCGTACCGTTCAGGTCTGGCTGAGCCTTAAGCGTGCGCGCAAATGCCATGATCAGACAATCTTCGATTCCGCTTGCTAACCCTTCTCGCTTCCAGCCAGCCCGCAGTTCAAAAAGGCGCCCGGCGTCGGCTTCGCTGTGAAAGGTCAACTGTGCGGAGGAGGCCAGACTCTCCATCATCTTGTCGGCGATGAAACGACGCACGCCCGAAATACGCATAACGCGCGCGCTCGCCTCGGAAGAGATGTCGGTGGTCGTCATCCGGCGATCTGGGCTATAACCTGCCCCTTGGAGACTGGCTGTTCGGCGGCGACCAGAATTTTAAGGACGCCCGACGCAGGCGCCAGAAGTTCGTTCGTCACCTTCTCGTTCATGATCTCGGCGACCAGATCCCCCTTGCTCACGTCGTCGCCATCCGAAAAGAACCAAGACGCGATCGATCCCTCGCTGTCATCATCCCACAAATCGTTCGGGATCGTTAAATCGGTCATGTTCGTTTCTCCGAAAGGACCTCACGGGCCAGCGCAGCCAGACGTTCGCCGTTGGGCAGCAGTCCGGGCTCAAGTGCCGGGCTGAAAGGGATGGGAATATCTGGAAAGCAAAGGCGGCGCGGGGTTGCTTTCAGCGCAATGCCTGCGTCTTCGCATACCGAGGCGATAACTTCACCGCTTACGCCATAACTCATATAGTCGTCATCGACCGCGATCAGCCGCCCGGTCTTGCGCACCGATGCACGAATTGTGTCGCGATCGAGCGGTGCGATGCTCCGAAGGTCGATGACTTCGCACGACACGCCCTCCTTCTGGAGCACGTTGGCGGCGTCGATCGCGTGATGCACGGTCAGTCCCAGGCCCACAAACGTCAGGTCGGTGCCTTCGCGCGCCACGGCCGCCTTGCCCAGGGGGACATAATATTCCTCCTCGGGCACGTGTGTGGCTGCTCGCGGAACGGTGCCCAGCCAACCCAGTCCGTGAACACCTTTGTGAAACATGAAAACGACCGGGTCGTCATCGCGGATCGCGCTGCGCAACATGCCTTTCGCGTCATAGGCGTTCGAGGGGATCACGACCTTCAGTCCCGGAAGATGTCCGAACGTAGCGTACAGGCACTGCGAATGCTGGCCACCATCGCTGTAGCCGCCACCGACCGAGGTCATCAGCACCATCGGGCATTTCACCTGACCACCCGAGAAAAAACGTTGCTTTGCAGCAAGGCTCGAAATTGCATTCATGCAAACGCCGAAGAAATCGACGAACATCAGTTCTACGATGGGGCGGAGACCGACGGCCGCCATACCGACCGCTGCACCAATGAAGCCCGATTCCGAGATGGGCGTGTCGCGCACGCGATCGGCACCGAAGGCATCCAACAGGCCCCCGGTGGTCGACCAGACTCCGCCGATCTTCGCCAGATCTTCGCCCAATACGACGACCGACGCATCGGCGGTCATTTCCTGATGGATTGCTTCGTTCAGGGCGCGGGCTATGGTCAATCGACGCTGGCGCGGCGCTGTCGCGCTGCTTTTTGTTTTTTCTACGGTATCAGGCGAAGACATGGGCAAACGCCTCCCGGGCGGCAGGATATTCAGAATTACGGGCGAAGGCGATCGCATCGTCGGCAAGCGAGATTGCTTCCGCCTCGATCGCGTTGAGCTCTGCACCGTCGTGGCCGTCCGCTTCGAGGCGGGCGCGAAATAAGGTTATCGGATCCAGAGTGGCGAGACTTTCCAGTTCCGCCGGTGGCCTGTATTCCACGGTGTCCCCCACGAAATGTCCTTCTAGCCTGTGTGTTTCCAGTTCGATCAACGTCGGGCCACCACCTGCGCGGGCGCGTGCCACCGCTTCGCCAGCCGCTTCATAGATTGCGTCAGGATCGTTTCCGGGCACAAAGACACCGGGCATTCCATACGCGGCCGCTCGGTCGGCGTTGCTCGCAACCGATGTACTTTCCGCCTTGCTGACCGAAATGCCATATGCATTGTCTTCGATAATAAAAACGACTGGCGCTTTCCATAATGAGGCGAGGTTCAACGCCTCGTGAAACTGGCCCTGGTTGGTCGCTCCTTCGCCCATGAAAGAGACTGCGATATCGTCGCGTCCCTGTATCTTCATGGCAACTGCGGCGCCGACGGCGGGAGCAATGCCTTCCCCGATGATGCCGCTGCAGCTGAAATTTACCGACGCGTCAAAGAGGTGCATGTGGCCGCCCAGGCCATGCGACAGGCCAGTCTCCTTGCCAAAGATTTCAGCGGCCATGGCTCGCAGGTTGACGCCTTTGGCGATTGCCACGTGGTGCGGACGATGCGTGGCCGTTACGAAGTCGCTCGGTCGAAGATGCGCGCAGACGCCGACGGCGCACGGTTCCTGCCCAACGGAGAGGTGCATCTCTCCCGGGATCGGTCCCTTTGCCATGTTGAATACTGGCAGCTTGCCCTCGAAGTAGATCGTCTTGATCCGCGTCTCGAGTTCCCGGCTCTGAACCATCGCCTGGTACATCCACAGGCGATGGTGCCGGTTGCCGATCGGTGTTGCGTTTGATTGCATCAGTACGAGCCTTCCGGTTTAAAATGCATAACCGATCGAGCCCCCAAAGGTTCGTGGTGGCGCATAGGATACCTGATCGCCAGCGCCCGTGAAGAAGCTACCCTGGATCACTTTCTCGTCACTCAGGTTCTTGCCCCATACCGAGAATCTGAAATTGGTGTTTGCGGGCTTGAAGGTCAGCGTCGAGTTAACGAGGGTATATGCTTTCTGTTGCACGCGGCCGCTTTGTTCCAGGGGAACATCGTCGGTGTGATACAAATTTCCTGCCAGACCGATCGTGCCAATGTTGAACTCGTGTTCATAGTTTGCGCCGATATTCAGTGTCCACGTTGGTGCGCGCGTTACCTTGAAACCACTCAGGTCGACGCCTGACACAGTGGCGTTGCCGCCGCCGGGAATGGGCACGAGGATCGAAGCGTTGGTATAGTCGTGGTAACGGGCATGTAGATAAGTGAATCCGCCACTGAAGCGCAGATCGTGCGTCGGACGAAAGGCACCTTCAATATCGAATCCGTAATTGCGGGCAGCACCAGCGTTAGTAAGAAGATCAAATCCGCCGCTGTTAATTTGTACCTGCAAGTTACTATATTTGTAATAGTAGCCCGCAAGATTGAGATCGAAGAGCCCGTGACTGGTCTTAAACCCGACCTCGTAAGCGTCAATTTTTTCAGGATTTACCGGCGTCGTAGCAGTGCCGTTTAGATCGTAAACGCCGCTCTTGAAGCCTTTGCTGTACGTAGCATAGATATCAGTGCGTGGCTCGAATTCGTAACGCAGTGAAAGTCGCGGCGTGGCTGCATTATATGATTTTTCATGCAACGCGGTCCCAACGAAGGTCGCAGCATCTCCTCCCACATACTGCACCGTGCGCTTTTCGTGCGAATAGCGTACTCCCGCGATCGCCGTGAGCTTGTCAGTAATCTGGAAGGTTCCCTCGGTGTAAGCTGCATAGGCGCGGGTCGTAACGTTTGCATAATTGACGAAAGGTGCGGGAAAGAAACCGATCAGGGGATCGTAGGAAGAATCGTCACGATAATAAAACAAACCTGCGATGAAACTGAATCGTCCGAACTTCTCCGAGGCAAAATTTAACTCTTGCGTAAAATTCTTATCGGGTGAATCGATTGTAAAACTGATGATCTGTGCCGGACTTGCATCGCCATCTGCAGCGATATCCAGTTGAGTTTTAGCATAAGCCGTAAGAGATGAGATTGTACCAACTTTTGTATTTACTGATCCTCGCAGAGATATATTATAACTTTCGGTATTCGTTAATGGTTTGGTGTTAACGGCCACGTCATAGGGTTCTACTGCCGTTTTAGGACCAATAGTGTTACCGTTCAGCGCCGAATACGCGAACAAGCTGTCGTCGCTACGTCGGGAGTATTGTCCGCCGAGAACGAACTTCAAGTTATCGGCCGGTTCGAAGAGCAATTTTCCCCGAATCAGACGCGACTTGATGTCACCAACATGGCCGCCGTTAAGCAAATCATGATTCCACCCGTCCATGTCCTCGTAAGAACCGGATACGGAAAACGCCAGTTTATCGTCGATTAAGGGCGCAGTAACGAATGCTTTGACGGCCAGGTCGTTGTAACTGCCATAGCCGACCTGCATGTCGACCGAGGGCTTGTATTCCGGTTCGCGCGTGAAGATCTGGATCGCGCCGCCCGTTGCGTTGCGGCCGAACAAAGTGCCTTGAGGCCCCTTCGAAACTTCGACCCGTGCAACATCAGGCAGGTCGATCGTGTTGGCCGCCTGGTTCGGTTGATAAATACCATCGACATAAATTGCCACGTTGGCTTCGGAACCCGGGTTGGTGGATCCGGCAGTAACGCCGCGGATGGATGGCTGCGTGTAACCGCCAAGGCGCTCCATGCGCAGGCCGGGCGTGATCTGCTGCAGCGAATAGGTATCGGTGACGCCGCTGCTCACGATCGTTTCGGCGGTGAGCGCCGTCACGGAAACCGGAACATCGGTTAACCGTTCTGAGCGGCGCTGCGCAGTCACGACGATATCTGAGCTGTCGGGCGTGGGCTCGACCTCTGAAGCTTGAGCAGGAGTTGGTTCATTGGACGCGGTTTGCGCGACCGCCGGTGAACTTGCCATGCAAACCGACAACGCGGCGAAGACGATCGTACTGAGCCGACCGTTGCGGATGGAAACGTGGATAGTCATTTAAATCATCCCCTATTAACGTTGCGGGCATTGCTTGACGGCCCGTTTGAAACTTCTAGTATTCTAGTAGTGACGAATGTTCAACCTTGAATTTTTCGCGTGGCAAACTTAAAAATGGGCTTAGAAACGGGGCTTTAGTAAAGCGTCTGCATCGCTTCTGCGGAGTAGGGAGTCAGTTCACCCAACCGTCCTTCGCGAACTTTCTGAAGCCACGAAGGATCCGACAGGAGAACGCGTCCAAGCGCCACCAGGTCGAAATCGCCGCGATCAAAGCGTCGCGCCAGTTCCTCCAGAGACCTCATATTGACTGCCGAAGTGCCGCCCGCGAAATCGGCGAAAAGATCACGATCGAGCCCGATCGAACCGACTGTCATCGTTGGCACGCCGAGCATCTTTTTCACCCAACCCGCAAGATTGAGGTCGGATCCTTCGAACTCCGGCTCCCAGAACCGGCGCTGCGAACAGTCAATCAGATCGACACCGGCTTCCACGAGTGGCCCCAGCCATTGTTCGATCTCTGCGGGGGTGGAGGCTAGTTTGGTATCGTAGTAACCGGTCTTCCATTGCGAGACCCGCATCATCAGCACGTAGTCTTCGCCGACCGCCGCCCGCATCGCACGCACGATCTCTGCAGCCAGATTCGATCGAGCACGAAGGTCTGTGCCGCCGTAGCGGCCGTCACGGCGGTTGGTTTCGGACCAGAAGAACTGATCGACGAGATAGCCGTGTGCTGCATGGACTTCGACACAATCGAATCCCAGCCGATTGGAATCTCCGGCAGCGCGGGCAAACGATGCGATCGTGTCGGCGACATCCTCTTCGCTCATTACGCGACCGCCGGGCGTGTCGGGACCGATGAGGCCGGACGGACTTTCGAGCGGATCGTGCTCGGCATCGGGATAATTGTAATCGGCAACGCCGCCGACATGCCAGAGCTGAGGTGCCATCGCGGCGCCTGCGGCATGCACGTCAGCGACGACCTTACTCCATTCGCTCAGGGCATCGTCACAGAAATTCGGTACGAACGAAACTGCTCGCGAATGCACCCGGTCAAGGCCCACGCCTTCGGAAATGATGAGGCCGACACCGCCCTCAGCACGCCGTCTATAATAAGCCGCGACGTCTTGGGTTGGCAGTCCGTCCGGCGAGAAATAACGCGTCATCGGCGACATTGCGAAGCGGTTTTTCAGCCTTAATGATTTGAGCGTAAAGGGGGTTTCGAGTGCTTCCAAAAGGCTCATCGTGTCATCCTGAAATTGGCGTTCGGCGAATATCTGCGCTTCAAATGCCGCATTCCTTCACGGCGTAGGTCTGCACGATCGAGCGATCGAGGAAGCGATCCTCATCCTCCTGCAATCGCCGCGAAACTTCGGGATCGGCGAGCGCATCGATGAAGCCCTGGTAGGCCGTGTCATCGTTGAACCAGAGTTCGGTGATCACGTCGAAATATGGCGAAGGGGCATCGCCATCCTGGCGGTTGGACGAAACAGATGTCGTGTCGAGATAATTGCGGACATACTTACCGATCGTTGGTAACACTTCGCGCACGAGTGGGACGTGCCGATTTTCGTAATGATCGATAAATTGATCGACGGTGATGTCGGTCTTGCGCTTCAATAGCACTATTGCTTTCAGCATCGTTTGCCCTCTCTCAATCAGCGTCAATCCGCCGATGTCATTTTCTGCGCCATCCGGTTCAGCGCCGATTCCCGCTTATTATATATCATTGCTTCTAGAATGTTACGTGTCAATCGCGAACTGAAATATCAGAATACTAGATTGACGAGCGGCAATTGCTGAGCGATGAGAATGGTTCAAGCGGCGCCGTGATGCGTGGTTGGATTTAAATGGAGGTGATCAGGGTGAGCGCAGTAACGGACCGGGAGTCCGAGCCACTCGTGTTACAAGACGCTGATTCGGGAGTCTGGGACGATATCGCCGATGTCATTGTCGTTGGTTTTGGCGGCGCGGGCGCGTGCGCAGCAATTGAAGCGCGGGAATCGAGTGCCGATGTTATCGCGATCGATCGGTTTGCCGGAGGGGGCGCGACGGCCTACAGCGGTGGCATCATCTATGCTGGTGGCACAAGTTTCCAGAAACAGGCCGGTTTTTCGGACACTGCCGAGGTGATGTACGATTATCTGGCTATGGAAGTAGGAAACGTCATTCAACCCGAGACGTTGCGACGGTATTGCAATGAAAGTGCTGCCAATCTTGATTGGTTGATCCGTCATGGTGTTCCCTACGCGGCCGATCCCTATCTCGAAAAGACGATCTATCCGCCCGACGGCAAGTTCCTTTATTATTCGGGTAACGAGAAAGTTCCTGAATATGCTGCACGCGCAAAGCCTGCGCCACGTGGGCATCGTCCTGTCGGCACCGGCATGACGGGTCATGTCTATTACGCTGCACTGGCGCGTGCGGCTGCAGCGATCGGCGTACGGTTGCGTCAGCACGAAAAGGTCGTGCGTCTGGTTCAGGATTCAACCGGCAGAATTATCGGCGTCCAGACGGCCCGTGTGCCAGACGGCAAGCGGGCGGCCCATAAGCGCCTGTACGACAAGGTTGTGCCGATGCTGCCGTTCAAAGCCAAAGTCTCAGAACGGGCAATAAGAGAGGCGCGCGCGCTGGAGCTGGCGGTATCGGAAACCCGCCTGATCCGGGCACGAAAGGGCGTAATATTGTCGACGGGCGGGTTCGCGTTCAATCTTGACATGCTCGGCGAGCACCGGCCGTTCTTCGCCAGGAACTATCGTGCGCTAATGCGCCTTGGATCAATGGGCTGCGATGGCAGCGGTATTATGCTGGGCCAGTCGGCCGGTGGCGCCACAGATCGAATGGATAGCGTCTATGCTGCGCGCAATATTGCGCCACCGGCCGCGCTGCTCGACGGAATTCTGGTCAATGCACGCGGCGAACGTTTTATTAACGAAGAAACCTATTCGGGCTACCTCGGCCTCGCGATTGCCGATCAGCCAGATGGTGGCGCGTGGCTCATCCTGCCTTCCCGTAGTTATCGCGAGGCGATCCGCCAGGCGTTGTTCGGCGGCTGGCTGTTCTTCAAATTCTATGGTGTGCCGGCGCTGCTTAATTTCCTTTTAGGGGGCACGCGCTCGTCGTCGTCGATCGAGCGGTTGGCCGCAAAATTGGCGATCGATCCCGTCGTGCTGCGGCGGACGATCGACATCGCAGACGCCGATCTGGCCGCCGGGGCCGCGGATCGATTGGGCAAATCAACCGAGCACCGTGCGCGGCTTGGTGGTCGGCGTTTGCATGCCATCAATATGGCGATTCCAAACATCTACGCCTTTACCTATTTGTTCACGCTTGGCGGTCTCAAGGTCGATGAGAATAGCGGCAACGTAATCCGCGGGGACGGTAGCCGGGTGGATGGGCTATATGCCGCGGGCCGCGCTGCGGTCGGTCTTTGTTCGAACGGTTATCTCAGCGGGATGTCGATTGGAGACGGAATGTTTTCAGGGCGTCGCGCCGGTCGTGCCGCGGCGGTGGATGCGCCGACTGAAACGAAGAGACGGGTGACCGCCTAAATGCGAAGCGGCAGCAATCGACCTGGGGACGAGACGGTGCGCCGAAAAAGGGCGGGTGTTGGCAAGACTTCGCAAACGGTTTATCGGACGCCGCTTGATCAACATCCTGGCGCCGGCGAGCCTGTGTCGACGGGCCGGGACCGGAGGAGCGCCGCCTTGAAAAATTCGCGCAGGGGTGGCCTCAGTGAACGGGCCTATGACCATCTGAAAGAAATGCTCGTTACTGGGACCGTCACCGACCGCGAATGGTTCCAGATTGACGATATCGCCACGCAACTCGATATGAGCCGTCAACCGGTAATGGATGCATTGCGCAGATTGTCGACGGAGGGTTTCGTCGAGATCGTGCCGCAGGTCGGTTGCCGTCCCCGACGCCCTGATGTCAACGAGATCCGGGACTTTTTTCGACTGTTTGCCGAGGGCGAGGCGATCATCGCCGAGCTTGCGGCAGAGCGCGCAGAACCCAACGTGCTGCTCACGATGCGGCTGATCTCGGCACAAATAGGCGCACTGGCCGACCAACCAGAGGAGGTGGGTGGTCGTGCGGATATGTATCGGTCGCTAAATCGTCAGTTGCATTCGGAAATGCGCCGCGCCGCACATTCTGCCTCCGTCGCCGAAATCGTCGAGAGCCTTGGCGATCGCTCGGATTTCTACATCGCCTGTTTCAAGGACAGAGTGTTCGCGCCGAACCTGAAGATCGCACACGCTGAGCATGAGGAAATCATCGAGGCGATTATTGCGCGCAACCCACGCAAGGCGCGTTCCGCAATGAAGAAACACATTTCGGCGACTGAAAAGCGGCTTGAGGACAGTTTTCGCGAATCACCGTCTGGCACATAATTTAAGAGGTATATCGCGCATGGAATCGAGCGCCGCATCGCGGCTTTGGGAAATCGAGGAAATCAGGCGATTGAAGGCGCGGTACTTTCGCTGCGTCGATACGCAGGACTGGATCGGTCTGGCGGCGCTCTTTACCACCGATGCAACCATGTTCTTTCCCGAAAGTCAGGATGCACCGGTCAACGCGCGGGATGGTATCGCGTTTATCTCAGGAGCGCTGCGCGGCGGCGTGAGCATCCATCATGGCCATATGGAAGAGATTGAGATGACGTCGCCGACGAGCGCACGCGGCATCTGGGCAATGGTTGACCGTATTTTCTGGGCAGATGCTTCTGCCGGTACGCTCGGGCTTGGAGGGTTGCGCGGCTCTGGCCATTATCGCGATGAATATCGCAAGATTACAGACCGTTGGCTGATCCAGTCGTTTCGGCTTTCGCGACTCAGGGCTTCCACCCAGCCCGCGCCGACGAGTGTCATCTGAGATGCGGACCTGCATCTCGTTTTCGATCATCGTTAACGTTGTCATCCACTCATAAAACATTCCGGGCGTGGCATCAGTCAATGAGGAGCAGACGTGGCGAACAAATCCTATTCTGACGCGATCGCAGGTAAGCGCCAAATCTCCCCCACATATCGGCGATCCGTGATCTGAGTATGCTTAGCCTCCTCATGTGAGGGGAAGCTTGGTGTCAGGTATCGAAACAACATTCGAAACGACTTTCGAAAGCAAGGGTGGCCGCCGTCCTCAACGGATGGACGTGATCCCGGCGGGTGCGGCACGCCGGATGTGGGCACCCGACGCCAAGGCGCGGATCGTCGAGGAGAGTTTTGTCGCTGGTGCCAATATCGCGGCGATCGCGCGCGCCAACGACCTTTTACCCCAGCAGCTTTATGCGTGGCGGCACACAGTGTTGAAGGCGCGTGAGATGGCGTTTGTGCCGGTGGTTGTTGACGAGCCCGGCCCGCCGCTGTCGTCCGTATCAACCGTCGCAGAGGTTATCATCCATGCGGGGACGATGACGATCCACGTTCCTGATAATGTCACGGTCGCGCATATCGAGCGCGTTCTTACTGCGATGAGGCAGATGACGTGATCCTCCCACCGGGACCACTCAAGGTGATGGTTGCGACCAAGCCGGTCGACTTCAGGAAGGGAGCCGTCAGCCTTGCAGCGCTCGTCGAGAATGAGCTTGGCCTCAAGCCGTTCTCGGGCGTGGCATATATCTTCCGGTCGAAGCGCGCGAACCGGATCAAGCTGCTGGTCTGGGACGGCACGGGCCTGGTGCTGGTGAGCAAGGTTCTCCAGACCGGCGGCTTCTGCTGGCCGCGAGCTGGCGACGGCGTGATGCGGCTGACGCCAAGCCAGGCATCGGCGTTGTTCGAGGGTCTGCAATGGACCCGAATGCATGAGGTCCGGGTGCAGAAACCGCAGGTTGCGCAGTAGGTCGCACGCCTGAATCTGCTCGTCGAAATGACGGTTGCGACGCCGGAAAAACATGCCAGAAATAGTCCATGTCTGCGAGCGAAGCCGACCTTCCCGACGATGTCGTGGTCCTCAAGGCGATGGTGATCGCGGGGCTCGAACGCGAGGCGCGGATGCAGCATCTGCTCGATCAGCTGAAGCGGGCAACGTTCGGCAAACGCTCTGAAAAGCTCAGCGCCGATCAACTGGCACTGGCGCTCGAGGACATCGAAGTTGCGCAGGCCGAGTTGCTGGCGCTCGCCGAGCAGTCGCCGGTCGGGCCGAAGGCCGAGAAGAAGCGCAAGGAAACGACCGAACGTGCTTCGCTGCCAGCACATCTGCCCCGGATCCGCGAAGTAATCATGCCGGTTGAAACCGAATGTCCGTGCTGCGGCGGTGCGCTGCACTGTATTGATGAGGATGTCGCCAGTCGGCTCGATGTCATCCCCGTCCGGTATCGGGTGATCGTAACGGTGCGTCCGAAGATGGCGTGCCGCACATGCAGCGACGGCGTGTTCCAGGCCCCTGCACCAAAGCATGTCGTGCCGGGCGGCCTTCCAACCGAGGCGCTGCTCGCCGACGTGATCGTCAGGAAATACGCCGACCATGGTCCGTTTTACCGGCAGGCACAGGCACTGCGTCGCCAGGGCATCCAGATCGATCGCGGTACGATGTGCAACTGGTCGGGGCGTAGTGCCGCGTGGCTCGGGCGGATCACCCGGCGCATGAAGGCTGAACTGCTGTCGGGCGACCGGCTCTTTGTCGATGAGACCACTGCGCGGGTGCTGGCACCGGGCACGGGCAAGACAAAGACCGGCTATTTATGGGCGATCGCCCGCGACGACCGTGCTCATGGCGGGACCGATCCGCCGGCCGTGGTCTACAGCTACATGCCGGGGCGCGGCAAAGTCTGGGCCGCGCAGTTGCTCGGCAGCTATCACGGCATCGTCCAGTGCGACGGTTATGGGGCTTATAAGCATATCGAGGCCTCCGATCGTGCCGGTGGCGCGGGAAAGCTCGCCTTTTGTTGGGCGCACGTGCGGCGCGGCTTCTTCGACGCGACAAAAGGCGGCAACGCACCGGTGGCCGATGAGGCGCTGCGCCAGATCGCCCGTCTGTACGCCATCGAGGCCAAAATCCGGGGATCAGACCACGAGCATCGCCGCGCAATCCGTCGGGCTGAATCCGCACCTCTGGTCACGGCGATGAAGCTCTGGATGAAAGACATGCTGCCCAGGCTACCAAGAGGCTCCGGAACGGCAGGCGCAATCGGCTATGCGCTCAATCACTGGAATGGCCTCAATCGCTTCCTCGACGACGGTCGCATCGAGCTCGACAACAATACCGTCGAGCGTTCGATGCGACCGATAGCTCTGCAGAGAAAAAATGCGCTTTTTGCTGGGCACGACCTCGGTGCCGAAAACTGGGCCATCATCGCCAGCCTCGTGGAAACCTGCAAGCTCAACGCCATCGATCCGCAAGCCTATCTGACTGACGTTCTTGGCCGCATCATCCACCGCAGCGACGGCGACCCCATCGATGATCTGCTGCCGTATAACTGGACCGACAGCCGCACCGCGAACCTGCCTAACGTCACCGCGCAAGCCGCATAACCAAACCCCGTGGGGATGATTTAGCGCTTACCATCGCAGCGCTTGACGGGTTGCTGTTCGACGGCATGACGATAGCAGCCGGCGGCTTTGGCCTATGCGGGATTCCGGAGACGCTGATCGGAGGCATCGTCGCGAGCGGTGTTAAGAATCTCACGCTGATCTCGAACAATGCGGGAGTGGACGATTTTGGGCTCGGTTTGTTGTTGAGATCCCGCCAGGTGAAGAAGATGATCTCTTCTTATGTCGGCGAGAATAAGGAATTCGAACGGCAGTATCTTTCAGGCGAACTTGAGATCGAATTTAATCCACAGGGCACATTGGCCGAACGGATGCGTGCCGGGGGCGCTGGCATTCCGGGCTTTTACACGCGCACGGGAATCGGGACCGCAATCGCCGAGGGCAAGGAAGTGCGCGCGTTCGAGGGCGAAGACTTTCTTCTCGAAACCGGACTCGTTGCAGATCTCGCAATCGTTAAGGCATGGCGTGGCGATCCGTTCGGCAACCTCGTCTATCGAAAGTCAGCACGCAACTTCAATCCAATGGCAGCCACCTGTGGCCGCGTAACAATTGCTGAGGTCGAGGCTTTTGCCGAGGCTGGTGCGATCGATCCTGACGGCGTCCATACACCTGGCATTTTTGTTCAGCGGCTAATCCTTGCTACACAAAACGAGAAGCGCATCGAGCAACGCACCATTTCCTGAGGACTTGATAAATGCCGTGGACTCGTAATGAAATGGCCGCACTGGCCGCCGCTGAATTGCATGATGGCTTTTACGTTAATCTTGGCATCGGCATTCCAACGTTAGTAGCAAATCACATTGCGCCCGACATCGACGTCACACTGCAGTCGGAAAACGGTATGCTGGGACTCGGGCCCTTTCCATCGGACGAATTGGTCGATGCCGACATCATCAACGCGGGCAAACAGACGATCAGCGAACTGAGCCGCACAAGTTACGTGTCCTCTGCCGATAGCTTCGGGATGATCCGCGGCGGGCACATCGATCTATCGGTTTTGGGTGCGATGGAGGTGTCCGAAACGGGCGACCTCGCCAACTGGATGGTTCCCGGAAAAATGGTAAAAGGGCCCGGCGGCGCGATGGATCTTGTCGCTGGCGTGCGTCGCATCATCGTGCTGATGGACCACGTCGACAAAATCGGAACGCCGAAGTTCAGGCGGGCCTGCACCTTGCCGCTGACAGGGACCAATGTGGTAGACATGGTGATCACGACACACGCGGTCTTTCGCCGTGCGGATCGAAAGAGCCGTTTCGTACTCACTGGGCTTGCACAAGATGTTACCCTCGAACAGGTGCGCGCTTTAACTGAGGCTAGCTTTGAATACTGATGACTTCTGGCGTCTCACTTTAGCTCCAAGTTGAATTGCATCTGCTTGAAGTCAAAAGAGCTTAATTTGACGGCCGGGACAGCAAGAATTAAGAGCGCTCTGCCGGATCGGCTATTCCGCGCCAACATCGCAAAAACTTGTTTCTCTCATCTTAATTTCGCAGTTCCTGGACGTGTGCGTCTTAAAACGGGATAGGGCGCGTTTCGTGTCCTGCTTTTCGTTATAAGGTCACCGGTCATCGTCCAGATCAACTGTTGCATACGACAGTTTGCAGGCGACCGTGATTGCTGCGATAAAGGCCATAATCCGATGCAGAGTCGATGCTCCGTCTTCGATCATAACGCCCGTTGTCGGACTGGTCAGTGCGACGCTGATGTCTCGCTCGGTAGCAGCCGACTGGAGCTGCTGGCTTACGTACACGACGAGCCTTGGTCGAAAGGGAGCGAGCCGATTTTCGGTTTGGGCAGCAGATTGCCGCCATTAGCGGAAACTCTTGGATATGGCGACAGTGGTCCTTTCGATCATGGTGATGATGCCGAGACTCATTGGCGGTCGGATGAAAGCCCCCGACCGCCGGTAAAATCAGAAACGATAGCTTGCCGACACACCGTATGTTCGTGGCGTAGCATAGACGATGCTGTCGCGTGTCGAACTCGTACTGCGGAACGATGCGTACGTCGTGTCGGTCAGGTTTTTCCCCCACAATGACAGTCTGCAATCAGCGTTCAGTACGTACGAAATACTCGCGTCCAGTGTGAAATAGCCGGGCTGCTGGATACGCTCGTCGTAAGTGTAATTGACCTTACTCGTGTAGTAGGGCGTCGCTGTGAATTCGATCTGACGCTCGCCGATATCCACGCGGTAGTTGGCCGTGGCGCTGGCGGTTATCGCGGGTGCGCGGATCATTGTAGATCCGCTGGCATCCACGATCTGCGTGATATTGCCGACATTCCCACCCGGTTTTGGAGTGAAAACGATTGCGCCCGGGAAAGATGTGTAGCGGCCATGCGTGTAGCCCGCTGCGACCCGAAGATCGAAATTGCGCGAGGGGCGAATGGTGGCATCGGCATCAATCCCGTAAATCTCGGCTTTGGCGGCGTTGAACAGGCGGCTGATGCCGGTCGTGAAGTCGAAAGCGGTGACCTGGATGTTATCGTAATTATAGTAAAAGCCGGCTGCATTGAAATCGATCAGTCGCGACGCAACCTTGTAACCGAGCTCATAGGCATCGACTTTTTCAGGTTTGACAGCGACCGTCGACGCCGCAGTGCCATTGAACAAACCGCTTTTGAAGCCCTTGCTGAAGGTAGCGTAAAGGTTGCTGCGATCCGTGATGGCATAGCGTAGGCCGACACGAGGGGTGAGGTCGTTAAAGCTTGCATTTGCGTTGACTGTGTAGGGACCCGTTCCCGCACCGTACTTGTGATTGCGCTTCTCGTCGCTGTAGCGGAGACCCGCGATCAGCGAGAATTTCCCGATCTTATATGTACCGTCTGCAAACACCGCATAGGCGTCGATGGTATCTGCAGCGCGCAGAGCCGTAACGCCATTGATGTTGTAGCCGGGATAATGGCCGAACCCGTGATAATAGAACAATCCCGTCACCCAGTTGAATTTCCCGGTGGAGGGGGAGGTCAGCGTAAATTCCTGAGACTGGGTGCGCAGCGGCTGGTCGTAGATTGCCTGCTGGACGGCGGCATAACTGGCGTCGAGATCGGCCTCGATATGTGTCTTTTCGTCGCGATAGGCGCTGATAGACCGCAGCGTGGCAAAACCGAGGTCGAAATCGGCATGCAACGAAATTGCCGTCGCCTTTGACCTGATGACCGGTGCCAGATTGTGCGAGAGTTGCGTACGCCCTTCGGCAATCGGGCCGGACCCCGCAATCGGTCGGCCCTGTGTGTTGCCGTTCAGGGCGTTGTACGCGAGCCCGGTTGGATCGGAAGTGTCGTTGTACGACGCGGTGAGCACGAACTTGATGGTTTCGGTTGGCTGAAACAGTAATTTCGAGCGCAGATCGAGGCTATGCTGTTTCGCCTGCAGATCGCCGGTCCGCACATCGTGCTTGAAGCCATCGGAACGGCGATAATAGGCGGAAAGATCAATCGCCAGCGTGTCGGTCAAGCCTGTGGTGAGGTAGGCCGAGCCCCGCGCTTCATTGTAGCGACCATAGCTGACGAGCATGCGGCCCGATGGTGTGAACGAAGGATCAGCTGTCGTTATGAGGATAGCGCCGCCGGTGGCGTTCCGACCGAAGAGCGTGCCCTGCGGTCCCTTCAGGATTTCGACAGACTGAATATTGGCGAGATCGAAAAAATTACCGGTCTGGCTTGGCTGATAGACTCCGTCGAGATAGATGGCCACGTTTGGATCGGCTGTACCGCCGGTCACATTGGTGCCGATGCCGCGGATGGTTGGCTGCAGATAACCGCCATTACGATTGATGACCACGCCCGGCGCTGTTTTGGTAATATCGAACACGCCGGTCGCGTTGCCGCGTTCCAGTGTTGCGCCGCTGATCGCAGTAATCGAAACGGGAACGTCGATGAGGCGTTCGGCACGACGCTGTGCCGTCACGATGATATCGGCACCGCTTTCTTCAGGCGTGGAGTCGGCCTGCGGGATCGGCGGCGTCTGCACGGTTTGCGCGGAGAGCGGCGCACTGATCAAAGTGACCATAAGCGCCGTCGTGACCAATAAGGTCGTTTTCACTTTTAGCATTTTCTTCTCCCTAATTCCCCCGCGCTGGCCGCGGTGAGATCCCTTGTGTTGCTGTCTCAGTCGTTCACGGCGTTCACGGCGTTCCCGCGCAGCGCAGCGCGTCGCGCAGGGCGTGCTTCAGAACCTTTCCGGTTGAATTTCGCGGGAGCTCAGAAGCGATCACCAGAATGCTCGGCGTCTTGAAGCGTGGCACGGATCGCGAAGCGAACCAGGCTGCAATATCCGGTAAATCCAGGGTCGTGCCGGACCGGAGCACAACGACGGCGGCGACAGCTTCGCCCATGCGCTCATCCGGTGCCGCGATTACCGCGACCTCTGCTATTGAAGGATGGAAGCTGAGATGGTTCTCGACATCCTTGGACGATACGTTCTCGCCGCCGCGGATGATGATGTCCTTCTTGCGATCGGTGAGGACCAGATAGCCGTCAGCATCCACGAATCCGATGTCGCCGGACCGATACCATCCGTCGGGCAGAAAAGCTTCCGCATCCAGGCCCGCATCCCAATAGCCCGAAAAGCGATCCGGGCCTCGCGTAACGATCTCGCCTTCTGCTCCGTCGTCCAGCAGCACGCCTGCATCATTGGCAGTTCTAAGCTCGGCACCTGCGACGATGCGACCTTCGGTCGTGAGCCGTTTCTCAAGCGGGTCGAGAGGGGAGCCGTAAGTCGAGGTAGGGTGTTCGGTCGAACCATATGACCGATACGTACGAATATGTTTTTCAGAACAGCGTTCTACCAGCCGACTGGGCACGGGTGCTGCACCCACCTGAAAATCCTGGAGCGACGAGATGTCGCATCCGGTTGCCTCCGCGGCGTCGAGCAACCCCGTCAAATGAAATGGCGTGCCTGTTCCCTGCACGGCACGATGACTTTCGATGAGCCTGACGGCTCGCTCCGCGTCCCAGTGCTCAAGAGAGAGCATCGTCATGCCCAGCAGCAGGAAACGATAGGTGACGAGCGCGCCCGCAATATGGCCAGATGGCCAAGGCGCGACTACAGCGCCGTGCGCCCTGCTTCCAAGGCTGATCTGAATGGACGCGATTTCGTTCAGTATTGATCGGTGGGAATGGCGAACGCCTTTTGGCGCGGCGGTCGTCCCGGAGGTATAGACAAGCAGCGTGTCGTCTTCCCGGTCGATGATGGCGGGCGACGGTATGGGCAGGTCGCTACGTTCCAGCGCTTCCCAGCCGAATTCTCCGATCGCCTCCACCACGATGTGCGCGAGCAGATCAGGCAACGCGCCTGCTGCCGCTACGCGCGCGCGACTTTCGCTATGTCGAAGATGTTCGGGCGTGATCAAAAGCCGGGCACCCGACTGCCGCAGCACGAAGCCCAGTTCGTCGGGTCCGTAAGAGGGCGTGATTGTCAGCAGGATAGCTCCGAGGCGGGCCACCGCGGCAAAGCACAAGGCAAGCTCGGCGCCTTGAGGTAATTGCACCGCCACGACGTCGCCGGGGCGGATGCCGAATGCGGCCATGCCAGCCGCCACGTACGGTGCCCGGTTCATCACAGAGCCAAGTGTAATTTCTTCGATGCCGGTTGCCCGCGATATAACGAGCAGGCCATTTGGCATCAGCGCACCGGCACGCTCAGCCGCGGCATGGATCGATGCCGACCCGTTAAGCGCCGCAAGCAACGTCTGCCTGCCGGAATTGGAAGAAGCGTTAAGCGACATCGTCCGCCATTCTCAAAGCGCGCGCTTCCCGCATGGGCCGTAACCCGAATGCAAAAAACACGCAGGCCAGTGGTCCCACAATCAAATAGGTTATACTCAACGAGTCGTTGACCCGATTGTCGTCCGCGAAAATGAACTGCGTTATTCCCGAAACGAGCGCGGGACCTGCGGTCATGCCGATCAAACCCGTCACAAGCAGGTAAATCGCAGAAACGCGGCCCCTCAGTTCACCGGGAGTGACGATTTGCAGGGCGGCAGGCGCAATGGCTGCAAGATTTACAAACAGAGCTCCGAAAGCCGCAATGCATAAATAAATAACAGCATTGGGAGCCTGAAATGCGGAAGCGCCGGCGAGGGTCGTTATCAGACTCCCCACAGCATAGTATCGTAAATGTGCGTCTTCATAACCCCGGTTTTGAAGCCATTCGACCATCTTGCCGCTGAACAGAAAACAGAAAATGCCCAATAGCAGGCTGTAAACCGACAATGTCGCGCCGACCTGCGGAATGCTCCAGCCAAAATGCCGAACCAGAAACGTCGGACCCCAGGCGAGGTTCGCATAAGCAATCGTCATCATGCAGCTGAAGCCGCCAAGATGACAGATGAAGAAACGCCGCCGAAGCCGGATGAATGCGAACAAGTCGGGCCAGCTTGCCTGGATGCCACGATGACCGCGTCGCGTCGGCTCGGGCACCAGAAAGATGCAGAAGGCGATTAGCAGTCCCGGCGTTCCCACGATCAGAAATACGGCCTGCCAGCTGCGCAAACCAAAAAGGGCGGTCTCAGCCGCCTGCGTGAGTCCGATCACCCATCCGCTAAGTGCAAAGGCAAGCGCGTTGCCGACCAGTGACCCCATCGAATAAATGGACAGCGCAAATGTAAGCTTCTTCGGCGGAAACAGGTCGCTCAGCATCGAGAAGGCTGCGGGGCCAAGGGCCGCTTCCCCGGCACCGACGAGGATCCGGGCCGCGAAAAGTTCGCCATAGCTCGACGCAAATCCACTTGCAGTGGTCGCCGCCGCCCAGACCATAACGCCGACGAATACCACCAGCCGCCTCGACACACGATCGACCGCGTAGCCGAAGGGAAGCCCGAACAGGCAGAAGGAAACCGCGAAAGACAGGCCCTGCAGCAGCCCCACCTGGAAATCGGTGGCGCCAAGATCCTTGCGGATCGGGCCGACCAGAAGGAACAGAACCTGCCGATCGACCATCGCAAGCGCATAAAACAGCAAAAGAACGGCCACCGCCCGCCAGGCTACCCCGCGACTGGCGGCAGCGGCCGTTTGTGGCTTCATGATGGCACTCAAGACCATCGCGCCGTCTGCGTGATAAGATACAATGGCACTCTCCTATGGCGCGGTCCTGTCTCAGCAGCGCTATAGCCGGAGGACCTCTTGCGCATCTTGTTTAACATGTTGATGCGTCTTGTCTAACGATTATCGCCCTGGCTCATGCGAGACTGCATGACAGCGCAGTCGAGAAAGAATAATGTTATGCGTGGTCCGTATGGAGAACAGATTTGAGCGCTGGTTTGCTACAAACTTCGGAGCAGAAGGAGGAAAGGCCCCCAAAGCCACGGGCGTCGGAGGAAATTGCCGGTGAGCTGAGGCGACTTATTTTGACAGGCGAAGTCGTCAAGGGCGAGTTTCTGCAGCCAACCGTTTCCCTGATGCGCAGATTCAACGTGTCACGACCGACCATGCGCGAGGCGCTCCGGCTGCTGGAAAACGAGCAACTGATCAGTGTGCGACAAGGATCGCGTCGGGGCGTACAGGTGCTTCAGGTATCGACTGATGCGGCGACCCGCATGGCCGGTCAGACACTTCAGGCAACGGGCGCGACCATCGCTGACCTTTATGAAGCGCAAATTGGATTTGAACCATTCGCCGCGCGCCTGCTTGCGAAACGCTCTGATCGACGCGATATCGCCGAACTTCGGGGGCATTATGCCGTCCTGAAACAAACCCTCGCTGCAGGCTCCGTATCGGAGCATGGGGTCGCGCTGGCGCGCTTTCATCATCTACTGGTGAGCCTGACGGGCAATAAGGTCATGATTCTTGTAGGTGATCTGATCGCCAGCACGCTTGAGCGTCACCAGCAGCGTGACGATGCGAAACGTTATGGCGCGATCATGACCGAGAAGGAGAAGCTTTCGTTTCGGCTGGGAGGAATCAAATCCATCGCCAAGCTGATCCAGTTTATTGAAGATGGTCAGGTGGACGAAGCGGAGGCACACTGGCGTCGCCATGTCGAAAACGCGAACGAATACTGGCTGAGAGACCAGGATCGCCATGCTTTGGTCAACGTCGTGTTTTAGGCGATGCGGTCTGGCCAGTTATAGCGCGCGTTATCGGAAAGACTTAGCCCTCGTCGCCGAACGAATGGCCGGGTGTGGCCATTTCCTAAGCGGCAGGTTTCAGGTTTGAACGACTGATAGCTGTGCCTGCACAAACACCCATCAACGGCCGCTCGCAATGAATTATGGCAATAGTCCGGCATCAACTGATTGCGTCGCTGCAGAACACGCTGCAATTCCCGAACCTTGTATATAATCGACATCAAATCCGGTTGGTCCTGAGATAGGCTGCCCAGTCTGCAAAACGCGCGATGCGCTTCCAGAAAAGCACTCTCGTTCCGGCAAAATTGTGCATGTGGCTCATCCGCGGGCAGCCAAAAACATCAACCGAGGTGGATGAGCGATATGCGCGCGACTCTCCTGCAACATCTGCCGCGGTGTCCCGCTCGACGACGGGCGAACTGATGATCTCGCCCTGTGAACTCGCGCGACGATGTGGGTCATCTGTTGGCGCCCACGTAGAACATACCAGAAACAAACTTGCTCTCTGGGAAACTTTATGCCATCGTGTCCGGAAGTAACCCAGTGCAGTGTGTGACGGGTGAGTTCAGGGGAATGCAGTGTCGGGCCAGAGCAGCGATTTCGATACAGAATTTCGCCGGTCGGGTCTGACCATCGCTGAGGCTGAAACCGAACTCGGATTATCCGGCCGCCACATCAAGCGTTATCTTTCGGGGAGCACGCCACCGCCAAAGCTGGTGCGCGATAAAGTGCGCGACATCACGCTTAGCCGCGCCGGGAAAACGCCCGTCCCGAATGCAGCTGAGGCCTTCAGCTTCATCGACCTGTTCGCCGGAATCGGAGGATTGCGGCTGGGATTCGAGGCGATCGGCGGCAAATGCGTTTTCACCAGCGAATGGGACAAATGGTCGCAGGCAACCTACCGGCGCAACTTCGCTGAAACTGAGGACCATGTCATGGTCGGCGACATCGGTCCCTATGGTGCTGATCCCTCACTGATCCCGAAACATGATGTGCTGCTGGCGGGCTTTCCCTGTCAGCCGTTCTCGCTGGCCGGCGTGTCCAAAAAGAACTCGCTCGGCCGCAAGCACGGGTTCGAGGATGTAAAGCAGGGCAATCTGTTTTTCGATATCGAGCGCATCATCCGCCATCATCAGCCCTCGGCCTTCCTGCTCGAGAATGTGAAACATCTGAAGCGCCACGATCAGGGGCGCACCTTCGAGGTAATCCGGCGGACCCTCGAGGATGACCTTGGCTATAAGATCAGCTTCCGCGTGATCAGCGCCGCTCCCTGGGTGCCGCAGAAGCGCGAACGCGTATTCATCGCAGGCTTCCGCGAGGAGGTCGGGTTCAGCTTCGACGATTTCGACCGGATGATCCCGCCCGAGGCCGAATGGCCAAAGCTCGGCTCGATCTTCCAGTCGCACAATGAGATCGATGCCAAATACACGCTGACCGAAAACCTCTGGAAATATCTGCAGGGGTACCGGCTGAAGCATGAGGCGGCGGGCAACGGCTTTGGGTTCAGCATGTTCGGGGACAATGATGTCGCCCGGACACTGTCAGCGCGGTATCACAAGGACGGCTCTGAAATCCTGATCGAGCAAAAGGGTACACGGCCGCGCCGGCTGACCCCGACCGAGTGTGCCCGGCTGATGGGCTTTGAGCACGGAGATCGGACGTGGGATACATCGGCTGTGTCCGACACGCAGGCCTACCGTCAGTTCGGCAATGCGGTGGTGGTGCCGGTCGTCGAAACCATTGCCCGTTACATGGAGCCCGCCATCACCCGCATGCTGGCCATGGACCGGGCAGCGGAGAAGTCTGCGGTGCGGCGCGTCCGGGTTGGCTGAAGCCGCCATCAGCGATGCGCGCCGCCGCAATATGGCGGCGATCCGCGGCACCAACACGAAACCGGAGCTGGTCCTGCGCCGCGGTCTCCATGCAATGGGCCTGCGCTACCGCCTCCACAGCCGCAGCCTGCCCGGGAAGCCCGATCTGGTGTTTCCGGGGAGGAGGACGGTGATATTCGTCAACGGCTGTTTCTGGCATGGCCATGCCTGCCATCTGTTTAAGTGGCCGAAGACCCGCGCAGACTTCTGGCGGACCAAGATCGGCGGCAACATCGTCCGGGATCAGAAGGTGAGGGCGGCGCTCGCCGCTGTCGGCTGGCGCGTGCTCGATGTCTGGGAATGCGCGCTGAAGGGCAGAGAGCGGCAACCGGTCGATGATGTCCTGCAGCAGTGCGTGGCGTTTCTGGAGAGCGACGTTGCAACCGCCAGCATTGGCCATCCTCAGACGGTGACGATCTCGGACGACGCATAAAGCAGCGACATGGCAGCAGGCAGGTCGCTGACATTGATCCGCCACTGCGAGCGGACCTTGGGTCTGCCGTCGGCATAGATGGTGTCGGCAGGATCATAGAAGACCATGCCGGTGTCGATCGCACGCAGCAGCCGCCAGACATCGGTGCCCTTTCCGGTCAGCCAGCGCGGGGTGTACTGATATTCCTTCAGACCATTTTCACCGACCCGGTCACGAAACGGGATGTAGAGCGCATTGGCGTGCTTGGCATTCCAGCAGTTGGCCATCTTCTCGAGCGACCATGAGGCTGCAATGTCGCCGGTCTCAGCGTTCCACAGCTCAACGCGGACGGCAGCAGCATCGGTGAAGGTGCCAGTCTCGCGGTCAAAGCCTGTAAGTCGCATGCCAAGGCCCGTCCGGGCATTGACGATCCCACAGCGGTGAAGTCCGGTAAAGCGCAGCGATCCGTCATCCTTCACACCGGCATGGCCATAGCGGGCCATGAAATCGCGGAAACTGTTGTCACCCTGATATCCGCCATCGGGTGTCGGTGTCATCAGACTGATGCGGCTGCCGCTGAAACTCTTGATCTCGAACCCGTGCCGGTCGGGAGCCTTCCTGCCGTTGGCGGCAACACCAAGCAGTGCTTCCAGCGTATAGCCGCCACCCTGTGCTCCCACAAAGGGGGTAATGACACCGCCGCGGTTGATGACCGAGGCGTGCCAGCCACCGCGCGTGATCGCGGTGATCTCGGCGCGCAGCAGTTCGGCAGGTGGCGTCCCGGCATCGTCATCAATGTTGAGGACGCGCAGGACACCGCCGGTGCTGGCAACCGGCAGATCCGGAAACACAGCGACGAGCGGGTCGTCGCGTTCGGTCAGAACGACGCCGACGACCTTGCCGTCGCTCGCCGTGCCCATGACAAGGATGCGCTTGCCGTACTCAGCCTGCTCTTCACGGCGCAGCGATCGAGGCGCGTCGTCGCAGCCCTTCAGGAAACCCGACATCCGGACTTCGGGATACTGGAAATAGTCGATGATCCGGGTGTTCGGCGCATCATGGCGCTGACCGTTCGCGCCAAGCCAGGCGAAATCCAGCCGGGCCTCGAGCTTCGGTGTGCCTGAACTCGAACGGCGTTTGGTCAGGCTTTCGCTCGCCGAGCGGACATGGACTGTTGCAGGGAAAAGGTTGGTGACGCCGTCGAGGCCGCTGCCGAGGTAGATCTGGTTTTTGCTGTTGTCCTGCTTTTCTGAAAGATGTTTCAGGTAAGCGGTGCGGACGCCCTGGCCCCGGAACAATGTCCGAAGCTGTTCAAGGGTTTCGATGCCTAGCATCTGCGGGCGTTATTGCAGTGGAAGGTTATTGGATACCCTTGAAAAGGACGGACCACTGGGGGTTGCCCCAGACATTCGAAAAAGCCGTATCCGCGGTAACGTGCTTGGCAATACGGTACAGGTCGGGCACGATGCATCGCGCCGCAGGCATCTCGGGACGAGGCGTGTAGGGCAGGCTCGGGGGATTCATGCTGACAAGCGTTACCGGTGAATCCGGCAAGAAGCTCGACGCGAAAGTTGAGGTCGAGGACGGGAAGGTCGTACTGCACAGCCGGGGCGGCGCCTTTGGCAAGCCGAACCTCCGTAATCCCGATTACCGCGAGGCGCTCGTCGTCATTCTCTCACGGCTGCTAGCCAGCAAGCTAAACCCGGCACGCGTGCTCGTTGACAGCCGCGAGGCACATAAGGTGGCAGAGGCAGAGAGGGTCTTGGTTAAAGCGGATGAATTACGCCGACCGGTGGAGGAGCTGGTCGCCATGATAGGGAAAAGGGTGGCTGCGTTCGGTCGCGAGCCCGGGGTCAGCGGCCACGGTAACCAGACCAAGCGCGTCCTCGTAGAGGTGCCGGAAGCGTCAGAAAATGAAATCCTGGCCGTTCTTCGGAAATCGACCTCAATGCCGTCGATCATCTACTTCAACATCGGCTGGATGAAGCACTACGCAGGTGCCAGCGCCGATGACCCTACCATCGGCGGGCACGGGTGGTTGGCCGATAATAAGCATGGCCTCGAAAGCTTCAACTTTTTGCCCACTAAAAATGGTGAGCTCCAAGGGTATCGCCCGCCCGGCAAGCGAGACAAAGTGAACATCGATCGGCTCGGCGCGAAGCCGGGCGAAGATGCAATCGAGGGGGTATTGGCCGTGTGGTTGGCCCGCGAGCCCGGGTCCGGCAAGACACTGGTGGTGGGCTGGTACCGGAGCGCGACCGTTTACCGCGAAGCGAGGCTTGGGCCGTTTTACTTAAATGACATGGAGTCCGAGTACTCGGTCATGGCGTCGAAGGAAGACGCGATTCTCGTGCCGATAGGCGTGCGAAGTTTTCAGGTGTCGAGCAGCAGGACGGCGCCCGGTGAGGGCTTCGGCCAGAAACCGACCTGGTACGGCGCGCCTGACGTGGACAGGCGCGTGTGGGCATATGTGAACGGCTGGGACGATGCCAAGAAGCACGGCGAGCCGACCAAAGGGAAGCTGCCGCCTCGCAATACCGACCCAGAGTTGAGGCGCAAGGTCGAAAAAGCTGCGGTCCGGCACGCTTGGAATTACTACGAGACGAAGTACGGGAAGGGAAGTGTCGAGAGCGTCGAGCCCTACGGCCGTGGGTGGGACCTCGAGGTCCGCAGTGGCGACGTCGAGTGGCTCGTCGAAGTCAAGGGCCTGCTTAACGCTGGCCTCACCTGCGAACTCACGCCGAACGAGTATGAGAAGATGTGCTCACCGGAGTACTGCACGAGGTACGTAGTCTACGTCGTCAATAATGCGCTAGCCGAAGAGCCCGCAGCACCAGTGCCGTCGATCTTCACCTGGAAGGCCAGTGAAACATGGCTGACCGAAGACGGACGCGAGCTGCAGGTAGCCGAGAGGGTTGGCGCGATGCTGACCTGCAAGTAGCGCCGCACCGCGCTTAGCAAAGGCAAGTCATCTTTTAAGAGCCTCAAGAAAAGTCAGAAATCTGTTGCGCTTAACCTGATATCTGCCCGTTCTTAACATTCCAACAGCAATCATCCCCACCAAGCGCTAACGGCAAGTAAATCTGAAAGTTGGATGATGTACACGATAGATTTTTTAGTTCGTTTGCCTAGAATCTTTCTGGCATAGCACAGTCGGGTGCCTGCTCATTCCAGCAAAGAGGCGTCCCGGCCATGCGAGCGAGCGTCTGCCGATTGAGATCAGCCGGCTGCTGTCCCTCCAGTATGGCTTGGGTGGTATCCGGTGCAAGCCAGCTCAGCCGCAGCAACACCCCGAAATAGTCGCGGTCGTGGCCCTGTGTCTGAGCAATTTCGTTGATAGATTTGTGAGGTGCGGCAAGGATCGCGGCCCGCGCTGCATGGGCTTTGACGATGAGCTTGATGAGCGCCGGATCACGATTATTCTCATCTTCGCGCGTTCCAGCTGAGGATGATGGCCCTACGACGAGACGCACTTCTTTTCCAGTTCGTCCCAGCTTTGTCATGACCATAAGCCTGATAGCACCGCTTTGCTCTGCTGCATGATCGGAGACCGGATCTGAGGCGCCGATCAACGAAGCCGCAACGACATCCACTGATCTACAACTTGGCAATTGTAGTTATAAGTGTTGGGGTCAGCGCCTTCGGGTTCGGTCGCACCGGTAATAGTCGTTTGTCGGGAACAGGGTCGTCTGCGCGGTCGGAACATGCCCGCCGCATGATAGGTTTTCGTGGGCTGGATCTTCCAATGTGTGGGACGCAATTTGCCGGAATAGGGCAGTGCAACCTGATTACGGAATGATCCTGTCACCAATGCGTGATTGATCCTGCGCCATAGCCCGTTGTCACGCCAGATAGGCGCTCTCTGTCCACTTGACCTGGAACGAGCGATCGGACGCCCGCACCACGCTGGTGACCTGAACTGACACGGTCCGCTCGCCGATACTGGCGAAAGGATTGGCACTGCGTGCATAGTCGCCGAGGAACTGGCTGCCGCGCTTGGTGGTGAAGTCATAAGCCTCGAGCCAGTTTTGCCGGACCAGCACAGGATCGAGCGAGCGGCCACGGACATTCGCGACGAAGCGTGACAGATGCCATGCGATCTGCGGATCGGTCGGGTGATAGCCAGCTTCAGCTTGCGTGACGGCGCGGGCTTCACCCAGTCGGTCGACCTCTACGATATAAGGCGTGACGCGGCTCTGCATCGATTGCCAGACGAGACCGGAGGAAAGTCCGCCGGTGAGCACAAGGCATCCGAAAGCCATCAGCCGCCAGTTGCGGGCCTGAGCGCGCGCGGAGCCGATCCGCTCATCCCAGACCTGGCCGGCACGTTGATAGGGCGTTTCGGGCTCGGGGGTTGTCCGTATCGCTGGATAGCGCGCTTGAAGATCATCGTTCGTCCCTTTCCTTGATATCGGGGGTGTCGACACTTGAGACCATCTATTATGGTGCACAAGTTTCTGGCCGGATCGGCTGGCATTGCGGCGATGGTCTCGGGCCACGAGGTTCATGCCCAAGCGGTGCAAACCCAGAGAGCGGATACGCAAACCGCAGCCAGCAGGAGCTCGGCCGTTGGCGTTGGCGATATCATCGTTACCGCGAATCGCCGTGAAGAACACCAGCAAGACGTTCCCATCTCGATCACGGCCTTCTCCAGCGAACGGCTTCAACAGCAGGGCATCACCAAAGCTCAGGATCTTGCGGCGAGCGTGCCATCGTTGGTGGTGGGCGCCAACGGCCAGGCGTCCCGCGATACGCAGACCTTCACGCTTCGTGGCCAAGGCGCCACATTCCAGGCGTCGCCCGGCGTCGTCGTGTACATGGCCGAGGTGCCGCTGCCCGCCCCGATCACGCTCAGCCAGCAGGGCGGACCGGGCAATTATGTCGATCTCGAAAGTCTACAGATTCTCGCCGGGCCGCAAGGCACGCTGTTCGGTCGCAACACGACCGGTGGCGCAGTTCTGCTCGTGCCGCACAAACCAACCAACGTACTGTCCGGATCGGCATCCGCGCAGTACGGGAACTATAACGACAATGAGTTCGAAGGCATGCTCAACGTGCCCGTCGTGGACGACAAGCTGCTGGTCCGCGTTTCCGGCGCCTATCACGATCGCGATGGGTATACGCGCGATGTGACGTACAACCGGGATCTCGACAACATGCATTGGTACACGGGCCGCATCGGCATCACGTTCCGGCCCAGTTCGAACTTCGAAAACTATCTGATGGCCTATGGCACCTATTCGCATACCAACGGCACCGCCTTG
This sequence comes from Sphingomonas paeninsulae, assembly GCF_003660165.1. Lineage (NCBI taxonomy): Bacteria > Pseudomonadati > Pseudomonadota > Alphaproteobacteria > Sphingomonadales > Sphingomonadaceae > Sphingomonas > Sphingomonas paeninsulae. The sequence goes on from NZ_CP032828.1 coordinate 556,694, forward strand.
ATTCACAAGGGCTTCAACATCCCTCTTCTGAACGGCTACGGTTTATGCGGGGTTCCAGGACAGGTTCCTTGCAGCTTTTATAGCAACCTCACCGCGCAGGCGAACGCGCTGGGGCCGCGTGCGGAAGCCCCCAGCGTCCTCCAGAGCCAGACGACCCGCACCTGGGGTATCATAAACTCGTCGCAACTGGACCTCACCGACGAGCTGCTGTTGCGCAACATCATCAGCTATCAGACATTCAAAAGTAATTATTATTACGACGGCGATGGCACCACGGTGCAACAATATGATTCATCGCTACCGAGCAACCCGCTGCCGCGTGATGATATTCGGGAATTCACCGAGGAATTGCAGCTTCAGGGCACCATGCTCAACAAGCGCCTGACATTCACGGTCGGCGGCTTTTATTATAACCAGACCCCTGCCGGTGAAATGGGCGTCAACTCGATCGTCTTTTGTCCAGCCGCCTACACGGGCTTTTGCCCGTCGTCCCAGGCCAATGTTGCGGTAGGGAATAAGTCAAAGGCGGTTTACGCACAGGGCACGTTCGATTTCGGCGCGGTTGCTCCCGCCCTCGAAGGGCTGCGGCTGACCGCCGGCTATCGTTATACCTGGGATACGATCACCGGCTCCGCTTATTCCTATAACGCGTCCAGGACGGTCCCTGGCGCATTCACCTGCGTGGCTACCGGCCAGACCGTCCTCACCGATCCGAAAACGAGCTGCGCCTTCTCAGCAACGTTGCACAGCAGTGCGCCAACCTGGACCGCGGGTCTCGATTACAAGCTGATGTCGCATGTCCTGCTCTACGCAAAGGTGGCGCGGGGCTATAAAGCGGGCGGGTTCAATTCCTATGCGGTCCGCCCGACGACCGAGACGTTCGATCCCGAATATGTCACAGACTATGAAGGCGGCTTCAAGTCCGACTTCCATTTGGGCGATATGCCGGTGCGCTTCAACGCAAACTATTATTTCCTGAACTATACCAACATCCAGAAGGCCACCGGCGATTTTAACCCTGCGTCCAACGCCAGTGGTGCTGCCATTTATGCAGCCAAGGCTCACGTCCAGGGCGTCGAAGTGGAAGCGACGATCCGGCCGATCCGACAGGTGGAAATTGGTGGCAATTTCAGCTATACGGATTTCAAATATACCCAATATCTAATCCCTGCCAACGGGCTGCCGGACTGCACCGGCATCACGCCGGTCGCGCCCGCAATGTCCAATGTGAAGTGCCTGCCCGGCCAATATGTCGCGCCCTATATCTTCAGCGTACACATGGCGGTAAACAAGGAGTTGCCGGGTACGATGGGCGCCCTGTCGTTCTTCGTGAATTACGCGCACACCTCGTCCCAGAATACTGAAGCTGTCCTGCTTCCCGCTCTCCAGCCAGGTTCGATTCTGGCCGGATATGGTCTGCTCAATGCTTCTCTCGACTGGAAGAATATCAGCGGGACAGGTATTGATGCCGGTGTCTTCGTCACCAACGCGACGGACAAACTCTATCGAATCAGTAACTCCGACGTAAACCAGTCGCTGGGAATTTGGGCAACGATGTATGGCGAACCGCGCATGTACGGGATGCGCATTCGTTACCACTTCGGCTTATAACCAGGGCAAAATCATAGATCGTTAACAGGCCAGGATTTGGGATCGGTAGGTTTGGTTGAGCATTGCCTTTCTCCGCTCAACCAAACTCACGAACGGGTCGAACTGCGACCGGCGGTATCGTTCCTCGGCCCGCCGCGACCAACGATATCGGCGATAAGAAATCGCCCAAAAGTCGGTTCTTCGAAAGAGGACTGGACTTCGCAGTTGTTACTGATTCCGCCGCTTCCCCATAATTACCGCAGGTGTTCGAAAACATTGTGGGACTGAGTGTGGGGCTGTGGCGAAGAAATAATATATTCCGGCCATAAATCAATACCTTATTGGTTTGTAATTATCCCTGCCTCGGATTCACATCCGAATCTACGTTAGCTGAGATTGAGCGGCTTTCCGGGGTCGGCCTTTTCCATCGCCCGGATATAGGCCGGCCGCGTTCCGATCCGCTGGAGATAGGCGCGGAGATTCGGGAAGGGGGCGATATCTCTCGGCGCGAACATCCGCATCGTGGTGAGCGGAAACACCATCATGATGTCGGCGGCACTGAAATCATCGCCCGCAAAATAGGGCGCTTCACCAAGACGCGCTTCGATCATCTCATACGCCCGTGTCGATCGGGCCTGAAGTGCAGCGATGGCCTGCGCGTCGATTGCGGTGCCAAAACGCGCGACGATCAAGTCGACCAACGCGCTCGGCATCAGCGATCCGTTGGCGAAATGGTACCAAAACAGATAATTTGTGAACCCGGGATCGCCGAAACCGACCGAAAGCTGCCCATTTCCGTACTTTGCAACAATATAATCGATAATCGCCGCCGATTCACCGAGCACTAAGGTGCCATCGGTGATGACCGGCGCAGTGCCGAACGGATGCAGTGCGCGATAGTCTGCAGGTGCCATCCCGCTCTTGGGATCGCGATCGTAGAGTACGAGATTGTAGGGAATCGCCAGCTCCTCACACAGCCAGACGATTCTATCGGATTGCGATACGCCAAGATGGTGGACGGTCAGCACTGGACTACACTCCGCTTCTAGATTGCATCTTCCTGCGCGCCCTTTGGCAAAGCGAGCGCAAGCGCGGTTGCCGCCAGACTCAACGCCACGATCACACCCATCGTCAGCATGAAGGCACGCTCCGTCGGATAGCTCGCGCCACCATCTGGGCCAATGACCGTATGCGTCGCAAGCAGCAATGTCACAAGCTGTGCCCCGATGCCGAGAAATGCCTGGCGAACGACGGTCATCATTCCGGCCGCCTCGCTCGTGCGGTCGGGCGGGACGGCTCCGGCAAGGATGGTGGGGCCGACGGCAAACAGCATCGTCGCACCAAAGGAAATGACGCACAGGATAACGGCGATACCGGTGATCGAGCCATGCATTGCCATCGCCATCAGCCACCCGACACTGGTCAGCAGACCACCGATCAGCATCCCGATCCGTCCGCCATGCCGCTGGGTCAGCCAACCACTTAATGGTCCGGCGAACAGCGAACCGATGTTAGAGGGGAGCTTGACCAGCCCGGCGAGCGTTGCAGTGACGCCCAGTCCGACCATCGTCCAGCGCGGAGCCTGTAGCAGCACTGAGAATACCAGTGTGATCTGGAGCGTGCTCATCGCGACCAGAGCGGTGGTTAGATTGGCGACAAGCACTTGTCGGTTACGAAACAGCCTGACGTCGAACAGCGGATCGACCGCGCGCAGGCTTTGCCGCACCCACAGGGCAAACAGTGCCGCGCCACCGGCTAATGTGCCAAGCGTGCGTGCGTCGAACAATCCCCATTTCGGCCCGCTGCTGATTGCCAGCAACAGCGCGAGGATCGCCGGCACGAACAGCACCCCGCCCAACCAGTCCAGTGGTGCCGTTCGCGCAACCCGTGGCGAGCGTGGCAGGCACAGCCATATGGCGACGAAAGCGACCGCCGCGAAGACCGCGCTGCCCGCAAAGATGCCGTGCCATGAATAATGATCAACGATCATCCCGCCGATGACGAGGCCACCGGCCGTACCCGCCGAAGCACCCGAGATCATCAGTCCAATGCCCATCGGCACGCGTTCTCGGGGCAAGTTTTCACGGACAAGCCCAACGGTCAGTGGCAGGATAGCGCCTGTCAGTCCCTGCATCGCGCGACCCGTAAGCAGCATCGCGTAATTGATCGAAAAGGCGCTGATCAGCGAACCGGCAACACCGACCGCAAGCAGGACGAGCAGCACGCGCCGACGACCATAGATATCGCCCAGTCGTCCCGCGAGCGCCGCCGCTCCGGCACCGATCAGGAGATAGGTCGTGACGAGCCAGCCGACGAGGACCGGATCTTTGAAATCGGCGATCAGCGCCTTCAGCGCGGCATAGATCATCGCCGTCTCGAACGACCCGGTCATCTCTGCGATCCAGAGAGCCGCGATGATTGCGGCCATTTTGCCCTTAGTCATCAATCACGGACGACGAGCATTGCGCCAGCGAGCGGTCCGCCCCCATGCCCACGGCAGCGACGCGCGCGTCCGGCACTTGCCGTGCGCCCCCTTCGCCCCAAAGCTGGACGCAAGCCTCGTGCAAATGGCCGAAGCCGTGGAGGCGACCTGCAGAAAGCTGGCCACCGCCGGTATTGGTCGGGAGGCTGCCATCGAGGCGACTGTGGCCACCCGCGATAAAGTCCTTTGCCTCCCCGTGACCGCAGAAGCCAAATGCTTCCATCCACAACGGCACGAAAATGCTGAACCCGTCATAGGTTTGCAGCACGTCGACATCTGCCGGTTTCAGATCGGTGTTCTTCCACATATCGGCGGCGGCATCGTGCGACGCCATTTTTGTCAGGTCTGGCTGTTGATCCCAGGTTTCCTTTTCATTCATCGCCGCACTCATCGCTTCGATGCGGAGCGGCGTCTTGCGGCAATCGCGTGCGGCGTCAGCAGCCGAGATGATGATGACGCAGGCACCGTCGATCGGCACGTCGCAATCGAACAGGCCGAGTGGCGTGGAAATCATCCGCGCGGCATAATAATCGTCAAGAGTGAGCGGCTTGCCATGCATCAGGGCGCGCGGATTCCCCTGAGCATTGAAGCGTTGATTGACGGCGATGGCGCCAAGATGTTCGCGGGTCATACCGAATGCGTGGAAATAACGGGTAGCCGCCCATCCTGCCCAAGTGGTCGCGGACATCGCATACATCGGCAGATACCAGCTCGGCCAACCACTCACGCGCCCGGTCGATCCGGCTGGCAGGCTGGCACGTCGTTCGGGCGTTTGCGATGAGCTTTCGGTCAGGGCGCGGAAGCAGATGACGTGGCGAGCCTGTCCGGTTGCCACCGCCATTGCGGCCACCATGATGGCAGACATCTGGGCGGCACCTTCGGGAGTTGCCGAGTGCCAGCGCGTCTTGAGTCCGAGAGCATTGCGGAGTTCGCCGACGCCCAGTGGTGACATGCCGGGCGACCCGGTCGCACGACCGGGGTAGGTGGTTATGCCGTCGATGTCGTCGCGGGTCAGGCCAGCATCGGCCATAGCTTCCAGCGCGGCATCGAGCAGCAGGTCCATCGGCGGGCGATGGAGGTTGCGTCCAAGTTTCGACATGCCAATGCCGGTGATCGTTGCACCCTTCATTCGTGTCCTCTTTCAATTTTTCCGGACCCTATACGATCCTGTTTGCTGCCGACAGTCCTAACTAACCAAGTTAGCGAAGAGGGGAACACGCAATGTTGATGGAATAAAAAAAGGGGCGGTCCTCGCGGACCGCCCTCTGATTAATTAGACGCTGTTATTCTGAGCGTCATTTAGCGCCGAATTTGAACGTCGCTGTTACGCCGTAAGTGGCAGGATCGTTGCGCTGGGTCGAAGCCACGTTCAGCGGGGCACCAAACAACAGGCCAGTGTTGTTGTAACGACGGTTGAGGATATTGCGGCCGAACACTGCAACTTCGAACGCGTCGTCCATGAAAGTCACCCCGAGACGACCGTTGACTTCACCACCGGCCTTGCGGGTCAGGGCGTTGGCAATCGCGATCGTGTTGGCATCAGTGGCGGCGTTGCCGGTTAACAGGGTACGATAGTTATACAGTGCAGTCTTACCCTGCCATGCATAATCGAGATGCGCCCGCAGCTTGCCGAAGTTCAGCTCATGTTCGTAGTCGCTGGCGACGCTAAACGTGATCTTCGGGACTTGCTGGAACACTTCGTCGCGCTTGTCTTCGCCGGTCTGAGTGTCGGTGTACGAAAGATACTTGGGCTCGCTCAGCGCCGCGGTACCCGAAAGCGTAAAGCCTTCGAAAACCTGTGCGGTCAGCTCGGCTTCGCCGCCATAGAAGCGGGCTTTACCAGCATTGGATACAATCGTTGCGGTCGAGGTGACCCCGTTGATTACGGTCGTCAGCAGTGACGTGCGCTGGATGTTGCTGACTTCGTTGTAGAAGGCCGCGAGGTTGAAGCGGATACGACGGTCGAAGAACTCGGATTTAAGGCCGATTTCCTCTTCGCGGGCGATTTCAGGCTGGAACGGCACGAAGGCGGCACCAGCCGAGGCACCTGGAAGATCCGCAGCGCGCAGATTCTGTCCGCCCGAACGGAATCCCTTACTGGTCTTGGCATAAACCATAATGCCCGGGGTGATCTGATAGTTCAGACCGGCGGTGTATGATACGCCGCTGAAAGCAGCATGACGTTCGATGCGGCAATTTGTAGGGTCAGAGCCAACGATCAGGCATGAAATCAACGCGCCTGTATCGAAGTTCCGTGTCTGATTGTATGATACAAGGTTCTTGTCCTCGACCGAATAACGCACGCCGGCAACGACCGAGAGCTTGTCGTTAAAGTGGAGCGTTCCTTGACCATACATGCCCATGCTGCGGTTCGTCACATCACCGATGTAGTAGGTCTGCGGCAAGACACCGCCGTTTGAAATGCGCGTGAGGACGGGGAGAGCGATCGAAGTCGACTGGTCGCGGCCGCTCTCATTGAATGCATAGACGCCGGTCGCAAAATCGAGCGCATCGTTGAATGCCTTACCAGTGACCTGCAATTCACCCGAATAGGATTCGAGATCCTGCTGACCATAGGTCCGCACGATGTTGATGGGCGAACCGTCGAGATCGATGTTGGCATTGGCCGCGATCTTGCGATAGCCGCCGATGAACTTGATCGCGCCGAAGAATGTGTCGAGTGTCGCTGTGCCCGTATAAGTGTGGGTCGTTGCGTAGCTCCGGGGATCCTCGTTCAAGGTAGTGCTGTCAGTATTGCGCGTGCCGTTGATATAGTTTGTAAATATCGAGCTGCCGATACCGACAAGCTGGCCCTGGCCTGCCGGTGTTGCGAGCAGCGCGGCATTTGCAGGATTGGCTTCCAGGGCGGCTTCGATGTTCGCAGCCGACGATCCGCTGACGTATTGAAGCTGGTAAGGCCGTGTGATCGAATTGGAGTGGAAAATTTCCCCCGAGAACAGCAGCGAGAGATTGTGCGTCGGATTGATCAGCAACTTGACGCGCGCGGTGTAGCTGTTGCGTCCGCCGAGCTCGCTGCCGGTGGCTGTGTCGGTGAAGAAACCGTCACGCTTGTTGGCCGTGAATGCGCCGCGAATGGCGACCTTGTCTTCAATGAGGGGAACGTTGAGAATCGCTGTGCCGACGCGCTCGTTAAAGCGACCGTACGTTGCCGAAACCTGACCCCCAACGCCGTTATACGTCGGATCGTTTGTCTGCAGTAGCAGCGCGCCACCGGTCGTGTTGCGGCCGAACAATGTGCCCTGTGGCCCGCGAAGAATCTGTGCGCTCTGCACGTCGAGCAGATCGGCGTTCAAACCGTAAGCGCGTGCCCAGTAGAAACCGTCGACATAGGTGCCAACCGATGGATCGAGCGTTGCAAGGATGTCGGTCTGCACCTGACCACGGATCGTGATGGCGGAAGCGGTCGCCGTCGACGATGCAGGGGAGAAGGTGATGCCGGGCGACAGGCGGGCGACATCGGGAATGCGAACCGCAGACTGATTCTGCAGTGCTTGACCGGTCTGCACTGTGATGGCGACTGGAACGTCCTGCAGGTTTTCCGAAACCTTACGCGCGGTAACGATGATGTCGCCAAGACCGCTGGTTTCTGTATCGTTGCCAACCGTCGATGCGGCGTCGGTCGCGTGAACGTCCTGTGCGAATGCTGGGGCTGCGATTCCGGCGACGAGTGCCGCTGCGGAAACGAAGGTTGTCATGGTAAAGCGCGAACGTGGCGTCATTATTCTCTCCTCTTGAGGTCGCGATCTGGCGGTCGCTGTTCGGCCACCCTTTTGGCGGATGAAACACTGGTGGTCGATAGCTGAAAGCGCGTCAGTTAGAATTAGCTGGAACTGTGTGACCTATTTGGCACAGGTTGATCGGTCGTTTGGACTGCTGCCCATCGCTGGTCAGTCACATCGTTAGCGATGTTGATTCGAAAGCCCGCGGCCCCATTAGCTTGCAAAATTATTATGGCAAGTGGCGTTGCAGAATGCAACGAGACCGCCTGCCGCAATAGCGATATGGCGGAAAGCGCTTTCGTTGCACGGGCTACCTGTTTAGCCTAGTGAACTATGGATGCATATTAGAGCCTGTGAGGACCAAGGATGAATTTCGATCTTTCCGACGAACAGAAGATGCTGGCCGAACAGGCGCGGAGCCTTCTTGGCGACCGGTCGACGCCCGACCGTTTGCGCACACTGATCGATGCGGGGGCGGAATGGGATGAGCCCCTGTGGCGCGAGATCGCCGAAATGGGTTTTCTCGGCGCGGGAATCGCAGAAGACCATGGCGGCCTCGGCATGACGGAACTCGATCTTGGAGTGATTAGCGAGGAAATGGGCCGGGCGAACGTCGCGCTGCCATTCTTCTCCTCGATCGTGCTGGCAGCGGACGCGATCCAGCTTGCGGGTAACGATGCGCAAAAGGCAAAATGGTTGCCCCGACTTGTCAGCGGAGAGGCGATCGCGACCTTTGCTTATGCAGAAGGGTCGGGGGGTGGACCGGGGCCGCGCTGAAAGCGACGTTCGAGGGCGGCAAGGTTTCGGGTGTAAAGACGCCGGTTGCCGATGGCGGAATCGCCGGGCTGGCGGTCGTGCTGGTCAACAGTGGCGGAAAGCCTGCGCTGGCTCTGGTCGAGCTGGATCAGGCGGGCGTGACGCGGACCAAGCTCGATAGTTTCGACCAGTTGCGCGCACATTATACGGTGCGCTTCGACGGCGCGACTGCGGAATTGCTCAATGGGCCGACGGCAGGGCAGGCGATTGACCGGCTGTTCGACCGTGCTGCCGTGCAGGCTGCGTTCGAAGCTGTTGGCGGTGCCGAGGCGTGTCTGACCATGGCGCGCGATTACGCGCTGGACCGTCAGATTTTCGGGCGTGCGCTGGCCGGGTATCAGGCGATCAAGCATAAGCTGGCGGACATATTGGTGGGCGTCGAACTGGCGCGGTCGAATGCCTATTATGCGGCATGGGCGGCGGAAAATGCAGCGGACGAATTGCCGCTTGCCGCTTCTGCTGCGCGGCTGACGGCGATCGGCGCGTTCGAGAATGCGGCGCGCGAGAATATTCAGGTGCACGGCGGTATCGGTTATACGTTCGAGGCCAATTGTCATTTCTATTACCGTCGCGAACGGACGCTGGCATTGAGCCTTGGCGGGCGCGAACCGTGGGCGAACCGGTTGATCGCGAACATCCCGGGTGCTCAGGCGCAGGGAAATCTTCAGGCGGAGGCAGCGTAATGGACTTCAACGACACCCCACAGGAAGCCGCGTTCCGCGCTGAAGCGCGCACATGGCTGGCGGCGAACGCGCCGGAGTTCATTATCAAAGCCGGCGAAACGCTGACCGACGCCGAGGAAGTTGCGCGCGGCAGGGCGTGGCAGCGGCGTCTGGCGGAGGGTGGCTTTGCGGGCATCCTGTTGCCGAAATCGCTCGGTGGGCGCGGTGGCGCGACGATGGAAGCGGTCGTGTTCGGCGAGGAAGAGGGCAACTATCATCTGCCAAAGGGGCCCTATATCGGCATCGGCCTCGGTATGGCGCTGCCTGTCATCAATAAGCATGGCACGCCTGAACAGATCGGGAAATTTGCCGCCCCTACACTGAAGGGCGAAGTTACATGGTGCCAGCTCTTCTCCGAACCGGCGGCAGGGTCCGATCTTGCCGGCATTCGCACTCGCGCGGTGAAGGATGGTGATGACTGGGTCGTCAACGGGCAGAAAGTTTGGTCGAGTTGGGCGCACCATGCCGATTGGGGCATCCTGATTGTCCGCACCGATACCAGCGTGCCCAAGCACAAGGGCATGAGTTTCTTTGTCGTCGATATGAAGACGCCGGGCATAGATGTGCGCCCGATTCGCCAGATTTCGGGCATGAGCGACTTCAACGAGACATTCTTTACCGACGTTCGCATTCCTGACAGCAATCGCATCGGCGGGGTTGGCGATGGCTGGGCTTGCGCGATGACGGTGCTGATGGGTGAGCGCCTGAATCAGGGTGGCGAGGGCAAGCACGGTGGCATCGCTGCATTGATCGCTTATGCAGCGGACACACCGCGTGACGGTGGCACGGCGCTCGACAGCGGTTCGGTTCGCGTGTCGCTCGCGGCGGCCTATGCCGAGGAGCAGGCCGAGCGGTACTTTCAGGCCCGGTTACGGACGATGGTGTCGCGCGGTGAAAATCCGGGCGCGCTCGCTTCGATCGTAAAGCTTGCCTATACCACTCGCTATCAGAAGACGGCGGGCCTTTCGCTGGAGGTTCGGGGCCTCGCAGGACTTGCGCCACCGGAAGGCGATACCGAAACCCGGCGTATTCAGTATGACTATATCTGGGCAACGGCGTTGCGCGTTGCCGGTGGCGCGGATGAAGTACTGCGCAACCAGATATCGGAACGGATTCTCGGGATGCCCGGAGAGATACGGACCGACAAGAATGTGCCTTTCGACCAGCTTTAGAATGACGCCGACAGCAACGGGCACAAACCAAGAGTATTGTGCCCGTTGCGGTTGGTGACTAACCTAGTTATATATAAGAGGCTCGATGGCCTCGAGGCCGGCTCGACTGGGGAAGTTTTTAATGTCCGTGTTTTCCGATCTGCTGAATGGCGTGCTGGCGATAGATCGCGAAGCCGATGTCATCGATTACCAGGGGAAATGGTATAAATGGGGCGAGCTTGGCGACACGATCGAGGCGATCCGTGCGCAGCTTGCCAAGCTGGAGCTTGGGGAGGGAACGCGTGTCGGTGTGATGGTGCGCAACCGTCCGTCGCCATTTGCCGCTGTGCTGACTGCGGTTGCGGCCGATGCCTGCATGGTCTCGATCAACCCGCTTTATCCCGACGAACGACTGGTTAAGGACATCGAGAGCCTGAACCTGCCGGTTGTGATCGGTGAAACGGCCGATCTGGAACGATCCGGTGTGCTCGATGCCTGCAAGGCGACGGGTACTGCGGTGATTGAGCTTCCGGGCATATTGCAGGGCGCTTCGCTGCGTGCCGGGTTTGAGACGATCGGGCCGAATGTCGAGCGCGAGCAGCCCGGCGTCATTATCGAGATGCTGACCAGCGGCACGACCGGCGTGCCCAAGCGTATCCCGTTGAAGCGCAATGCCTTCGAGAAAAGCTTTGCCGGTGCACTGTCCTACGAAAAGGATCGGACCGAAGGTGAGGCTGCCAAGCTGCGGCCCGGCACGACCATCCTGTCGAACCCGATGACGCATATCGGCGGTCTGTGGGGCGCGCTGTCCTGTATCGCCGGTGGCCGCAAAGCCTGTTTGATGGAGAAATTCTCGGTCGAAAGCTGGCGCGACGCGATTGTGCGTCACAAGCCGAAAGTTGCGGGCGCGGTTCCGGCCGGGCTTCGTATGATCCTCGATGCCAATATTCCTAAGGAAGATCTGGCCAGTCTGGTCGCGCTGCGCACGGGTGCTGCACCGCTCGATCATTCGGTCACGAGCGAATTCATGGAACGCTATGGCCTGCCGGTTTTGCAGAATTATGGCGCCACCGAATTCTCGGGCGCGGTTGCGGGTTGGGGCCTGAAAGAGTTTCACACGTTCTGGAAGGAAAAGCTCGGCAGCGTCGGTCGTTTCCAGCCGGGCGTGACCGGCCGTGTCGTTAATGCCGAGAGCGGCGAAGATATGCCGCACGGCGAAGAAGGCGTGCTTGAAATGAAGGCAGCGCAATTTGCCAACGGTGGCGAGTGGCTTCGCACGACGGATCGTGCGATCATCGACGCCGACGGGTTCCTGTTCATCAAGGGGCGCGCCGATCTCGCGATTATTCGTGGTGGTTTCAAAGTGCATCCCGACGATGTGAACAAGATTTATGAAGATCATCCGGCGATCCGCGAGGCGGTTACCGTCGGAATGCCGGATCGTCGCCTTGGCGCGGTGCCAATGACGGTACTGATTCTCAAGACGGGTGCCACGACGCCGACCGAGGCTGAACTGACTGCTTATGGCCGCGAACATTTGATGCCATATCAGGTGCCGGTGCGTTTCCTGATCGTCGATGATGTGCCGCGTACGCCGTCGATGAAACCTGCTCTACCTGCGGTTCGCGAACTGTTCGCGACCGATGCTGCCGACGCGGCCTGAACCCCTTTTTCGGAGAGAACACATGGCGACTAAAAGCACCGATATTCTGCAGAGCGACGAGTGGCAGAAGGCAACCGAATACGCGATTACCGACGAGGATATCGAGCGTTCTAAACAGCTTGTCGGCTACTACGAGCCGTCGAAGATGCGCGAATATATCCAGACCGCGACGACCGACAATATTCGTAACTACGCGCATGGCTGTGGCGACGATAACCCGCTTTATTGCGACCCTGAATATGCCAAGGGCACACGCTGGGGCAGCGTAATTGCACCGGGTATGATGGCCGGCGTCATCAATTCGCCGATGCTTGGCGACCGCACTCCCGACGAGATCCGCGCGCTCAAGAAGTCGCTGTTCCGTGGCGTCCATGTGTTCGTTTCGGGTTCGACCTGGGACTGGTATCGGCCGGTATTTCCAGGCGACACGCTCTACAGCTTCAACGGCGAGGAAAGCTGCGAGGTCAAGCAGTCCGAATTTGCTGGTCGTTCGGTGATTACCGTGCGCCGCGACGTGAAAGTCAACCAGCGCGGCGAAGTCGTTGCGGTGTACCGCATCCTGCGCGTGATGACCGAGCGCAAGACCGCCGCCAAAAAGGGCAAATATTCGGCGATCGAACCAGCGACCTATACCGACGAGGACATGGCCAAGATCGAACAGGTCTATGCCGCCGAGCAGGTACAGGGTGCGACCAAGCGCGACTTCGACAGTGTTAATGTCGGCGACAGCCTTGGCACGATGGCAAAGGGTCCGCTGACCGTTACCGATGTGATCTGCTACCATGCGGGCGGTTATGGTTTCGTGCCCTATGCGCCGACCGTTGGCCGTCTGGCTCACAAGAACCGCAAGCGTATCGCGCCTTTCTACATCAAGAACGAATATGGCATTCCCGACGTCGCGCAGCGGCTTCACTGGGATCCAGTATGGGCGCAGGCGATCGGCAACCCGATGGCCTATGACTATGGCGTAATGCGCGAAAACTACTTCTTCCATTACCTGAGCGACTGGGCTGGCGACGATGCCGTGGTGCTTCACGTCAACGACGAAATCCGCAAGTTCAACTATATGGGCGATACCCAGATGATCACCGCCGAGGTGACTGGAAAGCGTCAGGAGAACGGCCAGAACCTCGTCGATATCGTGGCGCGCTTCACCAACCAGCGTGGCGAAGAAACGGTCAAGGCGACTGCAACCATCGCTTTGCCAAGCGGCGGAAAGCCAGTGCTTTATCCCGACGTTCCCCGCGACCTCGCCGAAAAGGCAGCGGAGATGATGGCACGCCATTGGGAATTGAGCGCGCAGAAGAAGAACGACAAGTAAGCGATTGCGGCTTTCTGCACCATGTCGGTCGAACGTGGCACGATCGCCATGTTCGACCGGCAGCGCGCCTTTTTTCGGTCGCGCCAATCGATTTACTCGCGCACCTAATTCGAACCGGAGACGAACATGCTCGACCTGTCCACCCGCACCGCCTTCAACGACGAACATGCGATGTTTCGCGATACCGTTCGGCATGTCTTCGATGCGGCGCTGATCCCCAATCTCGAAAAGTTCGAGGAAGATGGCATCGTCAGTCGTGACTTCTGGCGCGCGTGTGGCGAAGCAGGGATGCTATGCCCGAATGTCGATGAGAAGTACGGCGGACTCGGCCTCGATTTCGGTTACAATGCCGTCATCGATGAGGAACTGGCCTATTCGGGGTCGTCGGCGGGGATCACGCTGCAAAACGATATTACGGCTGCATATATCGAGGTTTACGGGTCAGAAGAGCAGAAGTTGAAATATTTGCCGGGCATGATCTCGGGCGAGATTATTTCGGCGATTGCGATGACCGAGCCGGGCGCGGGGTCCGATCTTCAGGGTATCCGCACCACCGCTCGCAAGGATGGTAATCATTACGTCATCAACGGCAGCAAGACCTATATCACGAACGGTCAGCTTTCCGATCTCATCATTGTTGTCGCCAAGACCGATCCAGATCTGGGTGCCAAGGGCACGTCACTGATCCTTGTCGATGCCGATACGCCGGGCTTTTCGCGCGGTCGCAACCTCGACAAGATCGGCCAGCACAGTGCTGATACGTCCGAAATGTTCTTCGAAGATGTCCGCGTGCCAATCACCAATTGTCTCGGTGCCGAAGGGCAGGGCTTCATTTATCTGATGAGCCAGTTGCCGCAGGAGCGCCTGTCCATCGCGGTGTCCTGTCAGGCATCGGCTCAGCGTGCATTCGACGAAGCGGTGAGCTTTACCAAGGATCGCAAGGCGTTTGGCAAGACCGTGTTCGAGTTTCAGAACACCAAATTCACGCTCGCCGATCTGAAAAGCCAGCTTCAGGTTGGCTGGGCGCACCTTGACTGGGCGATCGCGCGGCATATTCGCGGCGAACTGACGACTGCCGAAGCTTCGGCTGCGAAACAGTGGCATTCGGATATGCAGAACCGCATCGTCGATGTCGCGCTGCAGCTTCATGGCGGTGCCGGTTACATGAATGAATATATGATCGCGCGGTTGTGGCGTGACGCCCGCGTGACGCGCATCTTTGGCGGTACGAACGAGATTATGAAGGAAGTGGTCAGCCGCTCGCTTTGAGGGCTGACGGAGTGGGTGGCTGGTTGCCGCTCACTCCGACTTTATCGCGTGCGCGGTGTCGCTAGCAACGCTTCGATCGCAGTAACGAGCGCAAGCGGTTGTTCGATCATGATGTGGTGGTGCGCGCAGGGTATCGCGATGGGTGGTCCGCATAATGGCGCGATTTCGGCGGCCATTGCGCGGCGCTCGGGCGTCATTACTTCGCTCTGGACGCCATAGATGACGTCGGTCGGAATGGGCACGCCGAACAACGCCTCACGATAGAATTCGCTATTCAGCGACGTCGCGGCATCCTCAGCGAACTTCCACGTCCAGCCTTCGTCCGTCTCACGCACAGAATGATGCGCGATATAGGCGAGCACCTCGGGGATCGGCCATTCGCCGGGCGGAATAAGGCGGAACCGCTCAATCGCGGCCTCACGTGTGGGATAAAGGCGAAGTGGCGGCACCGGGATCTGGTGACCGACATCGGCTGCCGTCGGCAGCGCGGTATCGATGACGATCAGACGGCGCACCCGATCAGGCTCGGCGATCGAAGCCATGATGCAGCCGATGGCTCCATAGCTGTGGGCGACGAGAGTGACCGGATCGAATCCACACGCGGCGGCCACGGCCATCACTTCACGGCCATGCTGGGCGCGGCTATAGGCAGGCCGGCGACCGCTATCGCCCATGCCCGACAGGTTGATCGCCGCGACGCGGTGGGTGCGGGCGAGCGACGGGGCGATGTGATCCCACCAGCGCGCGTGAGCCCTGAAGCCATGGATCAGGAGCAGGCCGGGCAGGTCAGTGGCCTTCAGATTCCAGCCCCGATAGACGATCGGTGCTCCTTCGACCTCGACGCCGCGTTCTTGCGCGGGAACCGCCCATTGTTCGGTCAGCCAATTCCTGATTGCGTCATCACCGGTCATGCAAGCGCCTCTTCTGTTTTTTGGGAGACGATTCCGGGCAACGGCAGGGGAATCGACAGGATCAGGGATATGCACAGCGCGAAGGCCGAAACGAATATCGCGGTGGACACGCTGGTGGCTTCGGCGATGCTGCCCCAAAGTAGGCTTCCGATGGCGAGGCCACCAAAGGCGTGCATATGATACAGGGCAAGGCAACGCCCAACGACCGCATGGGGCGCGGCGATCTGGACGGTGACATTGATGGATGACAGCACTGTCACCCAGGCAGATCCCGCAAGCGCCGCCGCCAGCAATGTCCAGCCGAGTGTTGGCGAGAGCGCAGCGCCCGCGGTCCCTGCCGCATAAATGAAAGTTCCCATCGCAACGACACGCTCGGTGCCGAACTGGCGCCGCGCTCGCGTGGCGACCAGTGCCCCACCGATAGAGCCGATGCCGAACGTACCGAGGATCAGTCCAAAATCCGACTGGTTGCCGTGCAGGATGTCGTGCGCGACCAGCGGCATCAGCGCCCATAGCCCCGCGCCCGACAGGCCGAATATCGCAGCACGGATCAGTGCGCAACGTACCGCCGGCGTGCCATAGGCTGCCACGACGCCAGTGCGGATTGCCGGAACCAGCCGTTCAGGCTGCGGGGCATGATCGAAATGTGGCTTCCAGCGCAGCAGGACGACGATGAGCGCGATATAGGAGCAGGTGTTGACCGTGAAGTTGGCGGCGGCGCCGAACAGCGCCATCAACGCGCCGCCGATTGCCGGACCGACGGATCGCGCCAGGTTGAAATTGATGCTGTTGAGCGCAACGGCTGCTGGCAAATCCTCGATCGGCACCTGCGCACGGATTGACGCCTGCCACGATGGACCGTGCAGCGCGGTGCCGCAACCGACGACGAGCGTGCAGAGGAGGAGCACGGCAGGAACGACCTCGTCCATAAAAGTCAGCACCGCGAGCGTGGCGGAGGCGGCCAGCATGACGATCTGCGCGATCAGCATCACACGTCGGCGGTCGTAACTGTCGGCGACGGCACCCGAAAACAGCGCCAGCAGCATGATCGGCAGGGTTGCGGAGGACTGGACAAGCGCAACCATGCGTGGCGACCCGGTGAGCGTCGTCATCATCCACGCTGCACCCGTCGACTGAATCACCGCACCAAAGTTAGAGATCAGCGTCGCCACCCAGATTGCGCGGAACACCGGTTGGCGAAATGGTGCCAATGCGCCCCCTTTCCGCATTCTTTTCTTCTCCCTCACCCGGCGTGCTGGGCAACTACGTTATACTTCTCCATAGATGGTGAGCAGGTGCTGTCAATTTTGCTTGAGCGGGACGGCTGGCTGGGCGAAAGGAAATCATGACTTACGAAAACATCCTGTACGAGATCGTCGATGACGTTGCCTTCATCCGGCTGAACGACCCGGCGACGTTGAACGCGGTATCATCCCAGATGGGCGAGGAACTGCTCGATGCATTGTGGCGCGGCGAAAGGGAGTCGCGGGCGATCCTGCTTGGCTCGGTCGGTCGCGGATTTTGCTCGGGTGCCAATCTGGCGGAGGGCGGCATCGATCTGAACGATCCCAACCGCGACATGGGTGGTCGCCTCGACGGTATCTTCCACCCGATCGTCTATCAGATGCGCGCGTCCGAAGTCCCTGTCGTTACGGCAATCCGTGGTCCGGCGGCGGGTGTGGGCTGTGGTATCGCACTGGCGGGCGACATGATCGTCGCCGGGACCAGCGGTTCCTTCATCATGGCGTTCCGTAATGTCGGCCTCGCGTCGGACGGGGGCGCGTCCTATTTCCTGACCCGTGCCATCGGTCGTGTTCGCGCAATGGAAATGATGCTGCTCGGCAAGAAATTGCCAGCCGCGACGGCGCTTGAATGGGGCCTCATCAATCGCGTCGTTGCCGATGAGGAACTGGATGCTGCGGGCATGGAACTGGCAAAGCAGCTTGCCAAGGGTCCGCGCTCGCTCGGGATCATCAAGAAACTCGCCTGGGCTTCGCTCGACGCCAGTTTCGAGACCGTACTATCGAACGAGCGCGTGGCTCAGCGTGATTCCGGACGGACCGAGGACTTTATCGAAGGGGTTGCCGCATTCCGTGAGAAACGGTCGAGCGTGTTCAAGGGGCGCTAGGGTTTTGCCGCTGCAATGAATGGGCGGATCTCTGCGGCCAGTGCTGCGAGATCGGCTTGTTCCGCGCGGCGACCACCTTCCTCGTAATAGCTGAGGATGCCGAGGTTTTTGCCAGTCCAGCGCGGGACGATGTGGACGTGCAAGTGAAATACCGATTGCCCGGTATCACCGCCGTTGAACTGCGCAATGTGAAGGCCGTCGGGTTTCAGGGCGGTGCGCAAGCCGGTCGCCACGCGCTTCACCGTCGTCATTACCGCGCATAGCGCCGGGGGTTCGATTTCGAGGATATTGCGCGCGCGGGAAGTCTTGGAAATGACGAGGCTGTGGCCTTTGCCCTGCGGATTGACGTCGAGAAACGCCAGCGTAGCATCGTCCTCCCATAACGTGTGATTCGGCAGTTTGCCCTGAAGGATAAGGGCAAAGACGTTGTTGTCCTCATAAACACCATCCAGGCTCATGCGCTGTTCCGTACACTGGCGGTCGCGGTCATATGGTCGTGACCCGCAGCGGAGCGGACGCGCAGGATTATCGCATCGCTCTCCCGTCGGCCGAGCAAGGTTAGCGGCGCATCCACGAACGCAGGGGCAACGGCGCGGAACGAGAAACTGGCGAGCGCATCGCGACCCAGTTCGCGATCGGCAAGATCGAGTAACAGGCTCGCCATCAACGGGCCGTGGACGACGAGGCCCGGATAGCCCTCTTCGCCGCTCGCATAGGGCAGGTCGTAATGGATGCGGTGGCTGTTAAACGTCAGCGCCGAATAGCGGAAAAGCAGCGGTGCGGTAGGCATGATTTCGCGCTGCCAGTCCCAATGTTCCTCAGGTGCGGGAGCCGGGGCAGGGGCCGACGCCGCTCCGGGCGACGGTGCCGCGCGATAGACGATGGTTTGCTTTTCATCGACCACGAGCACGCCATCTGCGCGCGTTTCATGGCCGACCGTTACGAACAACAATGTCCCGCTGCCGCCGGTCTTCTCGGTCGAATCCAGCACAGTGGATACGCGCTCGATTGTCGCCCCGACCGAAATTGGGGCATGGAAGTTGACGGCGCTGGATGCCCACATCCGACGTGGCAACGGGCTTTCGGGCATGAAGCCACCGCCACTCGCTGGGTGCCCATCGGGTCCGAGCGCGGCGGTCGGAGCCTCGGGTGTGCACAGGCACCAGTGGATACCCTGCGGCGCAGTCTCGCTGGGGTCACGATCGAACGTCGCGGCATAATGTTCGGCAAGCGCCGGGGTCAGCAGATCGGTACGCGTCTCGGTCGACATTAGTTGCGCGCAGTCAGTAATCCGCGCGCGATCACATGGGCCTGAATTTCGGCGGCCCCTTCGAAAATGTTGAGGATGCGGGCGTCGCACAGCACGCGGCTGATTTCATATTCGAGCGCATAGCCATTGCCGCCGTGGATTTGCAGTGCGTTGTCAGCGTTTGTCCATGCGACGCGCGCGGCCAGCAGTTTTGCCATGCCCGCCTCCACATCGCAGCGACGCCCCTTGTCCTTTTCGCGCGCGGCAAAATAGGCAAGTTCACGCGCGGCCACGGTTTCGACGATCATCATGGCGAGCTTGTCGGAGACGCGCGGAAAGTCGGCAAGCGGACGACCGAACTGACGGCGTTCGGTCGCATAGTTCAGGCCGAGCTCGAAGGCGCGCCACGCCACGCCAACCGCGCGTGCTGCTGTCTGAATGCGGGCACCCTCGAACGTTTTCATAAGCTGACGAAAGCCCTGACCTTCCTCGCCGCCGAGCAACGAGTCAGCGGGTGTCGAAAACCCGTCGAACATCAGTTCATATTCGCGCATCCCGCGATAACCGAGTACACCGATCTCTCCGCCCGACATGCCGGGCGCGGGGAATGCGTCGTTTTCGGTGCCGCGCGGTTTGGGCGCGAGGAACATGCTGAGACCCGCATTGCCCGGCCCGCCCGTGCGCACCAGCAATGTCATCAGGTCGCTGCGCGCGGCATGGGTGATCCATGTTTTCGCGCCGGTGATCGACCAGTCGCCGTCGCTTGTTTTCACAGCGCGCGTGGCGAGGTTGGCGAGATCGGAGCCGTTCGACGGTTCGGTAAATACCGCCGTCGGCAGAACCGCGCCGCTGGCGATGCCGGGCAGCCACTGGGCCTTTTGCACGTCGGTTCCCGCTAACCCGATCAGTTCGCCCGCGATTTCGGACCGTGTGCCGAGCGAGCCCGCACCGATCCAGCCGCGCGACAATTCTTCGGTGACAACGCACATTTCAAGCTTGCCGAGGCCGAGGCCGCCGAAGTCAGGCGATATGCAGACACCGAAGGTTCCGAGCGCCGCCAGTTCACCGATCAGCGCATCGGGAATGAGTTCGTCGGCAAGGTGCCATGCATGAGCAAATGGCGTAATCTTTTCGGCGGTGAAACGGCGGTACTGATCGCGGATGGTGTCGATCATATCGTCGCCGAGCGATTCCGCGACCGTGCCGCCACCGCGAACATGGGCGACTAAGGCTGCGCGTGTTGCAGGCGCGCCGCCGGTTTCAATCAGGGCCGCAAGCGCGGGGTCGGCGGCAAGGTCCATAGCGGAGATGCCAAGCTGTGCCGGGCGCACGATTTCGTTCGCGCTGATCGGCAAGCCGCCGATGAGCTGCGCGCCATATTCGCCAAAACCGATGGCGAGTAGATGGCTTTCTGCCGCGCCGAAATCTCCGCGCGCGTGTGCCGCCTCTGCCCAGACGAGCAGGCTGTCGAGTGCGGCAATGGTGGTGGCGATCCACGCAAGGCCGTGGCCTGCACGCTGTTCGGCATCCAGCAGTTTGGGATCGAGCGCCCCGACAGGAGCAACGCGGGCGCGCACGGCCTCGCGCGCTGCACCGCCATAACGGTGGAGTGCGGGAAGGGCGGAACGGGCGAGATCGAGGATTTTCGTCATGCGTTGGCGACCAGCCCGGCGTCGTGCAAAGCGCCGATCTGACCCGAGCCGAGGCCAAGGACTTCGGCCAGAACTTCGTCGCTATGCTCGCCAAGGAAGGGCGCGCGGACGGGCGGCAGGCGTGGTTCCTCAGGGATCGTCGCCATCGCTCCGGGGACTGGGTAGCTGAGGCCACTGGTCTGCTTAATCGTGCTGAAAACTGGATTTTCGCCGACCAGTGCCGCATCGTGGGCGGCCTCGCGCATTGTTTGGTACGAACCCCAGCAGCAACCGAGCTGATCGAACATAGCGCCGAGTTCGTCCGACTGGCGCAATGCCACGGCCGCTTCGACGAGCGGAAACAGGGCGTCGCGATGCTCGAAGCGCACGCCCTCGTCCTTTGCGAACGAAACGCCGCGCGTTGCTTCGATTTCGGCGACCGGCGCGGCAAGGTTGAGTGCCGTGACCAACCCGGTCCATTGGCGCGGCGTGATCGCCATAATCATCAGGCGCACACGGTCGGCGGTCACGAAATCACGCCCGAACGCGCCATAGACGCTGTTGCCATAACGCGCGCGATTGTCGCCGGTGGTTATGACTTCGGCGAGTTGCCCAAGATTGGCGATGGTCGCGATCCCGACATCGGCGAGCGGAATACGTACTTCCTGCCCCCGTCCGGTTGCCTGTCGATGCTGAAGTGCTGCGAGCATGGCGAAGGCGGCATAAGCGCCGGTCAGCAAATCCCACGCCGGAAGGACGTGGTTGACCGGTTCGTCGCCAAGGCTTTCAGGGCCGGTAATTTGCGGAATTCCGAGTGCCGAATTGACTGTGTAGTCGAGCGCGGGGCCACCATTTGCCAGCCCCATGATCCGTGTCGTGATAAGATCGGCGCGGCGCTGCTGAAGTTTCTCGTGGCTCAGAAAACCATCGACGGGGAAGTTGGTCAGGAACAGCCCCGCGCGATCGCCCGGAGCTGTCGCGAGGGCGGCCAGCAATTCGCGCCCCTCCGGTCGCCCCAGATCGAGCGCGACTGACTTCTTGCCCTTGTTCAGCCCCTCCCAATACAGGCTCGCGCCATTGTCGGCCTTGGGCCAGCGGCGAAAGTCGGGACCGCCGCCGAGCTGGTCGACGCGGATAACTTCTGCACCCATTTGCGCGAGATACAGTCCTGCGCTGGGTGAGGCGACGAACGACGACGCCTCGATGACCCGGGTGCCGCCCAGCAAAGCGTACATATTAGCTCTGGCTCGCGAATTCGCGTAGCATGTTCTTGGCGATGACAAGCTGCATGATCTGCGTGGTCCCTTCGTAAATGCGGTAGATGCGGCTGTCACGAAAGAAGCGTTCGGCTTCATATTCGGCCAGATAGCCAGCGCCGCCGTGGATCTGGACGCAACGATCGGCGATGCGGCCACAGGCTTCGGACGAAAACATCTTGGTCGCCGCAGCTTTGCGCAAGATGTCCTCGCCAGCGTCTGCGCGGCGACATGCGTCGGCGATCATGCATTCTGCGGCGTAGAGTTCGGCTTCGCTGTCGGCGAGCATTGCCTGAATCAACTGGAAGTTAGCGATAGGCTCACCGAATGCCTTGCGCTCGGTTGCATAGCGAAGACCGGTGTCGATGATGCGTTGTGCGTAACCCGCCGCACCCGCTGCGACCGAAAGCCGACCGTTGTCGAGGCTCTGCATAGCGATCTGAAAGCCTTTGCCCTCGACTCCACCCAACAGCGCGTCACCGGGAATATGGACGTCCTCCATAATGATGTCGGCGATATGGCTTCCGGCCTGACCCATCTTCTTGTCGGATTTGCCGACGGTGATGCCGGGCGTGTCCATCGGCACGATGAAAGCGCTGACGTGTGCGTTCTTGGGCAATGCTTCTTTCGACGTGCGCGCCATGATGAGCGCAACCTTCGCGAACGGCGCGTTGGTAATGTAGCGTTTGGTGCCGTTGAGGACATAGCCGTTGCCGCTGCGCGTTGCCATCGTCTGCATGGCCGCGCTGTCGGAACCGCTGCCGGGTTCGGTCAGGCCGAACGCCGCTATTTCACCGGCAGCAAGGCGTGGTAGCCATTCGGCCTTCTGTTCGGCGGTCCCGCTTTTGATCAGCGCCGCGCTGGTCATGCCGATGTTGATCGACGTGATCGAACGAAAGCATGGCATCGCATAGGAAAGCTGCCGCACGAATTCGATATATTGGGATACGTTCATCCCCGCGCCGCCATATTCGGTCGGCGTGGTTACGGCAAACAGTCCCATTTCGCGCATTTCGGCAAGAATATCGTCGGGAACCCGATCGGTTTCGACGATGGACTTTTCGGCGGGGACAAGTCGGTTGCGGACATAGTCCTTGAACTGCACCATGAACGCTTCGAAAACGTCCGCGTCCATTCCGGTTTTGATCTGATCAGGCATCGGCCATTCCTACAATTGCTATGGCCGAGACGTTCTGGCTCGGCATTCCACCAAGATTATGACTGAGCGCGAGACTTGGCGGGGTCTGGCGCTGGCGTGGTCCGGCACGACCGAGCAACTGGAGATAGTTTTCGTAGATCATGCGCAGGCCCGAGGCACCGATGGGGTGGCCGAAGCATTTCAGGCCGCCGTCGATCTGGCACGGGATGGTGCCGTCGGCATCGAAAAAGCCGTCGAGCACATCGCGCCAGCCATTGCCCTCTTGCGAGACGAAAAGATCCTCCATCGTGACCAGTTCGGTGACAGAGAAACAGTCGTGCACTTCCATCAGGCTGATCTGTTCGCGCGGATTGGTGATACCGGCTTCTTCATAAGCCTTGGCCGCGGCGATGCGGGTGGTGTGGAAGAAACTGCCGTTCCAGCCGCCGCCCTGCTGCATTTCCCAACCGTTCGATGCAGCGATCTGGAGCGCCTTTACCGTGACGAGATCGGTCTTGCCGAGTGCGCGGGCGATTTCAGGCGTGGTGACGATGGCGCAGGCTGCGCCGTCCGATACACCGCAGCAATCGAACAGGCCGAGCGGCTCGGCGATCATCGGCGCGTTCAGGACCGTGTCCATGTCGATCGCTTTTTGCAGATGTGCCTTCGGGTTTTTCGCACCGTTCGCGTGGCTCTTGACCGAAACATGCGCCATCGCGCGTTTCAGATCGTCTTTCGAAACGCCGTGGACGCTGCGATAGGCCGACGCGAGTTGCGCGAAATTGCCGGGTGCAGAGCCTGTGATGCCGGTCATGTCGTGCATCGTGCCACGCGTGCGGACGGGAAGGCCGCCATAGCCCGTGTCTTTCAGCTTCTCGACGCCAAGTGCCAGCGCGATATCGGCCGCACCGCTGGCAACCGCATAAACGGCTCCGCGAAAACTCTCTGTACCGCTCGCGCAGTAATTCTCGACCTTCGTTACGCCGATATTCTTCAGGCGCAGCGCGGTGGCGAGCGGGATACCGGACGGACCGATATTGACTGCATCGAATGCCACGCCCAGCCATGCCGCGTCGATCTGCGAGGTGTCGATGCCGGCGTCGGCGATCGCTTCCTCATAAGCTTCGACCATCAGGCTGTCGGCATCCATATCCCAGCGTTCGCCGAACTTTGCGCAACCCATGCCGAGGATTGCGACCTTGTCCTTGATGCCCTTGGCCATGTGCTTATCTCCTCTTGGGTTTCAGGTCAGGCTACGGTTCAGGTCAGGCGACCGGAACCGCTTTCCAGAAATATTTGGTGAAATCGCGCATTTCATCGACCGATTTAATGCGGAACATCATCATCATGTCGCGTCCCACCTCGACATCGCTCGGATCGACATCGGCGAATTCGGCCATCATGCGCCCGCCGCCCTCGAAATCAATCAGCCCGTAGTAGCTGGGCGGATTTGGCGAATAGGTCAGGCTGTCGGCGGTGTAGGTGACGATCTTTGCCGCGACATCGGCGAGCGGGTAATCCTCTTGCGTGCCAATGGCATGGTCGTTCGGATTGACGCTGATATCGCTTTTCGGAAACTGCACGGTGCCGGTTTTGGTGCACCGTCCGCCGACCAGTCCGAACACGGCCTTGCGGTTGCGCCATAATGTCGTGCCGGGCTGTTTCTGGTCCGCCTCTGCGCGCATCCCGCGATCGAGGCCGAGTAGCCCGCGATGGAACAGGAAACGCATGTAATTGTCGGTCTTTGCACCGCGCGCGATTGAACCTTTTACGCCGCGCCGGGCAGGAAGGTTCGCGATGGCGGCAGTCGTTTCGAACAGCAGGACATCGACGCCCTGACCAAAGCCGACGAGCAGGATTTTCTCACCCGGAGCAGCGGCTTCGAGTGCCGCAGCGAGCAGAAGCGTGGCATGAGCGACGCCCGCTTCGCCAACGGTCTGACTGAGGGATTCGACCACCGCTTCTGCTTTGACGCCGGCGCGTTTGGCGAGGCCATCGGCGACGCCGCGCAGCGTGATCGGCACGATGAAACGGTCGATCGCGGCGCCTTCGACACCGAATTTCGCCAGTGCAGCCTTGATCGCCGCACCGATGAGGCCGGTATAGCCTTCGTCACGGATCCAGCGGCTTTCCCAGGTGTAATCGAATTCCGCGCCGGTGCTGCGGAAATGGTCGACGAAATCGATCGTCGTGGAATGGCTGCCGAGGAAGCGGGCGATGACATCACCCTGGCCGACAAGCACGCCTGCCGCTGCATCTCCGTAAACCAGCTCGCCTTCGGACGCAGGCCGCGCCTTGCGCATTTCGGTGGCAAGCGCGAGGTGCGGGCGGGCGGCGGATCCGGCGGCGTTGAGCGCCTGAATAAGCTGCGATGTCGCGGCGCGCTGGCTGCCGGTCACATCGATGGCGGCGGTTGCATCGTCAAGGACCAGTGCTTCCTTGACCACGCCAGCGTTCAGCCGATCGGCAAAGGGTAGGGTGGTCGAGGCGAGCGAGACGGTGCCGACCTGCGCCCGGTCGATACCGACCAGCGTGTCGCGCGCGGCCTCGACCGCCATCGTGATCGTGTCCTCGTCCCAGTTCGCCGTAGCGCGCTCGCCCTTGGCAAGCCCGCGCAGACCCGGCGCGAACCACGCATTGGCGGCATAGACCGCCTGCCGCTGAAGGCGGCCGCGTGGAACATAAGCGCCGAAGCTCAATATGCCGATGTCAGTGGTCATTGGAACTCCACATAGCCATTGTTAAGGACGATAAGGTCGCGTTCGACCACTTTGGAACGAAAGGCGGCGGTGCCGTCGCCTTCATGCCAGATTTCGGTGCTGATCGTTTCCCCGGGGAAAACCGGTGCCGAAAAGCGTGCGTCGATGCGCGTGATCCGGGCGGTGTCGTTGTCCGCCAGCGCGGCGAGCAGCGAGCGCCCGGCAACGCCGAACGTGCACAGGCCATGCAGGATCGGGCGCGGAAAACCGGCGGCTTTTGCAACTTCGGGATCGACGTGGAGCGGGTTCATATCGCCCGACAGCCGATAGATCAGCGCCTGATTTTCAGCGGTCGTCAGCGTGTGGACCAGATCGGCCGGGCGGTCCGGAATAGCATGAGGCGCTGGCTGCCCCTCCGACGTGCCGCCAAAACCGCCGTCGCCGCGCAGGAACGTCGCGTTGCGGACGGTGGCGACATGAGTGCCGTCTTCATGATGGATTTCGCGTGTCTGATAGACAACCGCACCCTTTGCCGCGCCCTTGTCGAAAATCGGACCGAAGCTCGTCTTTCCGATAAGTTCACCCGACACCGGGAGTGGTGCGTGACAGGTGATGCTGGTTTCGCCGTGAAGGATCTTCGTCCAGTCGATACCATATTGCGGATCGCGCCAGATGAAACCCGGATAGGCCATGATGACCGCCATGCCCGGCAGCGCCTGCAAACCGTCCTCATAGACGAACGGCAATTCGTGCGCCCCGACGCCGAGTGCGTAGAGCATCACCTTTTTCGGGGTGATATGCTGGCGCGTTTCGATCGGTGGCTGCGACAGCAACTGGTTGGGGTCGAATGCCATCAGATTGGGTCGTAAGGCCAGATCTCAGCCGAGCGCGTGAGCGGTGTCATCGCCGATTCCATTGCGGGCAACAGGTCGGTGACGATTGTTTCCGGCGTCCAGCCTTCCGAACGGTGCATCGATTTCACCGGGCGTGGTTTGGAAAACACGAAGATCTCGTTCTTGCGCACGCCGAAAGTCTGTCCGTTAACCTTGCCAGCCGCATCGGTGAGCAGAGCTGCAACCATCGGCGCGATTTTGTCCGCCGACATCGTCTTCATGCGTTCGACCCGTTCCAGTTCGGCGGGACTGGTCGCGGGGATCGTTGCGATCAAACGGCTCCATGCGAATGGGGCGATGCAGTTCGAGGTGACGCCGAAACGCTCCATGTCGAGCGCGAGGCTGTTCGACAGGCCCCAGATGCCCATTTTCGCCGCCGAGTAGTTCGCCTGACCGAAATTGCCGATCAGCCCCGATGTCGATGTGAAATGGACGAAGCGACCGAAACCCTGATCCTTAAAATAGGGAGCAGCAGCCTTCGACGTGTTGAAGCAACCATTTAGGTGAACGTCGATGACCTGACTCCAGTCGATCTCGCTCATCCGGTGAAAGATGCGGTCGCGGAGGATGCCGGCATTGTTGACGACGCCGTGGATCGCGCCGAAATTCTTGACCGCGTCTTCGATGATGGAAGCTGCGCCTGCCGGGTCGGCGACGCTGGCACCATTGACGACAGCCTTGCCGCCCTCGCTGCGGATGAGTGAAACGACTTCCTCGGCAGGACCGGCATCATTGCCTTCGCCTTCTGCCGACGCGCCGAGATCGTTGACGACGACCGCTGCACCCTGACGCGCACAAAGCAGCGCGATTTCGCGGCCAATCCCGCGCCCTGCGCCGGTAACTGCCACGACTTTGCCTTCGAGTGTTGCCGCTTCAGTCATATCGTCCTCTCGAGTCTCGTTCGTGAGCCAATTGTAAACCAGCTCGATGACTTGTTCAACTATGAGAATGGACATTCATGATCGTGAATGGCAAACAGGGTCGCATGAGCACGCCAACAGATGCCTCCGGTCTGTCCCGCCCGCCGATCGGTTCGATCATGCAGGCGGCTGCGATATTGCGTTTGCTGGGTGGGAGCAGTGAGCCTGCCGGCGTAACTTCGATTGCCCGCACGCTCGGGATTGGGCCGAGTTCGTGCTTTAACGTCCTGAAAACGCTGGTTCTCGAAGATCTGGTGGCGTTCGACCGGGTGACAAAGACATATAGTCTTGGGCTGGGCACGATCGATCTGGCACGCCGCGCGCTTGGCCGGGACGCGGTCGTGCAGGCAGCCGATATGCCGATGGCCGCACTGGCGGAGGAACATGATGCCACCGTCGGCTTGTGGCGGCTCGCGCCGGGGGAGCGGCTCGTGCTTGCAGCATTAGCCGAAAGCGGTGCGGCCACGCGGATTCATATGATGGTGGGTCAGCGCCAGCCAGCTGCGGCGGGGGCGGCGGGACGCGCGGTGCTGGCAGCGCGGGTGCTGGACGACGGCGCGATCCAGGTTGCCCACGCGGGTCTGCGTTGGCAGAATCCGCCGAGCGCCGCCGATTATCTGGCGCAGGTCCGTGCCGCCGAGAAACAGGGTTATGCAACCGATGTCGACCAGATCAATCGCGGCATTGCGACGGTGGGGCAGCGGTCGTCGATCATCTGGGCATGGTGCGGTTCGTGCTGTCGGCGTCGATGTTCATGGGACGTGATGCGGCGGCGCTCGACACGATCGGCGAGAGCGTCCGTGCCGTAGCAATTGAACTTGGCCGCGTTGTCGGTCGCAGTTTTGCGGCCAGCCCGAATTTGGAGACTAAGAGATGAGTGACGGCGCGATGCTGGTGGAGGCTGCCGAACGGCTGATCGGAAACCGGATCGACGATGCGGCGATGCGTCGCGCGCGCGCTGGCGAATGGCTGGCGGCGGAATGGGATGCGCTGGCGGGCATGGGCCTGCCACTTGCGCTGGTGGACGAGGATGCGGGCGGCTTCGGTGTCGCGCCCGAGGATGCGTTTGCGCTGGTGCGCCTCACCGGGCGTCATGCCCTGCCGCTGCCGCTGGCGGAAACGATGGTTGCCAATCATGCGCTCGGGCGGGCCGGATTGCCGCTTGCCGAACGTGCTGCAGTGCTGATCGACGGCGCGGACCTGACCGTTTCTGCCGAGGACAAGGGTTGGCGTTTGAGCGGTACGGCGGCGCGGGTGCCGTGGGGCCGCGATATCGGAACGCTGGTCGTCGTGCACGCGGGACGGGTGTTTCGATTGGATACGGGTTGGGCAATAGCCGAGGCGGGAACCAATCTTGCTGCGATGCCACGCGATACGCTGGCGATCGACGCACGCTGCGATGTTGCGGGCACCGCCAATGGCCTGTCTGCACTCCAGATGGGGGCCGTGATCCGCACTCTGCAAATTGCGGGTGCGCTGGAGCGCGTGCTTGAACTGACGGTCGGCTTCGTGTCGGAACGGGTGCAATTCGGCAAACCGCTGTCAAAGTTTCAGGCGGTGCAGCATGATCTTGCCCGCCTTGGTGGCGAAGTCGCTGCGGCGGGCGCGGCTGCCGATATGGCGGTCGAGGCATTCGTTGGCGACCCGGCGCGCGCTGCACTACCAATAGCCGCCGCCCGAATTCGCACGGGAGAGGCTGCGGGCGTTGCTGCCGGAATCGCGCAACAGCTTCACGGCGCAATCGGGTTTACCGCCGAGCACCGGCTGCACTGGTACACCACCTCCTTGTGGAGCTGGCGCGATGAATATGGCGGCCAGCGTTACTGGACCGATATGCTCGGTACGGCCACTTTTACCGCTGGCGGTGCGGGCTTTTGGCAATTCGTGACGGAGGCCGCGTGATGGACATGATCCGCTTTGCAAACCCACCTGTGCATGATGGCGCAGAGGCGCTCCGCCACGAAGTTCGCGCGTTCCTGGCCGAACAGATCAAGGGTCGGACGCCATTGGACCGGTCCGAAAGCTGGAACGGTTTCGACCGCGATTTCAGCCGGGCAATGGGCGCGCGTGGCTGGCTCGGCATGACCTGGCCCAAACGTTATGGCGGGCATGAACGCAGCGCCTTCGAACGCTATGTCGTGGTCGAGGAAACGCTGGCCGCCGGTGCGCCGGTGTTTGCGCACTGGATCGCCGACCGGCAAAGCGGCCCGACGCTGCTGAAGTTCGGCACCGAGGAACAGCGTGAAACCGTGCTACCCGGTATCGCGGCGGGTGTGACGACGTTCTGCATCGGTATGAGCGAACCCGATTCAGGGTCCGACCTTGCCGCAACGCGCACCCGCGCCATTCGCACGAATGAGGGCTGGCGGATTACAGGCACAAAGATCTGGACGACTTACGCGCACCGTTCGGATTACATGATCCTGTTCTGCCGCAGCGGTGACAGCTCACCCGCCGACCGTCAGGCGGGGACGAGCCAGTTCCTGATCGACATGAAGGCGACGCCGGGCATGACCGTGCGGCCGATCATCAATCTGGCCGGACAGCATCATTTCAACGAGGTGCATTTCGAGGATGCGCTGGTTCCACTCGGCGCGCTGATCGGGACCGAGGGGCAAGGCTGGGCTCAGGTCATGGGTGAACTTGCCTTTGAACGCAGCGGGCCAGAGCGGTTCCTGTCCTCGATCCAGTTGATTGTCGAACTGATCCGCGCGTTGGAGGGGAGCGAAAGCGATGCCGCTCGCGCGGCTATTGGTCGGCTCACGGCACATCTGATCGTGCTGCGTCGCCTGTCACGCAGCGTCGCAGCGATGCTGGAGGCGGGCGAAAACCCCTCGCTTCACGCGGCCATCGTCAAGGATCTGGGCGCCACGTTCGAACAGTCGGTGCCAGAGATTGCGCGCACTCTGGTCGATGCGGAACCCGACCTCGCGTCGACATCGGCATTTTGCGCGGTACTGGCAAATATCGTCCTGAACGCGCCATCATGGTCGTTGCGCGGCGGCACGCGAGAGATTTTGCGTGGCATCATCGCGCGCGGTCTTGGACTTCGATAAGGCAGACTCAACGGCTGAGGCCCACATGAACAGGATTGGATAAAGATGGAATTCACCCGACTGGGATCGACGGGCACACAGGTATCGCGCCTGTGCCTCGGCACGATGAGTTTCGGCAGCCAGCAGGACTGGATGATCGGCGAGGAGGACAGCTTTGCGATCGTCCGTCGCGCGGTCGAAGCAGGGATCAATTTTTTCGATACAGCGGATGCCTATTCACGCGGCGAAAGCGAGGAGATCCTTGGCCGGGCGCTGAAGAAATATGCGGGCAGCCGTGAGAATTATGTCGTCGCGACCAAAGTCTATATTCCGATGTCGGCGGGCGCGAACACGGGCGGTCTTTCGCGCAAACATATCATGCACTCGATCGACGCCAGCCTGAAGCGTCTCGGCACCGATTATGTCGATCTCTATCAGATTCACCGCTTCGATTATCATACGCCGATGGAGGAAACGCTCGCTGCGCTCGATGATGTGGTGAAGGCGGGCAAAGCGCTCTACGTCGGGGCAAGTTCGATGCTCGGCTATCAGTTCGCTAAATATCTGGCGCTGGCCGATCGGCTTGGCGGGACGCGCTTTTCCACGATGCAGAACCAGTACAGCCTGTTGTATCGCGAAGAAGAGCGCGAGATGAACCCGCTTTGCGTCGAGGAAGGCGTTGGCCTGATGCCGTGGAGTCCGCTGGCTGGCGGCGCGCTCGTCGGCAATCGCGCGGCGGGCACCGCCCGTTCCAAATCGGCGCTGAACGCCAAACGGTTCCAGCGGCCCGAGGATCAGGCTGTGATCGATATCGTCCGCCAGATCGCCGATGCGCGCGGCGAAAGCCCTGCTCAGGTGGCTATGGCATGGCTGTTGTCGCGGCCCGGCGTCACCGCACCGATCATCGGCGCAACCCGGATCGACCAGCTCGACGCGCCGCTGAGCGCAGTGACAACGCGCCTGTCGGCGGAGGAGATTGCGGCGCTCGAACGGCCCTATGCACCGCAACGCGTGGATCGCACGCTTGCCCGCCCGCAAGACCCATCACCTGCCGCCCCGCGCGCGGCATAACCAAACCATTATATATAAACCGGGCTTAAGAAGTAGGCGCACGCTGGCAATCGCCAGCAGAATCGCTTTGCAATTCACAGTACACTCCCCCAGAGTCTTTAACCTCACGAGAGCAAAATCCGACCGGATAGAATCGCAGGGCTTTTCATGAGGCAGGAAATCTGATTCATCCTGTGTGCTGGACGAGGAGGCCAGCATGCATGGCGAGATCGTTATCGGAAGACTTGCGGGCACGCGTAATCGCAGCGGTTGATGGCGGGCTGTCGCGACGGGCGGCAGCGGCACGGTTTGGGGTGGCGGCTGCAAGCGTGGTCCGCTGGGTCCGGGAATGGCGTGAGGCAGGGGTCGCGCGTGCCAAGCGGCAAGGCGGCGATCAGCGTTCCCATCGCATTGAAGCCTATCGCGATATCATTCTGGCGGCGATCGAGAACCAGGTGGATATGACGCTGGCCGAGTTGACCGAACTGCTGCGCCAAAAAGCGGCTATTCTATCAACTTCGCCCGTTATCATTTCAGGCATCCGCTAAAGTTAACATCGCTAATGCCGTTATAACCATGATCAGGCTTAGGGAGTGGGAATATGGGGAGCATCGGTGCGCTAAGATTGGTCTCGACAGGCAGTGAAGATTGGTGGGAATGCGTGCGATATCGCACGCTGATGGCAGCAAAACTTGTAACGACCGCAGGAGAGCACGCCGTTATTGTCCGTGAGCTTTCTGCCACACAGGCCCTGTTGAAGGGCGAAAACCTGCCCGCGATCGGCGTCGATGTGATTTTCAGCCGTCGGGGGATCAAAGTCTTTGCAACAGTGAGCTGGTCTAACGGCGCCACCGCTGGCCTTCAGTTCGAAGCGCCACTCAACGATGCCGAGATGGCGACTCAGCTCGGAGCACACTCAGTCGTCACGCCCTCGATCGAATGTCGGGCATACAGACCAGCTGTCAGGAAGCCGGTCATAACCAACGAAGAGCTTGCAACTGCGCTTGGCTGGTCGGGTGTCAGTTCAGGGGCAACGCTGAGACGGCCATGTCGCATTTCGCTTTAATGTTCGAAATTACTTTTGTTGCCCGTGCTTGCCGAAAATTATCCGTGCATGCGTGTTTTGGATCGGTTGCGCTTGAGCTGGGATGATTGTTCAATGGCGTCAATGGTCATCGACATTTTGAGGCATGCCAAGGACAACCCGCCGTCATCGAGGCGCTGAAGTAAAAGGTTCGCATCGCGAACCAGTTTCTGAATCTCGGCATCACTGGACTTGATCATCATTACATACTCTCGATCGCCCCGATATCGGCCCATCGAAATGAACACAGGATGAGTACGTTAGCGCATACGGATTAAAATTTTATTCTCCCTTCCAAGTGTTGCGAACACTGATTTGTTCGGGCGCGCGTCTCGGTTGCACAGTCTGAAAATAGGCGTCCATCTTAGATTTCGTTTCGTCGGTAAGACTGACGAAAACCCGCCGTAGGTCATGCGGGTCGGCAGTTCGCAGAATCACCCCTTCCTCGACCAGATATTTCAGGCAGCGTTGAGCGGTCGTATCGGGAACGTTCGACGCAATGCACGCGCTTGATACGCTAATATCGCGCTGTTCGCCGTCGGCGATATATAGATCCAGCAGGATATCCCAAGCGGGCTCGCCGAATAGATCGCTGCCCAGAAATCTAGACCGCGCTCTGCGCTCGTTCACCATGGCGCGGGGCAGCGACATGGTATCGATGATCACTTCGGAATAGGCTTTTTGCAGTGGCGCTTGTTCGGCGTCGGTAGGCAGATCGAGTATCTCTCGGGCGATTGAGCGCAGGCGTGCGTGGAGGTTGTGATTGTCTGAGGGCAACGAAGCGAGAGTGTTCAACACCACCTCCCCAACGAACTGATCTGATTTTTTGTGAGGCGAACGAAGCCATATTCCTTGCGTAATCGCATGGCGATGCGATCAGCTGCAAGGAGGCGTGGGGGGCAGTTGTATGCGTGCGCACGCTTTCCAAGGGTTTCCATCAGATAAGGTCCAGCTGGCGCAAACTGTTAACATCATTGCGACCCAGGATGATGTGGTCATGAACAACGATATCAAATGCGCTTGTGGATCGTATGAGTTTGCGAGTCAGAAAAATATCGGCAGCGCTGGGACTGGCATCGCCGCTCGGGTGATTGTGAGCGACAATCAGTGCCGCAGCATCGAGCTGCAACGCACGGCGTACGATGTCACGAGGCTCAAACGACGTGTCCGATATCGAACCGTGACTGACGATCTCGTCGCGGATCAGCCCATTTTTGCAGTTGAGATAAAGCACCCGTAACTGTTCCCGGCTTTCGAATGCCATTTGGATGCGAAGATAGTCGACGAGCTGCGATGAGCAGCCAACGATAGGGCGGTCGCTGACGCGATAGAGCAGGATATGCCCGAGTACTTCTCGGATGGTCGCTATTGCGACACCGATATCGCTCCGGCCTGCTGCGCTCGATATGAGTATCGGATTCGTCGCCATCACATCGCTCAGTGATCCGAATTCCTCAATCAGGGTTTCCGCACTTGTCTCGCAATCGTCGCCGACGACCGGTCTTAAGACACTCGCCAGAAGACGGACTTCGACGGTACGCCGCGCAAGCGCCGCTGATGAATCCTCGTTCCAAGCGCCAGCGCAAGAAGTGCCGGGTAGGCCCAGAAGGGTTGCGCTAGGGCATAAGCCCAAGGAACGACGGTGTGATCGATCATCATCACGATGTGCGTGATGACGGCGATAATTTGCGCTGATACCGCCCATAGAGACCATGACCTGTCTGCCCATAATGCGAGCCCAAGAAGTGACGCCAGCACGATCAGATCTACGAAAAATACGCCCAGTTGGGGGCGCATCCACATAGAGCCAAAAAGGATCGCTGCAGGGACGCTGAGAATACCACCTGCCAACATGATCGTAGCGCCCAACGTTCCGGCGGGCCTCCTGACTGCTGTGCGTAAATGCACGATGCGGTCCAGACGATCAAAAAGACAATTTACAACAATGCTGAGACATTCATTGCTGGACCAGACCAATAATTGATCTGGTCAACACCGATTATGCTGCTCCGAAGCCAATTCACTCCAATATGAAATTGCTTCATCAAGGGTCTTTCCTGCGGGCATCAGTCGCTCGATGGAATCCTGTCCGGATTTTTGACGTTGATTGAGCATGCATCTCCCCCACCGTCCCTAGACGGAATTTTCAGTTGCAACAGTGATTTGAAATGCACGGCATGGAAACCGGGACGAGTTGGTCAGGCCGCTGGCCTGAACCGATTTGCGATGGCCTCGCTGATTCGCGTGGCCAGTGCCCCCGTTGTTCATCACGGTAATAGCTGTGCATCTCTCCTCGATGATGGTGTCTCTGGCTGACCCTTGAGCTGTGATCGCGCCGCCCGACTGACACGGGCTGGTCCGGCAACTGATCAGAATTTTCAGGGCAACTTCGACCCTTCAAATGATGCCAGTTAGGTCGGGCGTTGGCCCATCCCCCGCACGGCACTAGTGCTCCAAGCACTAGATCAATCCTCAAGACTGGTTGCGTGTCCCAAAGCCTTAGGCTGCGTAGCGGCGCATTTTTTCGATGAGTGTCGTACGACGGAGGCCGAGGATACGCGCGGCCTCGGCGATGACGCCACCGCTGCGCTCGATGGCTTCATTGATATAACGACCTTCGATCTCGGCCAATACATTGCGCAAGTCGATGATCCCGGCACCAAGCAGCGATGTTGTCGCAGTCGGTGCGGCTGGAGCTGTAATGGCCATCGAGCGTAGTTCGACGGCAGTGGTGGTCGGTGTCCGCGACAGCAATCGGGAGACCTCGTTAGCACCGATCGTCTCGCCGGGATGGAGGATGACTGCGCGCTCGACGAGGTTGCGCAATTCACGCAGATTTCCCGGCCAGTTGTGGTTCGCCAGCCGGGCGATGCCGTCTGGTGCAAAGCGCACCGAGCCGCGCCGGTCACCGAGGGTTGTCAGAAAGTGATCCATGAGGATCGGTAGATCGCCGGTGCGCTCGGCCAATGGCGGCAGCTCAACCGGAAAGACTGCAAGGCGATAATAGAGATCTTCGCGAAATCGACCGTCGAGGATAGCCGCTTCAAGGTCGCGATGCGTAGCCGACACAATCCGGACATTGACAGGAATGCGCGTTCGGCCCCCGACGCGTTCGATAACCCGCTCCTCGAGCACACGGAGCAATTTGACCTGCATGTCATGCGGCATGTCGCCGATTTCATCGAGGAACAACGTGCCGCCGTGCGCCTCTTCGAAGCGGCCGATGCGTGTGGCATGAGCGCCGGTGAACGCTCCTTTTTCATGCCCAAAAAGCTCCGATTCAAGAAGGTCGCGCGGAATGGCGCCACAATTGATTGCGACAAAGGGGCCTTTGCTTCGGTCGCTTTCAGCATGGATTGCCTGAGCGACGCGCTCCTTTCCGCTACCTGAGGGCCCCGTGACCAGCACCGATGCATTGCGATGAGCGACCTGAGTAACGAGCGAACGGACCGCTCGCATTCGGCTGCTTTCACCACAAAGCAAAGTCTGTGCCGATACTTTGGCGTCCAAGGTCTTGATGCTTGATATGGTCATGATTGTCGTTCGCCCCACCCCGAACAATCGATCTCGTTCGGTTCGTGGATTATTAGAAAACAAGGATGACAAAACCTTTCGGAATCGCCCCAATACGGGGATGGTTAACATCTGGGATTCACAAATTATCGCACTCAGCCGCTTTTTTGATGGGAAAACCGTGGTCGAGTGGCGCAAGGGCAGGGCGTAAATTTGCCCCTAATCGGTTTATTTTCCCCGGATTGGCGGGCGGTTCTTGCAAAATACCACTGTTTGGACGTTAGCACCTTTAAGGATTTTCGGGTTTTGCCCTTCAGGTCACCGTGACCAGGTCAGGGTGATCGACATTCTCCGGTTGCGAGGATCGAGCCTATCTGAAGGTACATAGGGCTCGCGGTCGGCGACGCCTTCGATCCGCGCATAGCGCGGCGCTGCCACGCCGGCCAGAAGAAGAGCTTGCCGCGTGGCTTCGGCGCGTGCGGTCGAAAGCGTCCAGTTGTTTCTTGTACCACGGACGCCATAGGGAATTGAATCTGTATGGCCCCGCACGATCAGATCGTTCGGCACATCGGCGACGACTTTGGCGACTTCGGATACAAGATCGCGCGCTTGCGGAGACAGTTGATCGGTTCCAGAGGCGAACATCGCGAAATCGGCTTCATCGACGATGTCGATGCGAAGGCCGTCACGCGTATCGGTGAAGCGGATATTTTTCAGGAGCCGCTTCATTCCGGCCTTGGAATCGATCCTGACCTGAAGCGCGCGCTTCAGGTCTTCAAATCTTTTGCGGTCGGCGGCCTTTGGGTCGCCGCCCATGATGTTCGCACCGCCCGTCGAATCCTTGGGGATCGTGATTGAGCGATTGCCGACGCCACTGGCGCGATTGGGGTAATTGTCTTTTGCCGTAATTGAATCGCCGCCAAACGGCCCGTTCGAACCCGCGCTGTTCTGGCGCATCTCGACAAGCGTTGGCGAGAAGTAGTCAGCGATCGACTTGCGTTGCTTCTCGGTTGTCGCCCCGAGGAGCCACATCAACAGGAAAAATGCCATCATCGCCGTTACGAAATCTGCATAAGCGACTTTCCACGCGCCGCCATGGTGCCCAGCATGCGGGGCCTCGATGATCTTCTTGACGATGATCGGGCGGACGGGCGGTTCGTTAACCCCGCGTTTGACAGGTGGCTTGGCCATTATTTTCCGCGCATACCATCAAATACCTCAGCAAAGCTCGGCTGAACACTGTGCGCCAGACCCGAGCGCGCGGCTTCAATGACCAGTGCCTGCGGATGTCCATGAAGCGAAGCGACGATAATCTGTTTGACCACGCCATAGATCGCACCATCCTCTTCAAGGACGGCTCGCGCCTTGGTCGCAAATGGTCCCACAACGCCATAAGCCAGAAGCACACCTAGGAACGTGCCGACAAGCGCTGAGCCGATCATCGCTCCAAGAACGGCGGGCGGCTGATCGATCGATCCCATCGTTTTTACGACGCCGAGCACTGCGGCGACGATTCCGAGCGCGGGAAGGGCATCGGCCAGATTTTGAAGATTGTCGGCTGGACCCATCGCTTGGTGGTGATGCGTTTTGATCGCATTATCCATGACGTCTTCGACCGCGTGTGGATCGAGCAGCCCGGAAGATATAACAACAAGGCGTAGCGTGTCGGTGATTAGATGAATAAGCGTTTTGTCTTTCAGCAACCGCGGATACTCGTTGAAGATGGTCGATGCGTTAGGATCCTCGATATGCGGCTCTACGGCGACAGGTCCCTCAATCCTGAGCATCTTCATGAGGCGCGATACAAGAAAAATAGTGTCGAGATAGTCCTGCTTCTTCCAGGAAGGACCTTTGAAGATCTTGGCCACGCCGCCACCAAGCGCCTTCAGCTGAGCACCTGAATTGCCGGTGATCAGCGATGCGGCGGCGGCACCCCCGATGATCAACATCTCGTGCGGCAGCGCCTCTAACACAGGCATCAGATTGCCGCCGGTGATTGCGAAACCGCCAAAAACCATCGCCAGCAGAACGAGAAGGCCAATGGCTGGAAACATGAAGCGTTGGTCCTTGTGCTGAATTGAAAGCGTTGAGCGTGTCTTAATTAACGGACGGACGCCGCCAAACTTTAGGAATGGGATCGATCTTGTGTACCGATGCTCGCTTCAGCCTATCCAATAAGGTCGAAAAGCGTCTGCTTGTTGACCTTGGCGAAAATGGCCTGTGCGGCGTTGAGGCTGAGTTGGTCGGCCGAGATATGCGCAATTGTCGCGGCGACGTCGGTTTGCTGGAGCGAGGAAAGCTCTTCGGTACCATTGGTCGATACGGTTGTGAGCCGATTTGCGACCGCGTCGATGCGCGCCGCGCGCATACCTTGTTCGCCATTGACGGCCGAAATATGGTCCGATGCGGCACCAACATCGCTAACCGCCGCGGCCCGCGCCGCAGTGGACCCCGACATGGCGGCCGCCGCATTGCGCAGAATCGTTGCAATGTCGAGCGCCCCGGATGGCAGCGTCACAGTAAACGCATCGCTCACGGTCGTCGTAGCGGTTAGCGTCAGGTTTTTACCCATGGGGATCTGCAAAGCCGCGCCGCTCGGATAGAGCCGGGCTCCGCTGGAATCGGTTTCAGCCGAAAGACCGTCGATCTGGTCCGCGAGATTCGCCAATTCGGATGCGATGGACGCGCGGTCTGAAGTACTGAGCGTGTCGCTTGCGCCGCTCGTCACCAGTTCGCGTGCGCGCACCAATAG
The DNA here is from genome assembly GCF_003660165.1 of Sphingomonas paeninsulae. Lineage (NCBI taxonomy): Bacteria > Pseudomonadati > Pseudomonadota > Alphaproteobacteria > Sphingomonadales > Sphingomonadaceae > Sphingomonas > Sphingomonas paeninsulae. The sequence goes on from NZ_CP032828.1 coordinate 595,707, forward strand.
CGTACCGACGTTGCCTAGATTGCTGTCGACTCTTGCTGCGAGCGCGGTCGCCGCACCGATGTTCGTTTTCCAGGCGACCGCGTCGATAGCCTCTCCGCGCAGCACCGCAATCCGTGCGGATGCTGCAGGATCGTCCGAGGCGCTCTGCAACCGCATGGTTGTGGAGATATCCGACTGCCCGCGGGCGATACGCGCTGACAGGGCCGTCTGGCGCGCAATGTCGGTATCGATGCGAAAGCGTGTTCCATTTATCATCAGCTGATCTTCATGATGGCGTCGACTGTATCTTTGGCCGCCTGAATGACTCGCGCGGCCGCCTGATAGGCCTGCTGAAATCGCAGCATGTCGGCGGCTTCACGATCGAGATCGACGCCTTCAACGCTATCGCGTGCTGCGTCGGCGGTGCTCTGCCGCGCGGCGGTCGAGGCTTCAGCCGTTTTCGCAGTCGCCGTCGTTTGCGCCTGAGCACTCACGATGTTTGCCCAACTTGCCTCGACGCCGCTTGATGCACGCAGATCTGACAGCGCAAGGGCGTTACCATTGGCAGCACCGGTCGTTGCCGCTGCGACAAGATCGGGATTGGATACCGTTGCGCTGAGACCAAGGGCCCCACCGGTTGTCGTGAGCAGAGCGACGCCGGGCGTCCCGGCCGGCGTTTGCCCTGTCGCCTGCCACTGGTTGAGCGCTGTGGTGAGGTCACTGGCAACGGTGTCGAGCGATGCGCGCCGGTCCGCAACGGTGTTGGCAGCTGTCGCCAACCCCTGAAGTTCGCCGCTTATCGGCGTGAACGGGGTGTTGGCGATACTGAAGCTGAGCCGCCCGTCGGAGGCTGTGACTGCAAGCATCTGCGCGGCGGTGCCGTTTGTAACCAAAGGCTGGTTTCCACTGGCGAGTGTTGCCGAACCGTCGGGGGCGACCGTCACGGTCACGTCAAGGCGCTGTGCGATCGTGTCGATTAAATTGTCACGCTGATCGGACAGCTCGTTATACCCTGTCGTTCCCGGCGGCGTATGCCGGATCGCTAGGTTGACGGTTGCCAAGCTGCTCATACTTGCGTTGAGCGCGTCGACAGCGACGCGGGTTGCATCGCCAATGCCGACCGAGGCGCGCTGAAGGTCGCCCGCGCTGGTGCTTATGACCTGGGCAGTCTGGGTTATGCTCGTCAGAAACGCACTGCGCGAGGACCGCGATGCCGGATCTGCAGCGAGCGTGTTGCCCGCTGCGAAAACCTGGGCAAGCGAAGCGCCAACGCCTGTCGCGCTATCGTCCAGTCCGTTTTCGGCAACGGTCATCCAGTTCGAAATCGCCGCCGCCGAGCCGTGCGCCGATGCCGCGATTCGAGACTCACTGGTGCGAAACATGTCGGTTGCGCGATTGATCGCTGCGACATCCACCCCGCCGAAAAAAGTCGAATTCGTATATAGAATATTGGGCTTCGAACTCGCGTTACCTTCGGTGAGCTGCGTTGTGCGGCGCGCATATCCAACAGTTTGGGCATTGGCGACATTGTCACCGACGGCCCCGAGTGCCGTCTGGTAGGCGCGGATTGCGGAAGCGCCGATCGCAAGCAGATCGCCGCTCATTTCGCTTGATCCTTAAACTGTTTTTCAAGCATCTGCGCGATCCCGAATTTTCCCGCCATTGAATCCGCCAGCCTGGCATCGGACATGTCGCGAAACTGGTTGCTTGCATTCGAACCGAACACGTCCTCACCAAGCGACGGGCTGCGCATCGCTCCGATCATCTGACGTAAAAAGACAGCTTCGAAGGATTTGGCCGCCTTGACCAGCGGCGTTGCCGCAACTGTTGCTGCTGCTTTGGATACTGGCGCGATCATAGCACGATTAACTCCGCTTTCATGGCACCGGCCTGCTTCAGCGCTTCGAGGATGGCGACAAGGTCGGCCGGCGATGCGCCGATCTTGTTGACCGCAGCCACAATATCACTGAGCGAAGCTCCTGGAGCGAGTTTGAACATGGGGTTCCTGGTCTCTTCAACGGCTATTGTGCTGGATTGTTGAATCGCGGTCTGGCCTTGCGAGAAAGGTGCGGGCTGAATCACCCTCGGATCCTCATCGACACGCACTGTCAGCTTGCCATGTGAAACCGCTGCTGGCGATATCCTGACTGCACCGTTGATGACGACGGTGCCGGTTCGGGCGTTGACGATAACGCGCGCAGGCGCATCCGCCGGTTTGACGTCGATATTTTCGATGGTCGACATTAGCGCGGCACGCGCGGTTGCGCCCATGGGGGCATCGATCGCAATCGACACACCGTCGATGGCATGTGCGCGACTGCCACCGAGCCGCAGATTGATGACGTCGGCAACGCGCTGTGCGGTTGTCAGGTCGGCTTCGGACAGGTCAAATTGGAGTCCGGGCGCGGTGGCAAAACCGCTTTCCACCGTCCGTTCGATTGTTGCCCCGCCGGGGATGCGTCCGGCGCTCGGAACGTTGACGGTGAGCTTCGATCCATCGGCAGCTTCAATACCCAGGCCGCCAACCGCAAGATTGCCCTGCGCCATCGCATAGATTTCGCCATCCGCGCCACGTAGCGGCAGCATGATGAGCGTGCCACCGCGCAGCGACTTGGCCTTGCCGAGCGCCGAAACCGTGATATCGAGCCGCTGTCCGGGTTTGGCAAAGGGCGGAAGTTCGGCGGTAACGAGCACCGCAGCCGCATTTTTGAGCGCCGGATTTACGCCAGCCGGAAGCGTCAGGCCGAAGCGGCTGACCACGCCGCGCATAGCCTGGGTAGCATAGTCGAGACTGTCGTCGCCCGTGCCTGCGAGCCCAACGACCAGGCCATAGCCGGTCAGCTGATTTTCGCGGATGCCCTGAAATGTTCCCAGGTCCTTGATCCGGTCGGCGAGTGCCGGGGTCGCGACAAGAGCGATGAAAGCAAGAAAATAGCGCATTAGAATGGGCTCACGATACTGAAGACTTTTTGCAGCCAGCCTTGCCGACTGGCGCGGGCGACTTCTCCCTTGCCGGTATAGGTAATCTTGGCGTCGGCGACGCGTGTCGATGGAATACGGTTGTCGGGACCGATGTCGACGAGGCGTACCAGCCCTGAAAGGCGGATGGTTTCGTCGCCGCGATTGAGCGTCACATTCTTCTCGCCGCGGATGAGCATCGTGCCATTGGGATAGACCGCAACGACAGTGACGCTGATTTCGCCAGTCAGAGCGTTTGACTGTGCGGCCTGGCCCGCGCCTTTGAACGCCTGTGAACCGCTCATGGCGACGTCGGATCCGCTGAACAAGGCGAGCGGTCCCGAGGTTGGCGGGTTGAGACCGATGCTGCCGTCGCGTCCTGCCGTCTGCGTCGCCGACTTGGTCGCCTGCGTTCGCTCGACGAGCGCGATCGTGAGGATGTCGCCCACCGCGCCTGCGCGCGCGCCACTGGTTAACGCCGAATAGCCTCCCGATGCCTGGAAAATAGCGCCGTTGGCGGGTGTTATGAGGGGGCGGCTTGCCAGCGTGGGTCCGAAATCTTGGGGAGGGGCCTTGCCCCCGGTGAGGAGGGTCAGTGCCGCGACCATGGCTGCAGGCCTAGAGCTGTTGATTGACATATTTCAGCATTTCATCGGTCGCGCTGATCATCTTGGAATTGACCTCATACGCACGTTGGGTTTCGATCATGTCGACCAACTCTTCAACGACATTGACGTTTGAGGCTTCGAGCGAGCCCGATTGGATATTGCCGCGGCCATCGACACCGGGCGCGCCCGCCTGAGGCGCGCCGCTCGCGGGTGTTTCGAGCAGCAAATTACCACCGACTGATTCAAGACCGGCGGGATTGACGAACCGTGCGGTCTCGATCTTGCCAAGTTCGGAGACCGCACCATCGACGGTGGCTGATACGGTTCCATCGGTCCCGACGGTGATCGACGACGCCCCGTTCGGGATGGTAATAGGAGGCAGGACCGGCAAACCCGACGAGGTTACGATCGCTCCCTCTGAAGACCTGCTGAAATTGCCCGCGCGCGTGTAGGCGGTCTTGCCGTCGGGAGTCTGGACTTGGAAATATCCTGCACCCTCGACTGCGAGGTCGAGGGCATTGTCGGTTGTCGTGAATGATCCTTGCGTGTCGATCTTGGCGGTTCCTGTCATCTTGACGCCCGAGCCGAGGGAGAGACCCACAGCATATTTGTTGTCGGCCGATGAAGGTGCTCCTGGTGTCGTGATCGACTGATAGGCCAGCGTCTCGAAATTGGCGCGATCCCGCTTGAAACCGGTCGTGTTCACGTTTGCCAGATTGTTTGAGATGACGCGCATGCGCGTGTTCTGG